>NZ_JBHUUU010000007.1:0-334169 GCF_042670865.1 Rhodococcus sp. NPDC057135
AAGCATTGCTTCCCCGCCCCTCGGACGTTTAGCTGTCGAACGTTGTTGCTCTTCGAGGTTGCTGCCCCTCAGATCTTCACTGAAGGGTCAGCTGTCGGTTTCGGTAGTCGTGATGACGATGGTCCGACGCAATTCGACGGTGAGCCGCTGACGCAGGCTTTCCGGTGCGTGATCCCCGCCGCACTTACGGTTGATCAGGCTCTTGACCTTCTCCTCGATCCCGTAGGCCTCGAGGCAGGATCCGCAGTCGTCGATATGACGTTGCAGACGAGCGCGACTGGAATCGTCGCATTCACCGTCGAGCATCAACCAGACGTCGGCGATGACTGCCGAGCAGTCGAGCCTTTCGAATTCGTCCTGCTCACTCATCGTTTGACACCTTCCGCCTCGGTGGCTGCGCCGGCCGTGGCCGTGTCGACTGCGCCGTCCCGATTGAATCCACGATCTTTGGCGACATCGGCCAAGAGACCACGCAATTGCTTACGACCACGATGCAGCCGTGACATCACCGTTCCGATGGGTGTGCCCATGATCTCCGCGATCTCCTTGTACGGGAATCCCTCGACGTCGGCGTAGTACACCGCCATCCGGAATTCCTCGGGCAGCGACTGCAGCGCCGCCTTGATGTCGTCGTCCGGCAGCGCGTCGAGCGCCTCCACCTCGGCCGAACGCAGCCCGGTGGACGTGTGCTCTGCGGTGGCGGCCAGCTGCCAGTCGGTGATCTCGTCCGTCGGATACTGCGCAGGTTGGCGCTGCTTCTTGCGGTACGAGTTGATGTAAGTGTTGGTGAGAATCCGGTACAGCCAGGCTTTCAGGTTGGTACCGGCACGGAACGAGCGGAAAGCCGTGTACGCCTTGACGTACGTCTCCTGCACGAGGTCTTCGGCATCGGCCGGGTTCCTCGTCATACGCAGTGCAGCGCCGTACAACTGGTCGAGCAACGGGAGCGCGTCACGCTCGAACCGGGCAATCAACTCATCCGCAGTTTCGGGCGTTTCGGACACCGCACCATCGACAGGTTCGGAAACCTCCGACGGTTCGTCCTTGGGCCGGTCGTGTTCCAGCACTCTGATCCCTTCACTAGCCGTAGGGATCAAGGTTACCGCCAACTGAAGATCCGACCCACGGGCCGGTGGTGGCTCACACACAGCCAGCACGGTCGCTCCTTCGCTTCTCGGGACAAGTTTCATCAACTGTTACCAACACGGGAGTCTGCGACTCTGTTCCCGGCCTGGTCGGAGTCCGAATAGAGGGGTCCACCTAAGGTCTTCGTCATGGCTGGAACAGCGACCCCTGCAACCGCACTGCTCGGCAAGTCGAAGACACCGCACCGCGTTCACAGCTACGACCACGACCCCCGCGCCGAATCGTTCGGCGACGAGGCGGTCACGGCGCTGGCCGAGTTGGTAGGCGTCGAGGCCGCCCAGATCTTCAAGACCTTGGTCGTCAAACTCGACACGGGCAAGCTCGCCGTCGCGGTTCTGCCGGTACCGGACAAACTCTCACTCAAAGCTGCGGCCGCTGCACTCGGTGCAAGCAAAGCCGTCATGGCCGATCGCGCCGAAGCCGAGCGCTCGAGCGGCTACGTCTTCGGTGGCATCTCACCGCTCGGCCAACGCAAGAAACTGCCGACCGTGATCGACGCCTCGGCTCTCGACTGGGATCGGGTTCTCTGTAGTGCCGGACGACGCGGCCTCGAAATCGAACTGGCTCCGGCCGACCTTGCTCAGCTGAGCGGCGCGGTCACCGCACAAATCACAGCGGGCTGAGGATCCGGTCGCTACGGTCTGTTCATGCGTCCACAAACCAAGCGTCCACCCCTGAAAATTTTTGCACTGACCGCTGCAGCCGCTGCCCTCGCCGTCTCACTGACGGCCTGCGGGAGTTCCGACAGCGCCGCCAAGGAAGTCACGGTGGTCGGATCAGGACAGGTCCGCGGGGCGCCGGACATCCTCAATGCGGACATCGGCATCGAGGTTGTCGCCGCGGATGTATCGGGAGCGGTTTCCGAGTCGAATGACAAGGCCCGCCAGATGATCGACGCGATAGTCAATGCCGGAGTGGCCGCCGAGGACGTGCAGACAAGCGATCTGTCGGTTCAGCCGCAGTACGACGCCAGTGGTGGACCGTTCGTCGGCGGTAACGTGACGGGTTACCGGGCGACCAACTCGGTACGAATCGTCGTCCGCGATCTCGACAAAGCTTCGGGTGTGCTGGACGCCGGTATCGCGGCGGGTGGAAACGCAGCGCGACTCGGCAACGTCGCCTTCGCCATCGACGACGACTCTCAGCTTCTGGCCGACGCTCGCACCCGGGCCTTCGAGGACGCGAAGAACCGTGCCGAGCAGTACGCGGATCTCTCTGGCACGTCGCTCGAGAACGTCGTGACCATCACCGAGGCACACGACACTAGTGGCGGTCAGACCATGCGCGCTCCCGACGCCTCGATGTCCGACATGGTTCTCGCCCCGGGAACCCAGCAGGTTTCGTTCGAAGTGACCGTCACCTGGTCTCTCGCCTGACTGCTAGAGCAGGCTGATCTGCTCTCCGGCACGGTCGACGTCCGGCTCGATCAACTCGTGTCCGTTGTTCTTGACACTGTTGACCAGCGGCCGGACTCGATCGATGTCGATCCGCTCGAAAAGGTCCGGGGTCGGTTCGAGCAGAGCCGAATCGACGGTGTTGTCGGGATCGAGCCACGCCTCCCAGCGGTCTCGAGGCAGGGCGAGGGGCATCCGGTCGTGAACCTGCTCCAGATGGCCGAGTGAGTCGACTGTGACGATCGAGCAGCTCAGGACGGGGCTCGCATTCTCGACCTTCGGGTCTCGCCAGGCAGACCACACACCAGCCATGAACAGCCGTGTTCCGTCGTCGGGGTGCATGTAGTAAGGAATCTTCGCTGCCTTTTTCCCGCCGGTGGCCTCGGTCTGCCACTCGTACCACCCGTCCATCGGGACCAGGCAACGCTTGAACTTGAACGCGGTCCGAAACGCGGGCTTGTCCGCCAACGAGTCGGCACGCGCGTTGAACAGGACCGGGCCCTTACCCAGTTCCTTGGTCCACGAGGGCACCAAGCCCCAGCGCATCCGCCGAATCCTCTTGGTCGGATCGCTGTCGGGGTTTTCCCGATCGTGGCGTTCCACGACGGTCAGCACCTCGGTCGTCGGAGCCACGTTGTAGTCGGCTTCGACGGGCGCCGAGTGGTCGGTCTCGTCGAGCGCATCGAGTTCCACCGCCAGGGTGGCCGGGTCCGCTGTGGTCGCATACCTTCCGCACATGACACCCAGGGTGGCACGGTTTCGACCATTCCCCCACCGATGAGAGAAGATGGACCATGTGAGTCTGAGTCTGTGGAGCGCCCCGAGGGCCCAAGCACCCGTCGATGCAGTGGTGACGCTGCCCGGATCCAAGTCCATCACCAATCGAGCTCTGATTCTGGCCGCGCTTGCGGATGGCCCCTCCACGATCACGGGTGCACTCCGCAGCCGTGACGCGGACCTGATGATCGCCGCTTTGCGCGACCTCGGTATCGGCGTCGAGGAAGCCGGCGATCCGACCACACTTCGCATAGTTCCCGGTCCCCTCCGCGGCGGAGACGTCGACTGCGGTCTCGCGGGCACCGTCATGCGCTTCCTGCCGCCGCTCGCCGCGATGGCCGACGGAATCGTCCGCTTCGACGGCGACGAGCAGGCACGCACACGACCTCTCGGCACCATCCTGGAGGCACTGCGCGGACTCGGCGCACACATCGAGGGTGACGCACTCCCGTTCACCGTTTCCGGAACCGGATCCCTACGCGGCGGGACGGTCACCATCGACGCATCCGGTTCGTCGCAGTTCGTCTCCGGTCTCCTCCTCTCGGCCGCTGCCTTCGAGGAGGGTGTCACCGTCCATCACGACGGCAAGCCGGTCCCCTCCATGCCGCACATCGACATGACCGTCGAAATGCTCAGGCAGGCCGGCATTTCCGTGACGACGCCCGCCACGGGTGGCGACGCGGACACCTGGCGGGTGGCACCTGGGCCCGTACGCGCCGTGGACTGGGCGATCGAACCCGATCTCTCCAACGCCACACCGTTCCTGGCCGCTGCCGCAGTCACCGGAGGAACCGTCAGTGTCCCGATGTGGCCGTCGTCGACGACACAGCCTGGTGACGCGATCCGCGGGATCCTCGCGTCGATGGGCGCCGACGTCACTCTTGCCGACGGCGTGCTGACTGTTCGCGGCCCGGAGAAATTACGCGGCATCGACATCGACCTCCACGACGAGGGAGAACTCACCCCCACCGTCGCGGCGCTGGCCGCTCTCGCCGAGGGCACCTCGCACCTACGAGGTATCGCGCACCTGCGCGGGCACGAGACCGACCGTCTGGCCGCCCTCGCCGACGAGATCAACAAGCTCGGCGGCTCCGTCACCGAAACCGACGACGGACTGACCATCGTCCCCGCGGAACTTCATGGCGGCCAATGGCTCTCGTACGCCGACCACCGCATGGCAACCGCCGGTGCCATCATCGGCCTGGTCGTCGACGGCGTCGAGGTCGACGACGTCGGAACCACTGCCAAGACGTTGCCCGGCTTCGAGAACATGTGGGTCGACATGCTCGAAAGTTCGACCGCGACGCCGAAGGCAAGCTTCTGACTCCGCGGCAGTACGACGAGTCCGACGTCCGGGTACGCCCCGGACGCGGGTCACGCCCCCGTACGAAGACACGGCCCGAACATCTGTCGGCTGAATCGGGGATGGTGGTGTCGAAGGATCGTGGCCGTTGGGGCTGCGTCCTGGGCGGCGATCCCGACCGGCTGATCGTGACGATGCGCGCCCGCGAGCTGGGCCGCACCCCCATCGTCGTCGGCGATCAGGTGGACATCGTCGGCGACCTGTCGGGCAAAACCGACACCCTCGCTCGCATTATCCGGGTCTCCGAGCGCTCGACGGTTCTGCGCCGAACAGCCGACGACACCGATCCCTTCGAACGCATCGTCGTCGCGAACGCCGAGCAGTTGCTCATCGTCGTGGCACTCGCGGATCCCCCACCGCGCACGGGCTTTGTCGAGCGCGCACTGGTCGCCGCCTACGTGGGTGGCCTGACGCCGATCGTCTGCCTGACCAAGAGCGACCTCGAACCACCCGAGGAATTCGCGAGCACTTTCGCCGACCTCGACATCCAAGTGGTGGTCGCCGGCCGTGACGATCCTCTCGACGAACTGACGCAGATCCTCGAGCACAAGTTGACCGCCCTGATCGGGCATTCCGGCGTCGGAAAGTCGACGTTGGTCAATCGCCTTGTCCCCGATGCCAATAGAGCTGTCGGCATCGTGTCCGGCGTCGGCAAGGGGCGGCACACGTCGACACAATCGGTGGCGCTCCCCCTAGCCGGTGGCGGCTGGGTGATCGACACCCCCGGCATCCGTTCATTCGGTCTGGCGCACATCTCACCCGAGAACGTGGTGGCGGCCTTCTCGGACCTGGCTGCGGCCATCGAGGATTGCCCGCGCGGATGCACGCACCTGGGTCCGCCGGCGGATCCCGAATGCAAGCTCGACCTACTGGAGGGCAAATCCGCACGGCGCGTCGTCGCTGTGCGACAACTGCTGGAAGCGATCAAGTCCAACGATCAGTACTGAGCAATACCCCTGCGCAAGAGAAGCGGCCCGACACCATCGAATGGTGTCGGGCCGCTTGTTGCCTCTTGTCCGCGAAGTCAGGAATCAGCGCAGGCCGAGGAGGCTGCGCAGCTTTCCACTCTTACGCTTACGTGCGATGGCGCTCTTGAGACCACTACGACGCCCGGTCACTGGATCGACAGTCGACGTCGGATCGCCGTCGAACATCCGCTCCGACGCCGTCTCGGGCGCATTGTCGACGGTGTCCTTGAGGTACTTGTTGGGCAGCGACAGCTTGGCGATGGTGCGCCACGACTTGGCGTACTGCACGGCAAGCGGGCCCGTCGTGTACGGCAGGTCGTACTTGTCCGCGAGCTGACGCACCGTGACCGCGATGTCCTTGTAGCGGTTACTGGGCAGATCGGGGAACAGGTGATGCTCGATCTGATAGCTCAGGTTGCCCGTCATGAAGTCCATGAGCGCGCTGCCCTCGATGTTGGCGCTGCCGAGCATCTGGCGCAGGTACCACTGAGCCTGCGTTTCCTTGTCGATGTCTTCCTTGGTGAACTTCTCGGCACCATCCGGGAAGTGGCCGCAGAAGATGACCGCGTTGGTCCACACGTTCCGCAGAGTGTTGGCGGTGAAGTTGGCCGACAACGTGCTCTTCCACGCCGGGCCGGTGATGGCCGGGTAGATGACGTAGTCGCGCAGGACCTGCTTGCCGATCTTCTCGCCGACCTCACGGAGCTTGCGCTGCGTCTCTTCCTTGTCGGCGCGGCCCTTGGCCACCTTGCCCAGCTCGAGGTGCTGAGCAGCGATGCCGTACTCGAAGAACAGGGCGAGCAGGGTGTTGTAGACCAGGTTGCCGGCGTTGAAGGGCTTCCACCGCTGATCGCGAGTGACGCGGAGGAGCCCGTATCCGACGTCGTCGTCCATTCCGAGGACGTTGGTGTACTTGTGATGCAGGTAGTTGTGGGTCTGCTTCCAGTGCGCAGACGGGCCGGTGACGTCCCACTCCCACGAGGTGGAGTGGATCTCCGGGTCGTTCATCCAGTCCCACTGCCCGTGCATCACGTTGTGCCCGAGTTCCATGTTCTCGATGATCTTCGAGAGCGTCAGCAGGCCCACTCCGGCGAGCCACGCCGGACGGCGACGGCTGGCGAAAAGCACTGCGCGGCCGCTGATTTCGAGCGAACGCTGCAGGCGAATGACGTTGCGCACGTAGCGCGCGTCCTTCTCGCCGCGCGACTCCTCGATATCGCGACGAATCGCGTCGAGTTCGCGGCCGAGCGCCTCGATGTCAGCGTCCGTGAGATGTGCGTATTCCTTGACATCTGCAATCGCCATGGAAAGCCTCCTAGCAGTGAGTTAGGCGCAAAGTAGTAAGTGCAGAACGATCATGATTTCGAATCGTTCAGATCAACTGCACCTACTGTAGCGTAACTTACGGCACCGTAGGTTAGGTTTTTCCCGATGTAACCTATATCACTTCCGGCGCTTCGGCATGCGGGAACGGGCCTGCGACTTGAGTGCAGTCAACAATCCCAGACGCTTACCGGTGACCGGATCGGTACGCAGGTCCTCGACCATCGCCATGGCTGCATCCCGGAACCCTGAGTCACGGAACCGCAGTTCCGAGGACGTTTCCGGAGCATTGTCCGAGGTCGCAGTGAGCCACTTGTCCGGCAATGCCAGCTTGTGGATCGTGCGCAGTGCCAGAAGGTACTGCTTGAAGAGCGAACCGGTGGTGTACGGGAGATCGAACTTCTCGCACAGCGCACGCATCTTCACGGCAATCTCGGGGTAGCGGTTGCTCGGAAGATCAGGGAACACGTGGTGCTCGATCTGGTAGCTCAGGTTGCCACTCATGAGTCCCATGAGCTTGCCGGAATTGAAGTTCGCACTTCCGAGCATCTGGCGCAGGTACCACTCGTGACGAGTCTCCTGCTCGAATTCGGCAACTGTGAACTTCTCGGCGCCGTCCGGGAAGTGGCCACAGAAGATGACGACGTACGCCCACAGGTTGCGCACGAGATTCGCAGTGGCATTGGCCGTCATGGTCGACTTCCACGCCGGCCCCGTCAGCGCCGGGAACAAGATGAAGTCCTTGCCGACCTGACGAAAGATCTTGCGCGCGAAGTCTTTGTTCGCCTGCGAGTTCAGTTGGCCCTTTTCCGCGCCCTCCAACTCGGCTGCCGCTGTGAGGTCGTGCAGCGCGATACCCCACTCGAACGTGGCCGCCAAGATCACGTTGGCGATCGGCTGGAAGAGGTTGATCGGCTTCCACGGCTCGTCACGCGTCATACGCAGAATCCCGAAACCGAGATCCTCGTCCATCCCTACGACGTTGGTGTACGTGTGGTGTTGGTAGTTGTGTGCGCGCTTCCAATGCTCGGAAGGACCGGTCTGATCCCACTCCCACGAGACCGAGTGAATCTCGGGATCGTTCATCCAGTCCCATTGCCCGTGCATCACGTTATGCCCGAGTTCCATGTTCTCGATGATCTTCGACAGGCTCAGCAGGGTTGTACCGACCAGCCACGCCGGTCGATACCGGCTGCCGAACAGTGCGATGCGCCCGCCGAGCTCCAACGCGCGTTGCACGCGAATGACGCGACGAATGTAGCGGGCGTCCCGGATTCCGCGAGAGTCTTCGATGTCGAGTCGAATCTGATCGAGTTCACGTCCGAGAGCTTCGACATCGGCCTCGGTGAGGTGCGAAAACTCTTTGATATCGGTGATGGCCACCGTGGTCCTCCGTGTGCCTAGAAGCTATGCGTCCAGCGTACAGTCGCCCGCGGCGGCGGAGATGCACGTCTGGATGCGCTCACCCTCCGCGTGCTGTTTCCCCGAGCGTAGATCGATCGCGTGACCGGCAACGAGAGGTACGACACACGTCTGGCAGATGCCCATGCGGCAACCGAACGGCATCAAGGCACCGGACTGCTCGCCGGCCTCCAGAAGCGTCGTCGCGCCGTCGACGGTGATGGTCTTACCTGACTTCTCGAACGTGACCGTGCCGCCGTCCGCCGAAGCGTCGATGCGCGATACCGCGAATCGCTCCATGTGGAGGCGATCCTCGATACCTTCCGCCTTCCAGACGTCTTCGAGTTCGTCGAGCAAAGGAAGCGGTCCGCACGCCCAGGTGTGGCGCTCGCGCCAATCGGGGCAGACCGTGTCGAGAGAGCTGAGTTTGAACTTTCCGTCACGTCGCGTGAGTTGGACGTGGCTGACGAAGTCCTCGTGCTCGACATGCAGCGCCGTGAGTTCGTCGGCGAACATGACGTCGGATTCCGTCGGAGCCGAGTGGATGTGCATGACGTCGGGCAATTGACCGCGCCGGTTCATCGTCCGCAACATGCCCATGACCGGAGTGATGCCACTGCCCGCAGTGATGAACAGGATCTTCTCCGGCGGCGGATCCGGCAAGGCGAAGTTGCCGGACGGCGTGGCCAGTCGAACGATGGTTCCCGACGGGACCGCGCCACTGACGAGGTGGCTCGACAGGAAGCCCTCGGGCATGGCCTTGACCGCGATGGAGATGCGCTTGTTCTCCCAGTTGGGCGGAGAAGTCAGGGAGTACGAGCGCCAATGCCAACGACCGTCGATGTGGAGGCCGATACCGATGTACTGCCCCGGCTGGTAGTTGAAGTCGAATCCCCAACCCGGCTTGATGACGATGGTCGCCGAATCCGTGGTCTCGGGCCGTACTTCGACGATCTGACCACGCAGTTCGCGGGCCGACCACAACGGATTTGCGAGGTGGAGATAGTCGTCGGGAAGCAATGGTGTGGTCAGCCGAGCCGCCGCACCGCGAAGCAGATTGAGCTTCGACCGCGCTGCCGGAACGACCGACGCTGCCGGTGCCTCGATCCAGTCCTTCAGACCCATCAGACCTCCACCTCTCACCTTCCGAACCCACTGCCTACGGTACCGTAGGTTATCAGGTTACGGTACCGTAGGTTACTTCACGGTAAGCACATTCACAGCAGGTCGAGCAAGAACGGCAACTCCTGCGCGGCGTACCACGCCAACTCGTGGTCCTCCGCGTCGCCGAGCGTGAACTCGGCATCGGCATCACCGAGATCCGCCGCGTCGACTATGCCAGCAGCGCGCTCGATGTCCGATTCTGCCTGTTCGAGGTCGACATGCACAGATGCAACCTGAGCCATCGTGACAGGACCTGCCAGTCGAACCACCGAATCGTCGAGATCGGGCCGCAGTTTCACGTCGGCATCGTCGACGTCGGCAGCGACGACGGCGCGCCGGAAGGTGACGTCACCCTCGGTTCCGGCGATCAATCGCAGCGACGCACGCGCCGCCTCACCCATCGCGACCTCGGCCAACTCGTCGTCGTCCCCCGCCGCATACGACTCACGCAGAGTCGGGGTGACCGCAAAAGCCGTCCGGCTCATCGGGTCGAACTCCTGATCTGCGACCAACTTCTGCAAAATCTCGACCGTCGCCGGCACGTACACCCTCATGAGACCACCTTCATGCTCGTCCGTCACCGACTCGCATCCGTCAATTCCTCGAGTGACTCGAAGATCAGCGAACGAACGACGTCGACGTCCGACATCGCGTCACGGTCGGCATTCAAACCGTAGTAGACATTTCCGTCGTACGACGTCAGGGCGATGCTGAGTGTCTGATTCTTGAGCAGTGGCGACACCGGATACATCTCCAGCATCCGAGCCCCGCCGAGGTAGAGCGGGAACTGCGGACCCGGTGCGTTGGTGATCATCAGATTGAACATTCGCTGCGAGAGACTGCTGGCCGCGCGTGAACTCATCGCATGCAGCGTCGCCGGCGCAAACCCGGACATCCGCACCATCGTCTGTGCGGTCACCCGCCGGCCCTGGCGTGCAAACGCCTCCGTCGCATGCGCAACGTGCGAGAGCCGAACCACCGCGTTGGGTTCGCCGACAGGCAGGTCGATCAGGAACGAGGAAACATGTCCCGGCGCCTGCGGATCGTCGACGTCGGGGCTCTCGGGGCCGTCGGTGTAGACCGACATGGGAACCATCGCCCGCACGATGGTCGCCTCGGTCACCGGTTCGCCGCGCGAGAGCAGCCAGTTCCGCATCGCACCTGCGATGACGGTCAGGATCACGTCGTTGATCTCGCACCCGTACCGCGCACGAATGCGTCGATAGTCTTCGAGAGACGTCTTGGCCACCGCAAGGCGTCGATTGCGCGAGATGGTGGCGTTGAGCGGGCTCGACGGGGCCACCTGCGTCGCCGTTCGGACCACTTCTGCAAGTTTTCCGAGTGCACTGACCGCCTCGGTCACAGACGTCGTCACGTCGTTGAACGTTGCGCGCGCCCGTGCGATCCCCTCCCCCGGGCTCGTCACGAGATCTGCCAGTGCACTGACCAACAAGCTGGTGTCGCTCGGCGGCCTGGCCGGCATCCACAGTTCCTCGGGGCCGGGCGCTCGATTCTTCTCCGGATCGAAGATCACCTGGCTGATCTCGGGAGCCGCTTCGCCGTCGACCAACGACGAATGAGACTTCGTGAAGATGGCAAATCTGTTTCTGGTCAGCCCCTCGACCAGGTACATCTCCCACAACGGCCTCGTGCTGTCGAGCGGTCTGGACGTCAGCCGGGCGATCAGATCCATCAACTGTTCGTCGGAACCGGGCTTCGGCAGAGCCGATCGGCGTACGTGATAGGTGATGTCGAAATCCGAGTCGTCCACCCACACCGGGCGGGCCAGGCCGAACGCCACCTCTCGAACCCGCTGGCGGTACCGCGGAACCGATCCGAGCCGATCTTCGACCAGACGAAGCAATTCCTCGTGATCGATCCCGTTTCGCAGTTGCCTGAAGATCCCCAACGAGCCGACATGCATCGGCGTCGTCCCGGCTTCGAGGAAGTAGAAAGCCGCGTCCTGAGTGGTCAGTCTGTTCACCATGGCTTCGTGTCCCCTCCTTCGCCCAGATCGAACAGAATCGACAACTCCTCGATCGTCGATTCCGAGCCGACGTGATGGACGCCGACCATCCCGACGGCGACCGCCGCGCGCACGTTGACCTCGAGATCGTCCACGAAAACGAACTCCCCCGGGTCGACGCCCAACCGACTCGCCGCGAGCAGATAGATCTCGGCATCCGGCTTTGCCATCTCCACGTCACCGGACAGGATCACGTCGTCGACCAAGACCCCGTCGCCGAGATCCCGCAACCACTGAGCACTGTCGCCGCCGGGATCGTTACTGACGATTCCCGTCACGATTCCGCGGGCCCTCACAGCGCGCACGAGCGCGCTCAAGCCCTCGAGATCCGATCCCGGACCGAACAGCACACCACCGACATCCAACAGAAGTCCCCGCACGCCATCACCCTAAGTCGCGATGGTGATCACGGCGACATCTCGAGCATTTCGTGTCATGCTTCTCACCATCGCTCGGGGGAGCGAAAGTCCGAGTCGGCCAACTCGGACGCACGATCATCCGGGGGGATGTCATGGAGCAGGACTGCAAAATTGTTCTCGAGCCGGCACCACAATTCGAGCCTCACGCGCACACCGTCGTACTGTCGCGGCCGCAGTGCCGACCAGACCTGACGCAATGCCGAACAGACCGAACGCTGCGTCGCCCGCGAAAGACACCACACAACGGAACGTCGTCGCACGCCACTCCTGTCACGGGTTCTCCTGACCCGAGTTCTCCTGTCCCAAGCCCAGTGGGTGCCGACATCTTCTGGAACCGGGCACTTCGCCTTGTTCTGGAAACCGTCGACCGACGCCGAAATCCACGTCAGCTCAGCGGCGTACTGACGCCAGGCGTCCTGGAAGTTGTTGCGCGACTTTACACTTCAGACTATTCGGCCCGAAAGATGGGCGGCGCGGCCGTTCACCGCACCCACGTTCAAGCGGTTTCGGAGCGCACCGCCGAAGTCTGTGCGACGTACACACGAGGCAAGCAGACATTTGCCGTCGCAGGTCGGATCGACCACGCAGACGGAACGGGCTGGACGGTCACCGCACTACACGTGGTGTGACCGTCCAGCCTGTCGAGCACTATCCGTACTGAAAAACTCAGCGCTTGCGCTTGGACTTCGGAGCTCGGTTGCTCTTCGACTGTGTCCGTGCTGCTTCACGACGTTCGCGACGTGAGGCTGCCCCGTCACCGGAGTCGGCCGACGAGTCGCGGGTTGCCTTCGCCTTGCCGTCCTCGTCCGGGCCGGTGTACGTCAATCGTGACGGACCTTCGTCGTCAAGTCCCTTGGCGCGCAACGCCGTCGGGGCAGCCGTCCCAGTTGTCCTGGCCGCGGCTTCCTGCGTCGGGAGCGGCTTGGGCGCTGTGGCGGAAGCCGCAGCAGCCGAGCCCGCCGTGACAGAAATTCCGCTCGCGGGCTGTGCCGGAGCTGCCTCGACCTGCAGGTTGAAGAGGAATCCGACGGACTCTTCCTTCAGTCCGTCGAGCATGCCGATGAACATGTCGTAGCCCTCGCGCTGGTACTCGACCAGTGGGTCACGCTGTGCCATCGCACGCAGGCCGATTCCCTCCTTGAGGTAATCCATCTCGTAGAGATGCTCACGCCACTTGCGGTCCAGGACCGAGAGGAAGACACGACGCTCGAGTTCACGCATACCGTTTTCGCCGGCGATCGCGTCGATCTCGGCTTCGCGCTTCTTGTACGCCGCGTGGGCGTCTTCGAGCAGCGCGGTGCGCAGGTCGTCACGGCTCAGGTCGCTGTTGATACCTGCACCGTCCTCCCCCGCCAACGCCTTGTGATCGATGCCGACCGGGTACAGCGTCTTCAGCGCCGTCCACAGCTGCTCGAGATCCCAGTCCTCGACGTAGCCCTCCGCGGTGGCGCCGTCCACGTAGGCGGTGACCACGTCGGTGATCATCTGCTCGACCTGGCCCTCCATGTCCTCACCCTCGAGGATCTGGCGGCGCTCCTTGTAGATGACCGTTCGCTGCTGGTTCATGACCTCGTCGTACTTGAGGACATTTTTGCGAATTTCGAAGTTCTGCTGCTCGACCTGGGTCTGAGCGCTCTTGATGGCCTTCGAGACCATCTTGGCTTCGATCGGGACGTCGTCAGGCAAGTTGAGGCGCGTCATGATCGACTCCAGTGCCGAACCGTTGAAGCGGCGCATCAGCTCGTCACCGAGCGAAAGGTAGAACCGCGATTCGCCGGGATCACCCTGACGTCCGGAACGACCACGCAACTGGTTGTCGATACGACGCGATTCGTGACGCTCGGTACCCAGCACGTACAGGCCACCGGCATCGCGGACCTTCTCCGCGTCTTCCTTCACTTCAGCCTTGACCTCGTCGAGGACGGCGTCCCAGGCTGCCTCGTACTCGTCCGGCGTCGTCACCGGGTCGAGGCCCTTCTTGCGCAGCGCGATGTCCGCGATTATGTCCGGGTTACCACCGAGCACGACGTCGGTACCGCGGCCGGCCATGTTGGTCGCGACGGTGACCGCACCGGAGCGACCGGCCTCGGCGATGATGGTCGCTTCCTTCTCGTGGAACTTCGCGTTGAGGACGTTGTGGGCAACGCCACGCTTGGTGAACTGCTTGGACAGGTACTCCGAGCGCTCGACGCTGGTGGTACCGATCAGAACGGGCTGGCCGTTCTCGTGGCGCTCGACGACGTCGTCGACCACGGCATCGAACTTGGCTTCCTCGGTCTTGTAGATGAGGTCGCCGTTGTCGACTCGGACCATCGGACGGTTGGTCGGGATCGGGATCACGCCGAGGGTGTAGGTCTGGTGAAGCTCGGCAGCTTCCGTCTCGGCGGTACCAGTCATGCCCGACAACTTGTCGTACAGACGGAAGTAGTTCTGCAGGGTGATGGTGGCGAGGGTCTGATTCTCCGCCTTGATCTCCACCTTCTCCTTGGCCTCGATCGCCTGGTGCATGCCCTCGTTGTAGCGGCGGCCGACCAGCACGCGGCCGGTGAACTCGTCGACGATGATGACCTCGCCGTCGCGGACGATGTAGTCCTTGTCCTTGGTGTAGAGCTCTTTGGCCTTGATCGCGTTGTTGAGGTAACTCACCAACGGCGAATTCGCGGCTTCGTACAGGTTGTCGATACCGAGCTGGTCCTCGACCAGTTCGACGCCCGCCTCGTGCACACCGATGGTGCGCTTGCGGATGTCGACCTCGTAGTGAACGTCCTTCTTCAGCAGCGGCGCGATGCGGGCGAACTCGCTGTACCACTTGCTCGAGCCGTCAGCCGGGCCCGAGATGATGAGTGGGGTTCGGGCTTCGTCGATGAGGATCGAGTCGACCTCGTCCACGATGGCAAACGCGTGGCCACGCTGGACCAGGTCGTCCAACGAATGCGTCATGTTGTCACGCAGGTAATCGAAGCCGAACTCGTTGTTGGTGCCGTAGGTGATGTCCGCTGCGTAAGCGACGCGGCGCTCGGCCGGCGTCATGCCCGAGAGGATCACGCTGGTCTCGAGGCCGAGGGCGCGGTGAACGCGGCCCATCCACTCGGAGTCGCGCTTGGCGAGGTAGTCGTTGGTCGTGACGACGTGAACGCCGTCGCCGGCGATCGCGTTGAGGTAAGCCGGAAGAACCGACGTCAGGGTCTTGCCCTCACCGGTTTTCATCTCGGCGACGTTGCCGAAGTGCAGGGCCGCCCCACCCATGATCTGCACGTGGAAGTGCTTCTGATTGATCACGCGCCATGATGTCTCACGGGCCACGGAGAATGCCTCGGGCAGCAACTCGTCGAGAGTTTCCCCGGCGGCGTAGCGCTCACGGAACTCGGCGGTCTTGGCTTTGAGTTGCTCGTCTGTCAGGCCTTCGACATCGGGCGACAGAGATTCGACATGCTCGGCGATGTGCTTGAGCCGCTTGACCATGCGACCTTCACCAACACGGAGCAGCTTCGATAGCGACAGCGACGGCACAGTCTTCTTCGTCCTCAATCTTCGGCGACAGGGGGTCACACACTGAAAATCCGGCCGGGGTCCGAAAACTCCGGCCGGATTCCATGGTAGGCGCTACCGGCGGCGAGCGAGCAAACCCACCACCGATTGGGTCATGTCAGGCGGATCAATCCGTAGTCGAAAGCGTGACGACGGTAGACGACGGACGGCTTGTCCGACTCCTTGTCATGGAAGAGAAAGAAGTCGTGTCCGACCAGTTCCATCTCGTAGAGAGCGTCGTCGATGGTCATCGGCTCGGCTGGGTGATCCTTCGTGCGGACCACGCGTCCCGGGCCGTCGTACTCGTCCGGTTCTTGACCGTTCAGCGAAATGTCCGGTGTGACTCCGAGTGAGTCTGCGTCGACGAGAGAGGCGGTTGCCTCCGCGACGGACACCGGTCGCTTGTCACCGTAATGGACCTTCTTGCGGTCCTTGGTTCGACGGAGGCGACTCTCGAGCTTGTCGATCACCGATTCGAAGGCGGCGTAGAAGCTGTCTGCGGACGCTTCGGCTCGGGCCACCGGGCCTTTACCTCGAGCGGTGATCTCGACGCGCTGGCAACTCTTGGCCTGTCGTCGGTTGCGTTCATGTTGGAGTTCCACGTCGAAGTGGAATATGGAGGGGTCGAAGTGTTCGAGTCGCGCCAGCTTTTCCGAAACGTAGATTCGGAAGTGATCGGGGATCTCGACATTTCGTCCCTTGACTACGACGTCGGATCTCGGAGCTGCGGCATTCTCGGAACGCTCGATGGTGGCGTCCTCGATGAAAAACGAGGCTTGCGAAGGGGTCGTCACTCGTACCTCCCAATTACGGCCCCGCCCCACGGTGGGCGGCGGCAAATTCTGCAAGTACCGAGAGGGGATCCGCCCGGCACCAGTATCGAAGTACCACCTCCTACCAGTATTTTCGGGTGTGCCGCCGACGCTAGTACGTAACGCGCGCGAGTGCCACTGTTCCAACGAAATTCATCTAAGCCCCTGCAACTACGAGCACGATAGTTGTCCGAATCCCACGGAGCGAGAGGGCCCGAACCGACTCTGCCGCAGTCGCTCCCGTCGTCAGGACGTCGTCGAGCAGGACGATGTCGCTGTCCCCCATGCGGGAAGAGATCGCAGTGGTGTCGAGAGACACATGACCGTTCACATTGGTCACCCGGTCGGCCGCGGACAGTCCGACCGAGTCACGTACGCCCCGCGTCATCCGGAGAATCGGACAGACTTGTATCGGACGACCCAGAGCAGAACCGGCTTCCCGCTCTTCGACTCTCTGTTTCTCGCGCACACTCTCGGCTATCCGGCGAACCGGATCACCCCCTCGAGATCGCGCCGCCCGGGCGCGCGTGGGAGCCGGAACCAGGACGATCGGTGCACGATTCCCGCCACCGAGCTCGCCCCACCGTTCCAGCATGGCCAATGCGCCGGCCACAGCGATCCCCAGAGGCATCGTGAGGTCCCGGCGACCGCGTTCCTTCATCTCGATCACACTGCGACGCCTGGGGCCGTCGTAGCGGCCGAGTGCCCACACCGGCACGCCCGGATCGACGCGCGGACTCAGTTGAACCGGATGGTCGCTCAGCAGTTCCGCGCACTCACGACACCACAGAGTCCCTGTGCGGGCGCACCCACCACACTCGCGTGGCAACAACAGATCGAGCAGGCCGGCACCGAATTTCTTGTCCCCCATGGCCGAATCATGAATGAGTCCACCGACATGAATGAGAGCACCGACAAGTCAGCCAGGTAGAACCGGAATTGCTTTCTGTCCGGTCAGCACAGTCACTTCACGCCAACGACGATCGCCTGCAGGGTCGTTGTTGTTCAGTTGGAACACCGCACGCGCGTCGGCGACGTACTCGGTGGTCGGCGACGCATCCACGGAGGTGACGGGGGCGGTCAGGTTTCCACTCGGCAGCGCGTCCATTCGGGAACCGTCGATCGCGACCTGGACGACCGGTATTTCGGCGCCACTACGCGCGATCACGATGGTGTCGCTGTTGCTCCAGTCGAGCGAGAGAGCGGTACTGCCCAAGCCCGAGGCCACCGCGCGCGGACTCGTCAGGGCGTAGACCCCGCTGGCTGTGCGTACGACCACGGCCAGGTAGACCTTGCCGTCGATGATCATCGCGGCTCGCACGCCGTCGCGAGAGAGACGCAGTTCCGAGATCGTGGAACCGACCGACGTGAGGGCCCCGACGTCGACATTGGTGACCGACACGCGGCCCGTCCCTGGTTCACGGACGACCCGAACGACGGTATTGCCGTTCACCGCCGCCCAGACCGCGTTGTTGTCCAGCTCCCACGAAGGTCGGGTGATGGCGCTGCCTTCGAGTACCGGAACGGCACCTTCGCCGTATGTGCCGAGCGAGAGTGCAAACCTTGTGCCTGGATCGGGACGAGCGGTGTCCGAGACGGCGGCAACAAGCTTGCCGTCGCGGGAGAGCGCTGCCGCCGTGAGGTTGCCCGCATTGCCCGCGAAGCCGGGCACCGGAGCTGCCTCCTGCTCGGTGACGCTCACCAGTGAGCCGTTGCGCAAGGCGTGCAGGCCGACGGTCGCACTCGTGGTGGCCAGCGGATTGGTGGAAGCAACGTCAGCGGTGGTCCAGCCGTCCGAATGAGCGGCGTCCAGCGGTTCGCCGTCGATCTGCAGAACGTACGGTCCCGCGACATCTGCATTGGCGAGCGTCCAAATAACCTGCGCTGCAAACAAACCGCGCGTCGCAGCATCCATCGGGTTGTCCAGGCGGAAGTTGATGCGCACGCCACCGAGACCGACACCGACCTGTCCCGGCTTGCCGTCGGCCTTGGTGATCGGACCGATCACCGACACACCATTGCCGAGTTCGTTTCGTACGGCCGGCGCAAGCGCTGCCTTCGGTCCGTCGATCATCAGACCGATCAACTGAGCCGCCACCTGGTCCTGCCCACCGGAGATCCAGCGGAGATCGGGGACAACCGTCTGACTCGTCGGGTCGAGGAAGAACAATGATTTCCGCTGATAGGCGCCGAGGAACTGAGGGCGCTCCATGATCACACCGGGAGGAAGATCACTGATCCGCCATTCGCCGTCGGTCAACGTCAGCGTCATCTTCGCTTCGAAGCTGCCCTCTTCGGGGACGTACAGGCCGCCCGGGTCGAGACGACCGACCTTGTTCACACGAATCGTGTACACCGCTTCGGAACTGGTTCGCGACGCTGACAGGGTGTCGATCTTGTCGACGATGACTGCACTGGCAGCATCGTCCCAGCGCGCCGACGCGTCCTTGGTGAGGTACTGACGTGCTGCGGCGTGCCTGTTGGACGGGTCGGTACTCGCCTTGACGAAGTCGCGTACCAGTAGGTCCGGCTCTCGCCCCGAGGCCGGTGATTCGACCGACGTTCCGGGCACGGCAGTTGCCAGAGTCCCGATTGCCTGCGGCGACGAGGACTCCGGCAAACTGGCGCACGCACCGGTCAGCAACAGCACGCTGAGCGTTGTTGCAAGAAGTCCCAGACGACGGCGGGTTCCGATCATGATCGATCACCACCGTTGGACTCGTTCCGTGAGTCCGGTTCGCGCGGAGTCGGCAGTGACGACGTGACCTCGCCAACGGTATCGGCGACGATGTCGGCTTCGCTCGGCGTGCGCACGAATTTGGTGGTCGTCGGCTTGAGCGGCAGCGGACTCGACACGACCTTCTTGCCGCGGGTACGCGAGAGCGTCAGCCGGAAGCAGGCGCCAACTCCCGGTTCGCCCCAGGCCTCGAGCTTGCCGTCGTGCAGATTCGCGTCTTCGACGCTGATCGCGAGGCCGAGTCCCGTGCCACCACTACGCCGGACGCGAGACGGGTCCGAGCGCCAGAACCGGTTGAAGACCAACTTCTCCTCGCCCGGCCGCAACCCCACGCCGCTGTCGCGGACGATGAAGGCGAGGGCATTCTCGTCGGCGCGTAGGCGAAGCAGAATCGGCTTCCCCTCACCGTGATCGATGGCGTTGGCCAGGAGATTTCGCAGGATGCGTTCGACGCGGCGCGGATCCACATCTGCCATGACCGGCTCGTCGGGCATGTCCACGATCAGTTCGGTGCCGGATTCGCGGGCGAGATGGCGAACGGTGGAGACCGCCGCTCGCGCACACATCCGAACGTCGAGTTGTTCGGACGCCAGTTCCGCGACACCGGCATCGTGTCGGGAGATCTCGAGGAGGTCCGCCAGGAGCCCTTCGAACCTGTCCAGTTCGGCGACAAGCAGTTCCGACGACCGGCGCAGCATCGGGTCGAGGTTCTCGCTGCCGTCGTAAATCAAGTCAGCAGCCATTCGGACCGTGGTCAGCGGTGTGCGGAGTTCATGGCTGACATCGGACGTGAAGCGTTTCTGGAGACTTCCGAACTCCTCGAGCTGCGTGATCTGTTTGGACAGACTCTCGGCCATCTCGTTGAAGGACATGGCCAGGCGCGCCATGTCGTCTTCGCCGCGGACCGGCATTCGCTCCTTGAGTCGGCCGTCGGCGAAACGCACCGCGATTCGTGAGGCCGATCGAATGGGAAGCACGACCTGCCTGGCGACCAACAGCGAAATCGCCGCGAGGAGCACAAGCAGGACTGCTCCACCGATCAGCAGGGTGCTTCGAACGAGCGACAGACTCCGGTCTTCGCTGGCGAGCGGGAAGATCAGGTACAGCTCGAGACCCGAGATCGACGACGCGGTGGGGCTGCCGATGATCAGCGCGGGACCGGAGTAACCGTTCGGGTTGGACACCGTCGCGAATTGGTAGCTGATCTGGCCTCGCTTGACGAACTCGCGAAGGTTGTCCGGGATCTGCTCGACCGGACCCGAACTTGTCGGCTGTCGCGGCCCGTCACCGGGCACGATCAGCACCGGGTCGAAGGTGCCGGCCGACCCGGAGGCTTGGCCCGAGGTCTGGTTTCGACGGCTCGTCAGTCCGGACGCAGCGCTTTCCAACTGGACGTTGAGCGCCGTCGAATCGTCGACACCCGCGAGTTGGTCTTCGACGATGCCGCGGGCACGGTCCATTTCCTCGGTGGCTGCGGTGATCTTCGTTTCCAACAGCCGATCGGTGATCTGGCTGGTGAGCACGACACCGAGAATGACGATGACGATCAGAGACAACGTCAAAGTCGAGACGACCACTCGCAACTGGAGCGAGCGTCGCCACGTGTGCGCGAGGGTGTTGCTCATCGAGTGACACCACCGCAGAAATGGCGTCAGCCGTCGGTTGAGACGACGACGCCACCTGGAAACTCCGCTCACGGCGGTCCGGCCTTGTAGCCGACCCCCCTGACCGTCAGAACCACTTCGGGATTCTCGGGATCAGTTTCGACCTTGGCGCGCAAACGCTGAACGTGCACGTTCACCAGACGGGTGTCGGCGGCGTGGCGGTATCCCCACACCTGCTCGAGAAGGACTTCACGGGTGAACACCTGGCGCGGCTTGCGCGCCAATGCGACCAGCAGGTCGAATTCGAGTGGTGTGAGCGAGATCTGCTCGCTGCCGCGGCTGACCTTGTGAGCCGGAACGTCGATCACGATGTCGGCGATGCTCAGCAGCTCCGCGGGCTCCTCTTCGGTGCGGCGCAGACGAGCGCGCACCCGCGCCACCAATTCTTTCGGCTTGAACGGCTTCATGATGTAGTCGTCCGCACCGGATTCGAGGCCGAGCACGACGTCGACGGTATCGGTCTTGGCCGTCAACATCACGATGGGCACACCGGAATCTGCACGCAGAACCCGGCATACGTCGATCCCGTTCATTCCGGGAAGCATGAGATCGAGCAGAACGAGATCGGGGCGAGTCTCACGCACTGCCGCGAGCGCCAGGGTTCCGTCGCCTACCACGTAGGGATCGAAACCCTCACCACGCAGCACGATCGTGAGCATCTCGGCGAGTGCCGTGTCGTCGTCGACAACCAGAATCCTTGGTTTCATATCCCTATCGTTGCATCTCGGAGCGATGAATCAGACCGTTACGAGGCCGTGCGGCGTGCCGCGTCTTTCCCTCTACTGTGCCGGAAAGTTCGAATCCCGGCTGCAAGGGTGACCGATCACGCGAAATCCGCGAGCCTGCGCGCCAGGTCGGCCGGGTCCGTCTCCGGCCCCACGATCCACCAGGGTGAGACCCAGTCCGTCGCTGCCAACTGGGCGTACAGCTCACCGGTTCGGGCCTGCAGGCCGCCGTCACGCTCGTACGCGTCGAGCTGACGCGACGCGTCCTCGGCCTCACGGGAGCGGGCGCGCTGCTCGGCGAGGGCTACCGGTACGTCGAGGTACAACTGTAGATCGGGAGAAGGGAGAGCGAGTCGGCCCAGCTCCAATTCACGGACCCAGGCGACCATCTCGCCGTCCACGCCCTGATGCACCCGCGCCGCGTTGTAGGCAGCGTTGGACGCCACGTAGCGATCGAGGAGAACAATGTCGTTGGTGGACAACAGTTCCGAGATCTGACCCGCAGCACCGGCGCGGTCCAAGGCGAACAGAACTGCCATCGCGTTCACGGACTCGGCCAGGTCTCCGTGTGAACCTTTGAGCGCCTCAGCAGCGAGATCCGCGTGGATCGACTTTCCGTACCGCGGAAAATCCAGCGTCGCGATCGACGTGCCGCCGCGGCGGAGTTCGCCCTCCACTTTGCCGATCAACGTCCGCTTTCCAGCTCCGTCGAGGCCTTCCAATGCCACCAGTGTTCCCACGGCGGACAAGCCTATCCCCCGGCCTGCTTGCGCAGACCGGGGGACGGCGGGCACTACATCCTCAGCGATGAATCACCGGGTCAGTAGCGGTAGTGCTCCGGCTTGTACGGGCCTTCGACGTCGACGCCGATGTACTCTGCCTGATCCTTGGTGAGCTTGGTCAGCGTGCCACCGAGTGCCTCGACGTGGATCTTGGCGACCTTCTCGTCGAGGTGCTTGGGGAGGCGGTAGACCTCGTTGTCGTACTCGTCCGGCTTCGTCCACAGTTCGATCTGCGCGATGACCTGGTTGGAGAAGCTGTTGCTCATCACGAACGACGGGTGGCCCGTCGCGTTGCCGAGGTTGAGCAGGCGGCCTTCGGACAGCACGATGATCGAGTGGCCGTCGGCGAACGTGAACTCGTCGACCTGCGGCTTGATGTTGATCCGCGTGACGTCGCCGGACTTCTCGAGGCCGGCCATGTCGATCTCGTTGTCGAAGTGTCCGATGTTGCCCAGGATGGCCTGGTGCTTCATGGCCTTCATGTGCTCGAACGTGATGATGTCCTTGTTACCGGTGGACGTGATCACGATGTCGGCCCAGCCGATGGCCTGCTCGACCGTCTTGACCTCGAAGCCGTCCATCAGCGCCTGGAGGGCGTTGATGGGGTCGACCTCGGTGACGGCGACGCGAGCGCCCTGGCCACGAAGTGCCTCGGCGCAACCCTTGCCGACGTCTCCGTAACCGCAGACCAGCGCAGCCTTGCCACCGATCAGAACGTCGGTGCCGCGGTTGATGCCGTCGAGCAGCGAGTGGCGCGTGCCGTACTTGTTGTCGAACTTGCTCTTGGTGACCGAGTCGTTGACGTTGATCGCGGGGAACGTGAGTTCACCGGCAGCGGCAACCTGGTACAGACGCAGAACGCCCGTGGTGGTCTCCTCGGTGACGCCCTGGACGGACTCGGCGATCGCGGTCCACTTGCCCTTGTCGGACTCGAGGGACTGACGCAGAAGTGCAAGGAAGACCTTGTACTCGTCGGAATCCTGGTCGTCGTCCGTCGGCGGCACGACGCCGGCCTTCTCGAACTGTGCGCCCTTGAGCACCAGCATGGTGGCGTCGCCACCGTCGTCGAGAATCATGTTGGCAGGCTCACCCGGCCAGGTCAGCATCTGCTCCGCTGCCCACCAGTACTCCTCGAGGGTTTCACCCTTCCAAGCGAAAACCGGAACGCCCTTGGGCTCTTCCGGGGTGCCGTGCGGACCGACGACGATAGCGGCGGCAGCGTGATCCTGTGTGGAGAAGATGTTGCACGAAGCCCAGCGCACCTCGGCACCGAGCGCGGTCAGCGTCTCGATCAGAACTGCGGTCTGAATGGTCATGTGCAGCGAGCCGGAAACGCGAGCGCCCTTGAGCGGCAACACCTCTGCGTATTCGCGACGAAGCGCCATGAGGCCGGGCATCTCGTGCTCTGCCAGACGGATTTCCTTGCGACCGAACTCCGCGAGCGAAAGATCTGCAACTTTGAAGTCGATGCCGTTACGGCTCTCGGCCACGGGCGTTGTTGAAACTGAGGTCGTCATCTGCCTCTCCTGGTTGACGTGCATACTCTGCACAAGCCTATCGGTGCACAAGGCTATCGGTTAGACGCCCTCTCCCGCCCGCCCCTCTACTGCGCGGCCCTCGCGCGCCACATCGATGAACGGTCCGAGCAAAGTACCCAGATCCTCCGCGACCGAAGCTCCGGACTCGGGCGGCATCGAAATGTAGCTCAGCCCGAGGCGCGCAATCGCCCTCGCCAGAATCCCGGCATCAGCAGGTGACGCTTGAATCCACCCTCGCTGAAAACTCTCCGCAAGCCGCGACGACGCCCGCTCGATGATGACCGCACTGTCGGTGGTGATCAGGCGAAGCAGGTCCGGCTTGGCCTCACCGGTGAGCAACGAGATCACCAGCGGGTCGGTGGCACTGGAGGCGAAAAACGACCCGAAGCCTGCCATCAATGCCTCGACTGCACGCCCCTCGTGCGCCACCATGGCCTCGTCCACCGCGTCGACGAAGCCGTCCGCGAGCCTGAGCGCGTACGCCTCGGCGAGCCCTTGCCTCGAACCGAACTCGTTGTAGAGCGTCTGACGGCTCACACCTGCGTGCTTGGCCAGAACCGTCAGGGTTACCTCGGACCAGTCGCGTTCGGTCAACAATTCTCGCATCGAATCGAGCACCGAGGTACGCAGCAGCAGTCGCGACGCTTCTTTCTGCGGCAGGCGGGTGGGCGTCGAAGTCATGGTGACGACATTACCGCCGCACCTAGGTCCGTTCGACGCCGACGCAAATCACTGCCGCTCGACCTCCACCATGAAGAAGTCGCTCTTCGCCGCCCCACAGTCGGGGCAACTCCAGTCTTCGGGAATGTCGTCCCAGCGAGTCCCCGGTTCGATACCGTCCTCCGGCCAGCCGACCGCCTCGTCGTACTCGAATCCGCATTGCGCACACTGATACAGCTTGTAGTCGTTCATGATTCACTCCCCGCCGTTTCCGGAATCGGATCGAAGTCCAGCTTTTCCCTCACGCCGCAGTCCGGGCAGCACCAGTCGTCCGGAACGGCATCCCACGGCGTTCCCGCCGGAAACCCTTCTCGTGGTGCACCCTTGGACTCGTTGTAGACGTATTCACACACCGGGCATTTGTAGCTGCTCATCACGCTGCCCCGTATCGGGCAAGGATACGATCGCGCTTGGACGGCTGAACGTTGACTCGGGTGATGTCACCGTCGTAATGGGCAAGCACTTTGGGGTCCATGACTTTTCGCCACAACGGCGGAACGTACGCGAGCATGATCATGCTCGCGTACCCGCTGGGCAGGTTCGGTGCACCGTCCATGCTTCGTAGCGTCTGATATCGACGCGTCGGGTTCGCGTGATGGTCACTGTGACGTTGGAGGTGATACAGGAAAATGTTGGTGCAGATGTGATCGCTGTTCCAACTGTGCTCCGGTGCAGCGCGCTCGTACCGCCCACTGTCCAAACGGCGACGCTTCAGTCCGTAATGCTCGAGGTAGTTGACCGTTTCGAGCAAGCAGAACCCGAACACGGCCTGCAGCACCAGGAACGGCAGCACCGAGAGCCCGAAGACGGCGACGAGGACACCGAAGAGCACAACGGACATCAACCACGAATGCAGGACGTCGTTGCGAATTGTCCACGGCTTCTTACCCAGTCGATCCAGTCTGGCTTTTTCCAGTGACCACGACGAGCGCAGAGATCCCCACACACTGCGCGGGAGGAAGGTCCAGAAGCTCTCACCGAAGCGAGACGACGCCGGATCCTCGGGAGTGGCGACACGTACATGGTGTCCGCGATTGTGCTCGATGTAGAAGTGGCCGTAAAACGACTGCGCCAGAGTGATCTTCGACAACCAGCGCTCGAGATCGTCCTTCTTGTGACCGAGTTCGTGTGCGGTGTTGATCCCGATTCCCGCGACACAACCGATACTGATCGCCAGACCGATCTTGGAGATCAGCCCCAGTCCCCCGTCGATTCCGAGCCAGGACAGGTCCGTCGCCGACCAGAGATAGCAGGCCAGGACCAGGCTGGCCAACTGGAACGGTATGTAGATGTACGTGCAGTACCGGTAGTACCTGTCGTTCTCGAGACGCTCCATCACCTCGTCGGGCGGATTCTCGCCGTCGGGGCCGAAGAAGATGTCGAGGATCGGGAGCAGGATGTAGACGAGCAGTGGCCCGATCCACCACCACACCGGCGAGACCGCATTCCAGCCGAGGCTGTTGAACAACGCGACCAATCCGACGGCGATGAAAACCGCCGTCGGCGGCACCAGGCCGAGCAGCCAGAGATACCTCTTCTTGTCCCGCCACTGCTCCGGCGGGAGCGTCTGCCCGGAGTGCGAGTTCACGTGCGTCGACACGGTCTACCTCCTCGATTCGGACCGACTCGGCAACTGTGAGTCAGTTCACTATGAGATAGACAGTACTACTTGATTTGTACATGTGATAGACAAATGGCAAACTTTGTACAATTACTCTATTTCGCCGCGTTCACGCTTTCCGATCAACGAATGCTGTCTGCTGTAGGCGAAGTAGATGACCACACCGAGGGCCATCCAGACCACGAACCTCATCCAGGTCTCCACCGACAGGTTGAACATCAACCACAGACACGCGAGTACGGCCAGGATCGGGACCAGCGGGACCAGCGGCACCCTGAAACCGCGGGGTAGGTCCGGCCGCGTCCGACGAAGCACGAGAACCCCCAACGACACGAGAACAAACGCGAACAGCGTGCCGATGTTGACCATTTCCTCGAGAGTGCCGATCGGAAACACTCCGGCGAGCACCGCGACCACAACACCGACCAACACGGTGATCCGCACCGGTGTTCCGTGCTTGCCGGTCGGCGCCAGGCGTCGCGGCATCAGACCGTCGCGTGCCATCGCGAAGAGCACCCTGGTCTGACCGAGCATCAGCACCATCACCACTGTCGTCAGGCCGGCCAACGCACCGAACGAGATGACGTTTTTCGCCCACGTGATGTCATGGAAGGCGAATGCCGTTGCCAGGTTGGAAGTATCGCCCTCGAGTTCGGTGTATTTCACCATCCCCGTCAGCACGAGTGTCACCGCCACGTACAGAACCGTGACGATCAGGAGAGAGCCCAGGATGCCGCGTGGCAACGCCTTCTGCGGTTCCTTCGCCTCCTCCGCCGTCGTGGCGACGACGTCGAAGCCGATGAACGCGAAGAACACCAGACTGGCTGCCGCGAGCAATCCGTACCACCCGAACGTGCTGCCACCGGCCCCCGTCACGTACGAGAACAAGGACTGGTGGATGCCCTCCCCCGTCGATCCCGGTTCAGACGGAGGAATGTACGGCGAGTAGTTGTCGGTGTCGATGTAGAAGAGACCGACGATGATCACCAGCAACACCACCGCGACCTTGATCGCCGTGATCACCAGCGAAACCCTCGACGAGAGTTTGGTTCCGGTCGCGAGCAGCACCGTGATGACCACGATCACCAGCACCGCTCCCCAGTCGAAGGAGATCGGCCCCAACTCGACGATCGGACTCCGCGAGCCCATCACTTCGCCGAGGTACAGCGACCAGCCTTTTGCGACCACCGAAGACGCCAAGGCGAATTCGAGGATGAGATCCCAGCCGATGATCCAGGCGACGAATTCGCCGAACGTCGCGTACGAGAATGTGTAGGCGCTCCCGGCGACCGGCACCGTCGATGCGAACTCGGCGTAGCACAGCGCTGCAAGTCCGCAGGCGATGGCGGCAATGACAAACGCCAGGGAGACCGACGGCCCGGCGACATTTCCCGCCGTCCGAGCCGTGAGTGTGAAGATGCCCGCGCCGATGACCACCGCGACACCGAACACGGTGAGATCCCACGAGTTCAGTTCTTTCCGGAGTTTGGTTTCCGGTTCATCCGTGTCCTTGATGGACTGCTCGATCGATTTCGTTCGAAACAGCTTCGACCGTCCAGATCCGGCCTGCTCGTCCTTGACAGCCATTGCCGCCTCCTTGCTGGGGACCAGCAGGTCCCACTATGGGCAAGTAGAGAGATGGCATCAGCCTAAGCCCGCGGGCGCGGCTTTGTTCAGGGTTTGTCGGGAGCCTGTAGATCTGTCCCAGGTCGATCTGTCCTGAGACGATCCAGGTCCGGCTCGAGGTAGATCACCCGCGCCGCAGGTACGGCAGCGCGCACGCGAGACTCGGCCTCGTCGATCGCCGTCGCCACATCCGAGATCGTCGATCCGATCGGCACCGCAACCTTGGCAGCAACAAGAATCTCCTCGGGACCGAGGTACTGCGTCTTGCAATGAATGACGCGTTCGATACGAGTTCCGTCGACCAGGGCGTTCAGGATCAGTTCGGTCTCCACCGCCGTTGCGCCCTCACCGATCAGCAGCGACTGCATTTCGATGATCAGAATGATCGCGATGATGCCGAGCAGGACACCGATGCACAGAGTTCCGATGCCGTCGAAGACCGGATTTCCAGTCACCATCGTGAGGCCGACGCCGCCGAGTGCAAGGACCAGACCGATCAATGCGCCGGTGTCCTCGAGCAGCACAACCGGAAGTTCCGGGCTACGAGAGGTTCGGATGAAGTTCCACCACGACGCGTTTCCCTTGAGCGGTCGTGATTCCTTCGCTGCGGTCCGGAAGCTGTAGCCCTCCAGACAAATCGCGATGACAAGAATCGCAATTGCCACGAAGGCCGAATTGAGTTCTTCCGGATGCTGAATCTTGTGAATACCTTCGTAGATCGCGAACAGCGAGCCGAGGGTGAAGAGCACCAGTGCCACGACAAACGAATAGAAGTACCGGTTGCGCCCGTAGCCGAACGGGTGCAGTTGATCTGCCTCACGTTCTGCCTTCTTCTGTCCCAGGAGCAGCAACCCTTGATTGGACGTGTCGGCCACCGAGTGCACCGATTCGGCGAGCATCGACGACGATCCGGTGATCAAGAATCCGGCGAACTTCGCTACGGCAATTCCGGCGTTGGCTGCGAGAGCCGCCAGAATTGCCTTCTTGCCACCGTGAGCCGACACACGCTCTCCTAGTTCCCGACTACTGCACTGAATACCTGCGCAGTCGGAGTCCGTGCGCTCAGGTGTATCGCGGGCTCGTCGGCCGCGATCCACGCCGCTCGGCCCCGATCGAGATCGAGAGTGTCGGCGCCGCACGTCGCAGTGACCGCGCCGTCGGTGCAGATCAGAATCCGCGGGCCGGAAGAATCGACCACGAGGTCGGTGGAATTCGAGTCGAACTCCAGACGCGTCAGACGAAATTCGGGCGCCGGCGTGACGTACTCGTACCGTCCTGATCCTGCCTGACCCGAACCTGGTGCCGGAGCTGGATCGAGCACTTCGATGTCCGCCCCGACGAAGTCCAGAACCCTCAGCAGTTCGGGCACGTCGACGTGTTTGGGCGTCAGTCCGCCGCGTAGCACGTTGTCGGAGTTGGCCATGATCTCCACCGCGAGTCCATGGAGATACGCATGGAGATTGCCGGCAGCGAGGAACAGTCCCTGTCCGGGCTCGAGTGTGACGCGGTTGAGCAGCAGGGCAGCCAGTACGCCTGCGTCGCCGGGGTATGCCTCGCTCAATTCCAACGCGGTGCGGATCTCGGTCACGAATTCGGCGTCGTGATGCGCGACGTAGGTGATGCACCCGGCAAGTACGGCAGGGAGCAATGTCCCGAGCACCGTGGACGGTAGCGTGATCCACGTCGTGAACAACGCCCGGAGCCCGTCGGAATCGGGTTGGCCTTCGAGCAGACCGATGTACGGCTCCAACTCGTCGACGGCCAGAGCGCGCAGCAGTTTGACGGTGCGCGTCGGCTCACGGAATCCGGCAAGAGCTTCGAATCTGCTCAGCGCGACAACGAGTTCGGGCTTGTGACTGCCGTCCTTGTAGTTGCGAATCGGCGATTCCATGGGAACGCCGAGAGCGTTCTCACGACGAAAGCCCTCGTCGGCTTGAACCGCACTGGGATGAGCCTGAAGCGACAGCGGTTCTTCCGCCGCAAGCAACTTGAGCAGGAACGGGAGTCGCTCACCGAAAGCCTCGAGGTTCTCACGCCCGAGTTCACGCTCGGGTTCGCGGTGCAGGACCTCGAGCAACGACTCGCTTCCGGATTCGGTGATCACGCGCGCCGGGTCACCCGGATGCGCGCCCAACCACAACTCCGCTTCGGGATGATTCGACGGGGTCGCGAGGCCGCGCAGTTCGGCAATTGCCGTTCGCGAACCCCAGGCATAGGAACGAAGTGCACCTTCGAGTTCACGCACTTACTTCGCACCACCCGTCAACTGCACGTACGCCGCAGCCATGTCTACTCGAGACGCCAACACGAACACCTGCTCCATCTCCGATATCACCACGTTGGTCTGGTCTTCGTCTGCCGCCACGACCAGATCCGCGTCGGCCAGTGCGTCCATCCGCCGTTTCGCCTCCCCGCGCGTGGATTCGGTCGCGAAAACGAACGCCCGCGCCGGCGCGGTCGGCAGTGCGCCGTCCAGTTGCGGATCGTGAAAGAACGGGTCGTGGAAAACCGAATCACGCGAAGCTGCGTCGGGCGCGAACAACGCTCGTGCCGAACGGATCACCTCCGACATCTCGGCGGCAGCGGCGTTCAGGCCCGAGCTCATCAGCGAAACACTCGAAAACTCTGCGAGTGCTGTTGTCACGGAACCACTTCCACACAGAACGACGCGTCGACCGCTCATTCTGGTGGCCAACGACTTGGCCGGGTTGTGGAATACCTCGTTGGCCGGCCCGTCCCGCAACGCTTCCGTGTCAACCGCGTCGGCGATTCGACCGAGCACCGCCGAACGGTCCTCGATCGATCCCTTGCCCTCGATTTCGGCGGCAACCGCGAGGAAAACGGCGAGGAACCGCGTCATCGTGTGCCTCGGCGAGGCGTAGAGCCGCGGCGGCAACGGCATGGTGCGCCCGGCCGCCACAGCTCGCATGGGCCCCTCGTCCGGAACGGCGACAACAACTTCGGCGCCACGGCGAACGGCACTGTCGACCGATTCGACCAGGCGTGGATCACCGGCATCGTCACCGGCGACGACGATCACGTCCAACGGTCCGGCCCACGACGGCGTCCGGTCGAGCACGATGAGCGGACACCCGATCGAATCTCCGACGAGGGCGAGCGCGATCCTGGCTCCGTGTCGAGCGCCACCGGCGCCGGCGATCAGCACGACGCTGCGCGGACGCAGACCGGCCAGCCGAGAGATCACACCCTCGCCGACGGCCGACGCGGTGGCTCGAATCTGTGCGCCCCCCATCGCTACAGACCGCAGTAGCCCCTCCGAATCGGCAGCCGACAAACCCTCGCTGTCGTCGAGGTCGAGAAGCGGCATCGGCGCTGTCATCTCACCGCACCCCCTTCTCCGTTAGCAGTTCCCGCACCATCCAGCATTCCAGCTCTACGCGGTTCGTGGTGGCAAAGCCTTCGTTCCCGACGCCGTCGTTCCCGAAACAGTCCCCCAACTATCCCAGGGCTTCGGCTCACCGACAAACCGATCAGACTCGGATTCAAGCCCGGACGATCGCCAGAATTTCGTTCACCAATGCGTCGACATCGGCGGACGTGGGTGCTTCGACGTTGAGTCGCAGCAATGGTTCGGTGTTGGACGCGCGCAGGTTGAACCAGGCATTTCCCTCGAGGCTGACCGTGACTCCGTCGAGGCGATCCACCGACTCGGTGCGGTCCGCGAATGCTGCCAGTACGGCGGCCGTGCGATCGGCTGCGTCCGCCACCGTGGAGTTGATCTCGCCCGAGGCCGCGTAGCGCGTGTACTCCGCCATCAACTCCGACAGCGGGCGGTCCTGCTCGCCCAGCGCAGCGAGTACGTGCAACGCCGCGAGCATGCCGGAGTCGGCGCCCCAGAAGTCGCGGAAATAGTAGTGAGCGGAGTGCTCGCCGCCGAAGACGGCACCGGTCTCGGCCATCTCCTGCTTGATGAACGAGTGGCCGACTCGGGTACGAATTGCGACGCCGCCGAGTTCTTCGACCAGTTCGGGCACTGCCCGTGACGTGATCAAGTTGTGGATGATCGACGCGCCCGGTTCCTTCGCGAGTTCACGCTTGGCGACGAGTGCCGTCACCGCGGACGGCGAGACCGGGTCACCCTTCTCGTCGACCACGAAGCAACGGTCTGCGTCACCGTCGAACGCCAAACCGATGTCTGCACCGGTTTCACGCACGTAGGCCTGCAGGTCGACGAGGTTGGCCGGATCGAGCGGATTGGCTTCGTGGTTGGGGAATGTGCCGTCGAGCTCGAAGTACAGCGGGAGAACCTCGAGAGGCATCGGCCCGAATACGGCCGGAGAGGTGTGTCCACCCATGCCGTTGCCTGCGTCGACTGCGACCTTCAGCGGACGCAACGCAGCCAGGTCGACCAATCCGCGCAGGTAGCTCGCGTAGTCCTCGAGGACGTCCTTGGTGCTGGCGGTGCCCGCCGGCCCGTCGTACGCGGGCACACCCGAAACGACCTCGGCGGAGATGATTGCGAGACCGGTGTCCTGACCGACCGGCTTGGCGCCGGCCCGGCACATCTTGATGCCGTTGTACTTGGCCGGATTGTGGCTCGCTGTGAACATCGCGCCCGGGCAGTTCAGCAAACCGGATGCAAAGTAGAGCTCGTCCGTCGACGCCAATCCGATGTAGACGACGTCGAGCCCTTGAGCGAGCACGCCGTCACCGAAAGCCGAAGACAGTGTGGGCGACGATGCACGCATGTCGTAGCCGATCACAACCGTCGTGGCGGCGCCGGCCTCGTCGCGGACCAGACGGGCGAACGATGCACCGACGTCGCGGACAAAATCTTCGTCGATCTGCTCACCGACCACGCCGCGCACGTCGTACGCCTTGATGATTGCAGCAACCGACTCGGCTGTTCGCCCCACTGAAAATCTCCTTGTGCATGCACCCTCACAGACGGGAACGTCCGGGCGCGTAGCGTCCGGAGATTCGCAGTACTCGGGTGTGGAAGTACTCGGTCGAGCCTAGCGTCTGCGGCGACGAATCTCGCGTCAGTTGGACGGGTCGGGCAGAACGCGGAGGTGTCCACGACGCCCTGTACGGGCAGTACTCGGAGCTGTGGGACGTATGTCCTCATCTGCGTCGACGTTGGACTTGCTGCGATCTCCGAGACCGGCTTCACGTACAGCTTCGGCCAAAGCGGTCAGATCGTCTTCGTCGGGAGTGCTCGACGCGAATCCGCCTTCGTGGCGGACGAGTTCCCAGCCCTTCGGGGCAGTGATTCGCGAACCGTGCGTGTCACACAAATCCCACGAATGGGGCTCGGCGACGGTTGCCAGCGGCCCGACAACCGCAGTGGAGTCCGAGTAGACATACGTAAGCGTCGCGACGGCGGGGTTCTTGCACCCGGGGCGGCAGCAGCGACGCAGAGATCTCACAGGTACGGAGCCTAGCCCTCCCCACGTCCGGAACCTACTCGGACACACCGAGCAGTTTCTTCTGTCGTAATCTTCACGGCATGCCACACGCTCGCCGCCGACGCTCGGTCACCACTCGTTCCATCGAGCGACACGGCCGTGGCCTGCGCGGACCGCTACTTCCCCCGGAGGTGCCCGCACGGCGTACCCGGGCCGAGAAGTTCGATCTCCTGGTGCTCGACGCCTTCTCGCCAGTCGACCTCGCTTGGCACGACCGGTTGACGAAACTCGACATCGCAGTCGACGAAGTCCCGAAGATTCACGCGCACGATCCGGACTCCGTGACGTGGCCACCGGAGGTCATCGCAGACGGCCCGGTTCCACTGTCACGACTGATTCCGGCCGGAATCGACCGTCACGGAAATACCACTCGCGCAAGAATTGTGCTGTTTCGCCGCCCACTGGAGCAGCGTGCGAAGGATCCGGAAGAACTCACGGATCTGGTGCACGACGTGTTGGTCCATCAAGTCGGCACGTATCTGGGCGTCGACCCACAGGTCATCGACCCCACACTGCCCGACGAGGACTGATACTGCCCGACAAGGACTGATACTGCCCGACGAGGACTGACGCACTGTCAGACGAAAAAAACTGATGTCACACGAAGATGTAAATCCACACGAAGAACAAAACAGTCGTTGCTTGACCTGCAATTCCCCGTTGCAGGTCAGACTTTCGAAGACCGCCCGTCAGCCCCGACGCTGACAGAACCGATTCAGCAGCAGATCAGATGATCCCCCGCTTGAGCCGCCGACGCTCGCGCTCGGACAACCCTCCCCAGATTCCGAACCGTTCGTCGTTCGCGAGCGCGTACTCGAGGCACTCGTCACGAACTTCACAACCGAGGCAGATCCGTTTTGCTTCCCTCGTCGATCCGCCCTTTTCAGGAAAGAACGCTTCGGGATCGGTCTGCGCGCAGAGAGCACGCTCCTGCCACTGATCCTCGATGGTGTCGAACAATTCTTCGAAGCCGGTGACGAGACTCAGCACTGGCCGAGTACTCACACCGTCGAACTCACTGCTGCAGGCACCTTCTGCTGCGCCTGCTCGGGAATCGGTCTGCGGTTCGTCGCTTACTGTCATTGCGAGAGAACTGATCTCGACATTTTCATTGGGCATCGTTCCGCCTCCTCACCTGTAATAGCGCAGAATTTTCACTCCATCTTCAACCCCACCCCGCCGACCGTTCGAAACTGTGTTCGAAACCGGCCCCGCTGCAAGTGAACTCACAAGTAGCGGTTGGAATGACACATTTGAGATTACACACGTCCAGCGTGTCGCGGTCAAGCTAAACGAGATGAATCCATTAGTATTCCGGCCCCCAATTGACGGGACCTTCTGCCCGCCAGACACGACGACGCGCCGACCGCCTAGGCTCTGTTGTCGTGAACGTGACTGTATTGGTTGGCGGCGTCGGCGGGGCCCGTTTCCTTCAAGGTGTGCAAAATGCGCTCGGAATCGTCGGTGGTGAGTCCCTCGAGAAATACGAAGGCCCACATCGCATCACGGCCGTCGTCAACGTCGGGGACGACGTCTGGATGCACGGTCTGCGTATCTGCCCCGATCTGGACACTTGTATGTACACACTCGGCGGCGGTATCGACACCGAACGCGGGTGGGGGCACGCCGGCGAAACCTGGAATGCGAAAGAAGAACTCGCGGCATACGGAGCGAAGCCGGATTGGTTCGGCCTCGGAGATCGCGATATCGCAACACATTTGATTCGCAGCCAGATGCTCCGCACGGGATATCCGTTGTCCGCGATCACCGAAGCGTTGTGCAATCGCTGGAATCCAGGTGTCGCACTGCTTCCCGTGAGCGACGACCGCAGCGAAACACACGTTGTGATCACCGATCCGGAAGACGGTGAGCAGAAGGCGATTCATTTCCAGGAGTGGTGGGTACGCCATCGAGCACAGGTGGAAACTCACAGCTTCGCTCACGTCGGCGCCGAGCAGGCCAAGCCCGCGCCAGGGGTGGTCGAGGCGATCGACGGTGCCGACATCGTGCTGATCGCACCGTCCAATCCCGTCGTGAGCGTCGGCGCGATCCTCGCGGTGCCCGGAATTCGCGGAGCCCTGCGAACCACTGCAGCGAAGGTTGTCGGACTCTCCCCCGTCATCGGCGGAAAACCGTTGCGCGGCATGGCTGACGAGTGCCTCGACGTAATCGGAGTCGACACGACTTCCGAGGCGATCGGTCGCCACTACGGAGCTCGTTCGATCAACGGCATTCTCGACGGCTGGCTCGTCGACGAAGGTGACACGGCCGACATCGACGGGGTGGACGTGCGAAGCATCCCACTTTTGATGACCTCCCCCGAAGAGACCGCAAAAATGGTTCGAACGGCTTTCGAGATCGCCGGAGTCGAACTGTGACCGAACCCCGAACCGAAGCAAGCCGCGACAGAAATCACTCCCCCGGCGATCACTCCCCCGGCGCCGCAATCGAAATCATTCCCGTGCTCGGCCTTCCCGAGTTCCGGCCCGGAGACGACTTGGCCGCCGCTGTCGTCGACGCAACGCCGTGGATCGAGAACGGCGACGTCGTTGTCGTCACGAGCAAGGTGTTCTCCAAAGTCGAGGGTCGCATCGTTTCCTCGCCGACCGATCCGGAAGAGCGCGACGCAGCGCGGCGCCTCCTGGTGGATCAGGAAGCCGTCCGCGTCGTGGCGCGCAAGGGCCGCACTTTGATCACCGAGAACAAACTCGGGATCGTGCAGGCCGCATCGGGCATCGACGGCTCCAACGTCGACGGTGCCGAGCTGGCTCTGCTCCCCGTGGATCCTGATGCAAGCGCTGCGGGTCTGCGCGCCCGGATCCTCGAGAGCACGGGCAAGTCCGTCGCCGTCGTCGTCACCGACACGATGGGTCGTGCGTGGCGCAACGGGCAGACCGACGCCGCAATCGGTTCGTCCGGCATTCCGGTCCTGCACGGCTACCTCGGAGCACAGGACAGTCAGGGCAACGATCTGATCGTCACCGAGATCGCGATCGCGGACGAGATCGCCGCCGCCGGCGATCTGGTCAAGGGCAAGCTGGGCGGCGTTCCCGTCGCCGTTGTTCGCGGGCTTCGGTTCGAGGACGACGGTTCGAGCGGCCAGGATCTGATCCGCCGCGGCCCGGACGATCTGTTCTGGCTGGGCACCGAGGAGGCCACGGTGATGGGCCGCGGCCAGGCCCTGCTGCTGCGCCGGTCGGTTCGGCAGTTCGCAGCTGACCCCGTCGACGCGGAGATCATTCGCAGCTCGATCGCCGAGGCACTGACCGCTCCCGCACCACACCACACGAGACCGGTTCGATTCGTGTGGCTGCGTACCGAGTCCGTCCGCTCGGCTCTCCTCGAGAAGATGCGGGAGCAGTGGGCCGCCGATCTTCGCGCCGACGGTCGCAGTGACGAATCCGTCGAGGCCCGAGTTGCACGCGGAAACATCCTGTTCGATGCCCCCGAGGTCGTCATTCCCTTCTGCGTGCCCGACGGCGCACACAGTTACCCGGATGCCCGACGTACCGCAGCGGAGTCCACGATGTTCACGGTTGCCGCCGGCGCGGCAGTGCAGGGCCTGCTGGTCTCGCTGGCCACACGCGGCGTGGGAAGCTGCTGGATCGGCTCGACCATATTCGCCGCCGACCTCGTACGTGAACAGCTCGATCTCCCGGCGGACTGGCAGCCACTCGGCGCGGTCGCAATCGGGCACCCACTCGAGCCCCTGACTCCGCGCACCGTCTCCGCCCCCGGGGACGCGTTGGTGGAGTTGTAAGTCCATGTCAGCCGAATCGCTGCACGCCTCGGCCAAGGGCGTTCTGGAGGACTGGGCGACATCCTCCGAAGCGGACGAGTCACTGCGGCACACGATGCTCGCGTTCCTCGATTCGGCTCCGGACGGATGCCTTCGTCGCCATGCACCGGGACACATCACCGCGTCGTCTCTGGTTCTCGACGAGAGTGGTTGCCACGTCCTGTTGACCCTGCATCCCAAGGTGGGCAGGTGGATTCAGCTCGGCGGTCATTGTGAGCCCGACGACGAGACGGTGGTCGATGCGGCCTTGCGTGAAGCTCGCGAAGAGTCGGGTATCCACGACGTTCGGATAGACCCGGACCTGCTCTCCGCCCACACACATCCGATCACGTGCTCGCTCGGGGTTCCGACTCGTCATCTCGATCTACGGTTTCTTGTTGTGGCACCGGACAATTCGCATATCGTCCGGAGCGCGGAGTCCACCGACCTCCGATGGTGGCCGGTGGACGCGCTGCCGCCGACTGCCGAACGCGAGACAATCGATCACCTGGTCGCGCTCGCACATCAGCGCAAGAATCAGAACTGAATCGGAGAAAGCTCGGGCTGCTTGGCGCTGACGCCGTCGCCCGAAGACGTTCCCTTCACTCGCCGAGCTACCCACGGCACCAAGAATTCTCGCGCCCATTGACGATCCTCGCGACGAGTTTCGGCTTTGGTGAGAACCGGCGCCGGGCCCAGATCGGGTGGGATCAATCCGTGTTCGACGCCCAGTACGTCGAGCACCCGCGTCGCCATGTTCTCGTGCCCGGCAGGCGACATGTGCAATCGATCCCAGTCCCACATCCGCAGGTCCTGATATTCGGAGAATCGCCAGAAGTCGACGAGGGTCGCGCCGTGGCGGTCCGCCACCTCGCGAACAAGCTCGTTGTAGATCGCCAGGCGTCCGCGAAGCTTGCCGAAGAAGGCGGACCATCCGGTGTCGTACGCGGTGAAGATGAGAACCCGCGCGCCGGAAGCCGTGAGCTGGCCGATTGCCGAATCGTAGCGGGCGACAACCGCGTCGATGTCGAGCTTGGGACGCATCATGTCGTTTCCGCCGGCGTAGATGGTCACCAGATCGGGCTTCAACGCCAGAGCGGGTTCCGCCTGCTCGTCGATGATCGGTCCGAGTAGGCGACCACGAATCGCCAGGTTGGCGTAGCGGAACTCGGGATTGTTCACCGCCAACTGTTCGGCCACTCGGTCTGCCCACCCGCGCAGACCGTTGGGGAATCGTTCGTCGGCGTCGCCGACGCCCTCGGTGAACGAGTCACCGAGGGCAACGTAACGGCTCGGAAGAGAAGTCATACCCGCCAGTATTCCAGTAGGTCAGCTAACGATCACACATCTGTGCTGAAGCGCACGCCACCGTCCGGCAGCGTCACGCCCGGCCACACGCGCGCGCCGCGCAACAATTCGCACCGCGCACCGATGTCCGCTCCGTCACCGATGACGGCGTCGCGGACCAGCGCTCGGGGTCCGATACGGACGCCGAATCCGAGGATCGATCGCTCGACCACCGCACCGGCTTCCACTACGGCGCCGTCGAAGAGAATCGCACCGTCGAGGCGCGCACCTGCGCCGACTTCTGCGCCTCGACCGACAACCGTGCCGCCGATCAGGACGGCGCCGGGTGCGATTCCGGCTCCGGGGTGCACCAACGACTCGCCGCGCGGACCTTCGAGAGCGGGTGAGGGCGCGATACCTCGCACCAGGTCGGCGGAACCGCGGACGAAGTCCTCGGGGGTTCCCATGTCACGCCAGTACGACGAGTCGACGTGGCCGAACACCCGCTTGCCCTCGGCAAGCAGATTCGGGAACACCTCGCGCTCGACCGACACCGGTCGTCCCTCGGGGATCTGCTCGATGATCTCGCGCTTGAAGACGTAGCAGCCGGCGTTGATCTGATCCGTCGGCGGATCCTGGGTCTTCTCCAGAAATGCCGAGACTCGTCCGTCCTCGTCGGTCGGAACACAACCGAATGCACGTGGGTCGCCCACGCGAACCAGATGCAGGGTGACGTCGGCGTCCGTCTTCTCGTGGGTCTCGAGAATGGCGTTCAGGTCTGTGCCACCGAGCACGTCACCGTTGAACACCATGACGTTGTCGCCGCGCAACTTCGGGAGCACGTTGCGAATTCCGCCGCCGGTGCCCAGCGGTTCGGTCTCGAAGACGTAGTCGATCTCGAGGCCCATCTTGGAGCCGTCGCCGAAGTAGTCCTCGAATACCTCTGCCTTGAAAGACGTTCCGAGCACCACGTGCTTGATACCGGCCGCCTCGATACGGGCGAGCAGGTGTGTCAGGAACGGCAGGCCGGCGGTCGGAAGCATCGGCTTGGGCGCAGACAACGTCAACGGACGCAGCCGAGTGCCCTTGCCACCTACCAGGATTACGGCGTCGGTCGGATTCGGATCGGACATCATTTTCCCCCGTGGTTCGAAACTGATGGGTTGTCGGTCGAGTTGTCGGTGCGAGCGCGCTCGCGGACAGCAGAAGCTACGGCGATCTTGGACCGCACGGCCAAGCCACCGCGCAAGGCAAGTCGCAGCGGAGCCTGCCACCAGTGCGGATGGCGATCGGCCTGGAACTGGTAAGCGCTGCGATGATGGGCCGGCAACATCAGTTCCGGATGACGGCCTGCCGCATGGCCTTTGGCGTGGGTGACAGTGGCAGAGGGTACGAAGACGTTGAGCCACCCGGCTTTTCCGAGGCGGTCACCGAAATCGACGTCCTCCATGTACATGAAGTATCGCGAGTCGAAACCGGAGATGGCATCGAAGGCGTCGCGCCGTACCAGCAGGCACGAGCCGGAAAGCCAGCCCACTGCGCGCTCGGTGACGGCCTCGTTCTCTTGACGGTACCGAGCAGTCCACGGGTTTTTCGGCCACACCGTGCCGAGCAATGCGTGCCCGACGCCCGAGGTGATGTCGGGCACGGTTCGCGCCGACGGATAGACGCTGCCGTCCGGTTCGAGGACCTTCGGCCCCAGTGCACCGGCCCTTGGCCACCGATTTGCCGCGGCGACCAATTCGTCGAGTGAACCGGGTGCCCATTGGACGTCTGGATTGGAAATCACGACAAATTCGATAGACGAATCGATCTCCGCCACAGCCCGATTTATCGCTCCGCCGTAGCCGATGTTTCCACCGGTTCGAAGCAGACGAACATGCTCGTACTTGGCATCAGCGGCCTCGGGGGCGCCATCGGTCGACCCGTTGTCGGCCATGATGACCTGGGGTTTTTCTGTCGTCGCCACGGCGAGCGTGCTCAAGAAATTCTCGAGATGCTCGCCTGGCGAGTAGGTCACCGTTACCACGGCCAGCTTGGGACTCACGCCGGTCAGCCTAGCCGTCCGCGGGCACTGCCCCGAACAATGCTCACGCCAGAGCGGCGTGCAGAGCCTCTCGCCACGGACGCAGCGGCGTCATTCCCGCGGTAACCCACGCGCGCTCGGACAAGACCGAATACGCCGGGCGGGGAGCAGGGCGCACGAAGTCCGCGCTGCTGCACGGCCGCACCCGAGCCGGGTCTGCGCCGATCTCCTCGAACACAGCGCGTGCCAACTCGTACCAACTTGCCTGCCCACCATTGGTCACGTGGAATGTCGACGAACCCGTGAAGTCCCGCAGCGCGAGTTCGACGATCCCGCCCGCCAGGTCGAGGCTGTAAGTAGGTGACCCGACCTGATCGTCCACGACGTTCACGAATTCACGTTCGGCTTCGAGCCTTCGCATCGTGGCGACAAAATCCGAGCCGACACCGGAATACACCCACGCGGTACGGACAACCGCCACGTCTGCCCCGGACTTCCGGACAGCTACCTCGCCGGCCAGTTTCGTTCGTCCGTATACCGTCGCCGGACCGGTCGCTGCGTCGACGTCGTACGGTGTGCTCGCGTCGCCGGGAAACACGTAGTCGGTCGAGACGTGGATCAAGCGCGAACCCACCCGCGCACAGGCTTGCGCGAGATTCCGCGGTCCGATCTCGTTGACGGCCTTCGCCGCCTCCTGGTCGGTCTCGCCGGCGTCGACGGCCGTGTACGCGGCGCAGTTGATCAGCACCGAGCCGGGCGAGACGAATTCGTCGACGGCATGGATGTCGGTGATGTCCAGCTCGTCGGATCCGACGGCCGTGACGGGAAGACCCGCCGAGGTAGCGAGGGTTTCGACACGGGTCCCGAGCTGCCCTCGGGCGCCGGTGAGCAGGATATTCGTCACACGGTTCAGTCTGGCACGCCGCGTCGAGGTACCCGCGGCCGAGCATCGGACCAGTAACCTGAAGGAGTGTCCCACCAGCAACCGCAGCGCCGCGCGCGTCCACGACCTGCGCCGATTCGGACCAAGACGAGCCCGGCTCGCATAGCGGTCGCGGTACTCTCCGTGCTCGTACTGCTGGTCACCGGGTTCGCATGGCGGGGTGTGGACTCGTTGAGGAGCAGCCTTGCCACTGCCAGCGGCCTCGGCCTCGGTGGCGGCAAGGACGGAGCCATCGACATCCTGATGGTGGGAACCGACAGTCGCACCGACGCTCACGGCAACCCGCTCTCACAAAGCGAGCTCGACTCGTTGCGCGCTGGTGAGGAAGTTGCGTCCAACACCGACACCATCATCTTGATCCGCGTTCCCAACGACGGAAGTTCCGCTACCGCGATCTCGATTCCCCGCGATGCGTACGTCAACGTCCCCGGTATCGGTATGTCGAAGATCAACGCCGCGTTCGGTGCCACCAAGGAAACCGAGCGACTGAAGTTGGTCAACAACGGGTCGTCCGACAGCGACGCCGACAAGAAGTCGACGGAAGCCGGCCGGACCGCGCTCATCGGAGCCGTGGCGAATCTGACCGGAATCACCGTCGATCACTACGCCGAAGTCGGTCTACTCGGATTCGTCCTGCTGACCAACGCAGTGGGCGGAGTCGACGTCTGCCTCAACGCGCCGGTCGACGAACCGATGTCCGGCGCCAATTTCGCAGCCGGGAAACAGACCCTCGACGGCGCCGACGCGCTGAGCTTCGTCCGTCAACGACACGACCTCCCCCGCGGCGACCTCGACCGGATCGTGCGCCAGCAGGTGTTCATGGCGTCCCTCGTCAGCAAGGTACTCAGCGCAAAAACACTCAGTGACCCCGGCAAGCTCAGTCAGTTGACCTCGGCCGTTCAGCGCTCCGTCGTGATCGACGACGACTGGGACATCATCGAATTCGCCAAGCAGTTGCAGAATCTGGCCGGCGGCAAGGTGCAGTTCGAGACGATTCCCGTCCTCGACATCAACGGCATGACGGACTACGGCGAGTCCATCGTCAAGGTCGATCCCAAGGCCGTCAAGAAGTACATCGCCGGATTGGTCGGCGCCGACAGCGAGGACTCGGACGAGACCTCCGAGGCACCGACCACCGTGAATGCGTCCTCGATCACGGTCGACGTCGCAAACGCCAGTGACATCGCAGGATTGGCCAGTGGGGTCTCCGAGGCCTTGAGCGCCCTCGGATACAAGCAGGGTCAGGTCGGTAACAACACCGGAGCGGACGTCACCGAATCCACGGTGTTCGCAAAGTCCGCGGACGACGACGCTGCACTCGCAGTCGCCGAGGCACTCGGCGGCCTGACGGTCAAGGCCGATTCGTCGCTGTCCTCCGGCAAGGTTCGTGTTGTCATCGCCGAGGACTACAGCGGACCGCAGTCCGCGGACGCGGTTTCCCCGTCCGACGGGGCGACAACCACCACTGAATCGGCGAGCACGACCGAGACCAGCCCCACCCCCGCCCCTCCTGGTCCGCCGATCGACGCAGCCTCCAACGGCCCGCGCTGCGTTAACTGACCCGCTGCGTAAGCTGATCAGGTGCCTTCGCCTGTAGACAACCTGACCGACGCCCTCCTCGGACCGATCTTGACTGCCGACCCGGCCGGGCCTCGCGTGACCTACTACGACGACGCCACCGGCGAGCGCATCGAATTGTCTGCGAGCACGCTGGCCAACTGGGCGGCAAAGACAGCGAACATGGTTCGGGACGAGTTCGCTCTCGAGCCCGGCGGCAAGGTTGCCGTACTGCTTCCCGCCCACTGGCAGAGCGTCGCTGTGCTGTTGGGTGTGTGGTGGGCAGGCGGCGAGGTGGTCCTCTCCCCCGACGCTGACGCCGAACTCGCTTTTGTCACTGCCGACCGCCTGGAAGACGTTGCGGACGTACCCGAAGTCGCCGCGCTCTCACTCGACGCGTTCGGCAAGGGCCTGAGCGATCTTCCGCTCGGTGTTGCCGACTACGCGACCTCCATTCGAGTACACGGCGACCAATTCCGTAGCGCCGGAGCCGGTTCGGCACTGGAAGGCCGGTCTGTCGCGGACACGATCGACGCGGCACGGGAATCGGCGAAGAACTCCGCACTGGCATCGACAGATCGTGTCCTCTCGAGCCGCACGTGGGAGACGGCCGACGAGTTGATCGACGGACTTCTGGCAGTTCTCGCTGCAGGCGCCTCACTCGTGCAGGTGGCCCACCCGGACGCGGAAGCTACCGCGCGCCGAGTGGGCACCGAAAAGGTCACGAAGCAGTTCTGAGCGTCAGCTCGCGAGAGCTGTCACCGGCGAGGCCAATCCCGCCCGCCGAGCGGGGAGCAGTGACGCGATCACCCCGCAGATTCCGCCGATCAACACGATGGCCACCAACTGCACCCACGGGACTGCGCTGAGGGCGACGTCCTCGATCCCGAACACCGAAGCGGTACCGGCTACACCGAACACCATCCCGAACAGCACTCCGATCACCGATGCAACTCCTGCCACCAGCAGTGCTTCCCAGATCAACATGGCTCGAATTCCCTTCCTGGTCAGTCCGAGTGCACGAAGCAGTCCGGATTCGCGGCGCCGTTCGAGAACGGACAGCGCCATGGTGTTTCCGACGCCGATCAAGGCGATCAACACCGCTACCGACAGCAGCCCGGCAACCACCATGAGCATGGTGTCGAGGATCGAATCGAGGGCCGAACGCATTTCGGTCATTCCCTGAACACCGCTGCCCGGAGCTTCCTGGCGTGCGAGTTCGGTGATGCGGTCGGTGGTGGCCAAAGCCTGTTCGTCAGTGTCCGTGCCCAACCTGACCCAGTACGAATCGGTGGTCGGCGCGGAGGCCGCTGCACCGAGATCTCCTCGATCCAGCAGTGCTGGTTGACCTTTCACCCCTTCGATCACGCTGACGTTCACGGCGCCGCGATCCCCGCGCACCGTTGCCGTATCGCCCGCCGAGAGGTTGTATCCGCTCAGATCGTCCGGAGAGAGCACCAGTTGACCGGCAGCAGGTACCGAGATCTCGGTACGCAGAACATCTTTCACCTGGGCAGCGTCGACACCGAATCCGGCCAACGAGCCGCGCCCGTCGATCGTCAGCTCGGCTTTTTCCAGACCGCTCACTGCGCCGACCCCGTTGACTGCGGCGATGTCGGTCCCCAAACCGGCCGGAAGGGGCGCCGAACCGGAACTGCTCACCATCACGTCGACGGGGAATTGGCTGTCCATCGCCGCGGGTGCAGCTTCCTTGACAGTCGCGATTCCTACGACGAGCGTGCTCGTCAAGGCGACGCCGATCAGCAGTGCCGTGGCTGTTGCCGAGGTCCGGCGTGGATTCCGGCCGGCGTTGCCCGCTGCCAGGCTGCCAACGGGACCGATCACCCTCGCCAACACTCCGCCGGCCGCATTGATCAGGGCAGGCACGATTCGACCGGACAGGGCTGCAATCCCGAGGAACGAGAACAGTCCACCGGCGGTCGCCGCCAGAACCTGCTGATTCGTCACTCCCAGGACGGTCATCGCGATGCCCGCGAGCAGGATCACTATGCCGAGAACGCGGCGCACCACCGATACCTGAACGCTCTCGGGCTTGGACTCCATCGGCTGCAGTGCTGCCAACGGGGACAGCCTCGTTGCCGCGCGACCGGGCGCAGATGCAGCGAGCATCGTCATCACGATGCCGACTGCAAGGCCGACCAGCACGGTCACCGGGGTGACGCTGAGTGACGAAAGTGGAACCGGCACATCCGCGGCCGTGGCCACGCGACCGATCGCCCAGGCGAGTCCGATACCCAGCCCGACGCCGATCACCGAGGCGATCACACCGACCGCCGCGGCTTCGCTGCGAATGCTCCGGCGAACCTGCTTGGCCGTGGCGCCGACGCATCGGAGTAACGCGAGTTCCTGAGTTCGCGCCGCGAGGAGCACGGCAAACGTATTGGCGATCACCAGCGCGGCAACAACTACGGCGATAGCGCCGAAGGCGAGCAGCACCGTGCTGAGGATCTTGGTGCCGCCCATGTACTCCGCTGCCGCATTGTCGGTGGCTTCTTCTCCGGTCAGCACGGTGGAGTCCGCAGGCAACGCGCTCTCAACCGAATCCACCAGCTGTTGCTGCGAGCGCGAACCGTCACCGGCTACGCGGAATTCACGTTCGGCACTGTCTCCGGCCCACGCGCTCACTTGCTCGGCAGTGGTGAACACTTTCATCCCGCCCAGGCGCTGGGCCGAACCGGAGAGATCGACCAGTCCGACAACCTGCGCGGTGGGTGCAGCGGCACCGACCGTCGAATCCCGTGCCGTGACTGTGATTCGGGCACCGATCGGTATCCCGGAGTCCGCGCTCACCAACACCTGACCGAGACCGGCAGGAATCGATCCCTCCGACACCTTCTCCCAACGCAATTCGGGATTGTCGGCGATCGAGAGCGCATCCCCGTAGGACGCACCCTTCGCCTCGGAATCGACACGAACGTACGTCGACACGTCCTCGGCCACCGCCGAGACACCCGGCACTGCGCTCAGCAGGGCTTCCGTCACGCCTGGTCCGGAGGCGACAACGTCCGTGGTTTCGTATTGCGACGCAAGTGATTTACTCACACTCGCGTCCACCGTCGAGCTCAATGTCAAAGTCGCGACGATGTATCCGACCGCGATCACCACGGCAAGTATCGACGCCACGTAGCGCCCGGCATGCGCCCGTGCCTGGGCAAAAGCCAGACCCTTCATCGCAGTGCGCCCGAAGCTGCGGGAACATCAGCCAGGTCGTCGGCACCGAGGGCTCGCATGGCACCGATCACCGAGTCGACCGTAGGAGCGTCGATCTCGCCGGCAATGCGCCCGTCTGCGATCAACACGACGCGGTCCGCGTACGACGCCGCCACCGGATCGTGCGTCACCATGACGACGGTCTGACCGGTCTCCCGGACACTGGTCCGCAAGAGCCCCAGAACCTCTGTCCCGGAACGGGAATCCAGGTTGCCGGTGGGCTCGTCGGCAAAGATCACGTCGGGCTGCGGCAGTAGTGCGCGGGCGACGGCTACGCGTTGCTGCTGACCGCCCGACAACTCGTGCGGCAGGTGATCGAGACGCTGCGACAGGCCCAGCTTGCCGATCACCTCGTCCATCCACTCGGGCGAGGGTTCACTGCCCGCCAACTTCATCGGCAGCAGCATGTTCTCCCGAGCAGTGAGCACCGGTAGCAGGTTGAACGCCTGGAAGACGAACCCGATTCGCTCACGCCGCAGTTCGGTGAGTTCGGTGTCGCCGAGTTTCGTGACCTCGGTGTCACCCAGGAAAACCTGCCCACCCGAGACCGTGTCGAGTCCGGCAAGGCAGTGCATGAGCGTCGACTTTCCGGACCCGGACGGGCCCATGATCGCGGTGAACCGCTCGCGCCCGAAGTCCACGTCGACTCCGCCGAGCGCGTGCACCGTGGTCTCACCGGTGCCGTACACCTTGGTGACACCGCGGGCAGTGATCGCCGGCACTTCGGCTGGTTCCGTCGTGGTGTGCGCATGCATTCTTTTGCCCTCCGTAAAGCTTCTCGCTATGACGGAATCGACGTTATTGCAGCGCAAGTGGTCTCCGCGTCGGAGCGCGGGGCGATCTTGGAAAGCCCGGTGTCATCCCGGGGTAGGACTGAACAGAGCTGCTCGTCAGCCCTCGGTACCGAGGAGATCCGCGCGCCGGACAAGTCCGACCTGGAAAGCGAAGACGACTGCCTGCACACGATCGCGTGAATGGGTCTTCGAAAGAACCCGTCCGACATGGGTTTTCACTGTCGTCTCGGAGACGTGAAATTTCGCGGCGATCTCCGAATTGGACAGCCCGTACGCCATGGCCTCGAGCACCTCGACCTCGCGCGGTGTCAACTCTTCGGGCAACTGCGCTTCGGGCGCCGAGCCTTCCAGGAGCGGTCCGACGTGCTGTAGCAGTCGCCGAGTGGCCCGGGCTTCGATCACAGCGTCCCCGCGGTGCACAGTGCGGATGGCGTCGAGCAACTGCTCCGGTGGGACGTCCTTGAGCAGGAATCCGCTGGCGCCCGCCCTGATGGCCGACATCACGTACTCGTCGTTGTCGAAGGTGGTGAGCACCACGACCTTCGGCGCATTCGGGTCGGTCAGCAGCCGACGTGTCGCCTCGATGCCGTCCATCTTGGGCATCTGGACATCCATCAGGACAACGTCGACATGACGGGCGGCCAACTCGGTCAACGCCTGCTGACCGTCCGAAGCCTCGACCACCACCGACAGATCCGGCTGCGAGTCGATGACCATTCGGAAACCTGCGCGGACCAGCTGTTGATCGTCGACCAGTGCCACTGCGATCGGAGCCACGTGTTCGTCCATGCCACCCACCTTAAGACCTACGCAGACGTTTCAAGATTACCCAGACGTTCGTTCGTACGGCAGGACGGCCCGGACGCTGTATCCGCCGCCTGATTTCGGTCCGGCGGTGACCTTGCCTCCGTGCAGTTTGGCGCGCTCGGCCATCCCGATCAGTCCCTGTCCGCCTGGTGACGATTCGACCAACGCGGCGCTGCCACCTCGTCCGTCGTCTGTGATGCCGAGAACGAGTTCGGTGTCACTCCACGTCATCTCGACGCTCGCCTGAGCTCCCGGCCCGGCGTGCTTGAGAACGTTCGTCAGCGATTCCTGAACGATGCGGTACGCCGTCAACCCCGCGCCGGCGGAGAGTTCACGCGGTTCCCCGCTGACACTGACGGTGATATCGAGTCCGCTGCTGCGCAACTCGTGGAAGAGACTGTCGATGTCGCCGGCACCCGGGATCACCGAGAAATCGCGTGGTGTGTCCTCACGCAGGACTGACAGAAGCGATCGCATGTCGGTCAACGCCTGGCGCCCGGTGGAGGCGATGGTTTCGAGTGCCTGAATTGCAGCCTGAGGATCTTTGGCCGCACTGTAGCGTCCGCCGTCGGCTTGGGCGATGACGACCGTCAACGAGTGGGCGACGATGTCGTGCATCTCGCGCGCAATCCTCGACCGTTCGCTGATCGTCGCGATCTCCGCTTCCTGCGCACGCTCGAGTTCGAGAAGCCGAGCACGCTCGGTCAGACCTTCCAGTTGCTTGGTGCGCACTCGGCGCAGATCACCGAACGCCCAGACCGCGAGCATGAAGATCATGACGGCAACGGACTGCATGACCTGCGAGGACACGGGGATTCCGTCGTAGCCGAAGTATCGAACGGTCCCGGCAATCGAGCCGAGCAACGCAAGCACCAGGCCTGTGAGAGAACTCCACCGTGCGCCGTAAGCAGCAAGTGCGTACAGAGAGATGGGAACTACGACGGCGGACGCGAGCAGCGTATTGCCGATGACGATCACGTGCAGAACCGCGAACGCCGCGATGACCATGCCGGAGAGTTCCGGCCGTGAGCGTCGCCATGCCAGCGGAACGGTCATGCCCAGCGAGATGAACACCGCAAGCGGACTCGCCTCGACCGCAACGACAACGCTGAACAGTGCGGCAACCGTCGCAATGCAGATGTCCACACCGCGAGCATGATCCGCGCTCCAACGGACGAAGCGCTCACTAGTCGGAAAACGAGCCATGCCGCCAACAGTAGCTTTTACTCAGCTTCGGCAACTTCAACTCAGGTGCGGTAACCGCCGTCTTCGATTCCGGCCTCGATTTCGAATCGGTTCCGCGGCCCCCTGTGACGCAGTTCCTCACGGAGGTACAACAACCCGAATGCGATTCCGTACCTGGCCCATTGGTCTGCGTGAACGGCCTCGTGCCGAAGGACGGATCGAGTCGTGTTCCGCTGGGTGAGATATACACCACCGAGAGTTGTTCCGCCTCTGGCGAACCCGCGGCGCAGTCCGGAGGCGACAAAGATTCCGGACTCGTCGTCGAAGCTGATGTCCGCGCCGAGAATCCCGGCGTACAGCAGGGCGACGCGGGTGACGAACGCGGACTGCGCGCTGCCCCGACTCGCTCGGATCAGCGGCAGCCCGCGTCGTGCACACACGAGAAGATCAGCCCAGCAGTTTTTCGCGGAGCGCCTTGTCCTTGTCGAGCACCATGGACTCGAGGCTCTCCTGGAACGCCACCATCCGCTGCTGCAGTGCGGGATCCGAAGCACCGAGAATCCGAGCAGCCAGCAGACCGGCGTTGCGAGCGCCACCGATCGACACTGTCGCCACCGGGACGCCGGCCGGCATCTGGACGATCGAGAGCAGAGAATCCATACCGTCGAGGTACTTGAGCGGCACCGGAACACCGATGACGGGCAACGGCGTAGCCGAGGCAACCATGCCCGGAAGATGCGCGGCGCCGCCGGCACCGGCGATGATGACCTTGATTCCGCGGCCGGAAGCTTCCTTGGCGTAGTCGAGCATCCGCTGAGGCGTGCGGTGCGCCGAGACGACACCGACCTCGAAGCGGATACCGAACTCCGCAAGAGCTTCGGCTGCAGCTTCCATGGTCGGCCAATCCGAATCGCTGCCCATGATCAGGCCGACCTGCGCGCTCTCACTCACCGTGTACATCCCATCCGTCGGTCCAAACTGCGTACGAAAGCCAATGTGCTGCGCGCTCGGCGCGTTCCCGAACTGCGGCAACGTAATTCGGATCGTCGATGGATCCGGCGCCGCCCACGATGTTGACGTGTCCGATCTTGCGATCCTTGCGCTCACCCTTGCCGTACAGGTGGATCTTTGCGTCAGGCATCCGCGCGAACAGGTGATGGACGCGCTCGTCCATCGTCATCTCGGGAGCTTCCGGCGCACCGAGAACGTTGGCCATCACGGTGACCGGCGCGATCGGCGACGTATCGCCGAGCGGGTAGTCGAGAACCGCGCGCAGGTGCTGTTCGAACTGAGAGGTGCGGGCGCCGTCCATCGTCCAGTGACCGGAGTTGTGCGGGCGCATCGCCAACTCGTTGACCACGAGAGTGCCGTCAGTCGTCTCGAATAGTTCAACGGCCATGGAGCCGACCACACCGAGCTCCGACGCGATGCGCAGCGCCAACTGTTCGGCTTCCTCGGCAACGGCACTCGAAAGCTCGGGGGCAGGTGCGATCACGACGGCACACTGGCCGTTGCGCTGAACCGTTTCCACGACCGGCCACGTAGCGCCCTGTCCGAACGGCGACCGCGCCACCATGGCGGACAGCTCCCGACGCATCGAGACCATTTCCTCGACGATCAGCGGAACACCCTTGTTCAGCTGCTCGGTGACGATGGCTTCCGCTTCGTCCTGATCGTCGGTGATCCAGACGCCGCGGCCGTCGTAGCCTCCGCGTGTCGCCTTGATGACGAGCGGCCAACCGTGTTCGGAGCCGAAACGCACGACGTCTTCCGCCCACGTCACTTCGGCGTACGCGGGTACGGGTGCGCCCAGTTCGGCAAGTTTGCGACGCATGAGCAGTTTGTCCTGAGCGAAGATCAGAGCCTGCGGCGGCGGCTGAACGTTCACGCCTTCGGCAACAAGAACCTCGAGGTGCTCGGTCGGCACGTGCTCGTGGTCGAAGGTGAGTGCATTGGAACCGACCGCTGCACGGCGGAGAGCATCGAGGTCGGTGTGGCTGCCCAGTACGACGTCGGGGCTGACCTGAGCTGCCGGTTCGTCCGCGGTCCCGGAGAGCACTCGGAGCGTCTGGCCCAGGGCCACCGCCGCCTGGTGCGTCATCCTGGCCAACTGTCCGCCACCGATCATGGTGACGACGGGCATGGATGCTTTTGCCGGTCGAGGGGTGGTCGGGCGGGCGGGGATCTGCGCGGGATCGTTGTTGCCGGTCACGGCTCTCTATGTTGTCATGTGCCGCGTTCGCCCGTTCATTCAGCGTTCCCAATCTGTGATTCTGCTGATGATTCCGCGGCAAATTGGTGGTAACGCGGTTTCGTTTCGTAAACTCATCTGTTGTGCCATTTGTCGACGGGGTCATTGCCCGCATACCCCAACCGTTTCGTGACATCGCTCTGCGTCACAGCGAGCTGATCAAATTCGCGATCGTCGGCGGCACGACCTTCCTGATCGACTCCGGCATCTTCTACACACTCAAGCTCTCGATCCTCGAATCCAAGCCGATCACGGCCAAGATCATCGCCGGCGTCGTCGCGGTGATCGCGTCGTACATTCTCAACCGCGAGTGGTCGTTCAAGAACCGTGGTGGCCGTGAACCAGCGCACGAAGCTGCGCTGTTCTTCATCATCAGCGCCATCGGTGTCGTCATCAGCTTCATCCCGCTGTACATCTCCAGCTACGTCTTCAACCTGCGCGTACCCGAAGTGAGCTTGGCGACGGAGAACATTGCCGACTTCATCAGTGCGTACGTCATCGGAAACTTGCTGCAGATGGCGTTCCGATTCTGGGCCTTCCGCAAGTTCGTGTTTCCCGACGAGAATCCCGAACCGCTCGAACTGTCAGACACCACAGGATTGTCCGAAACCACAGCGCTATCGGAACCCACCGCGCCTGACCCGATTATTCCTGACGCCGAAGAGGAGCTCGGGCACTCCTGAGTTTTCGGTCAACGCGGTTCGCGGTGCGGAACGACGTCCGCGGGCGGAGCAGTGTTGGCCACCGGCAGGAAGACCGCGAACAAGGCAGGCTTACGCCGCTGCAGTTCCAATCGACCCCCGTCGGCTTCGATCAGAGCGCGTGCGAGCGCCAACCCGACGCCGGTGGACCCGGCGCCCGAGAATCCTCTGTCGAAGATATGGGGCGCAAGATCGTTCTCCACGCCGGCGCCTTCGTCGGTGACCTCGACGCACACCATCGATTCACGACGAGACGAACTGCGCCCGGCACCGTCGATCAATCGGACAGACACCGTGCATGTGCCTTCACCGTGTTCGAACGAGTTGTCGACCAGAACGGAAACAGCTTCACGCAGACGCGATCCGGTGGTCGCGGCCATCACCGTGCGATCGCCTCGTAGGCGGAGCCTGCGCCCCTCTCCGTCGAACTGAGCCTGCCAGTCGCGGGTCACCTGTTCCAGCTCGCCGACTACCGACACCAAACTCGCCGATGACCCACTGGTACGCGACGAGCGAATCAGATCGTCGATTCCGTCGGTGAGCCTGTCGACTTGAGCCATGGCTTCCTCTGCCTCGTTCACGACGTCAGGATCTTCGTGAACCGACAACTCGTCCAGACGCAACCGCACCGCGGTCAGTCGACTGCGCAGTTGATGCGAGACGTCCGCGACCAGCGCGCGCTCTCGTTGCAGCCGCACGGAGATCTCCACGGTTGCCGCGTCGAGGACGTCGGAAACGCGGTCGAGTTCGGGGATGTCGTGCCGACGAGGATCTGGCCGGAAGTCACCTTCGGCGAGGCGCGCCGCCCGGTCGGCCACGTCCTGCAGCGGATCGGCAAGCCGCCGCGCAGTGACCACGGCGACCACGGTGCCTGCCGTGATGGACAGAAGCACCAGTACGCCGACCGCCATCACCGCCTGCTTCTGCTGGGTGCGCAGGTTCTCCGACGGCACCTCGAGGCGCAACGAGCCGGAGGTGCCCATCGCGAGCGATTCGACGAGTGCGTTCTTGACCGTCGCCTCGCCGACGTCGACACGCGCGGCGCCGTCGACGGCAGTCGGATACACGACGACCAGGCGCCCGTCGTTGGGAGTGAGGACCTTGAGCGAATCGGTGTTCAACGCACCTTCGACGAGTCCGTTCGTCCCCTCTTGCGCAATGACCTCGGCGGCCATCCGGTCGAGTCGCACCCGGAGATCACTCCGCGTGACGTCCTCCACCCAGAGCCACGCCGTGTAGATCAGCGGAACCCCCAGCAGCAACGCCGTCATGATCACGACAGCGAGAATCGACTGCAATATGCGACGCCGCATGCCGGCAGTTCCTGATTCTCGAGAAGCTAATCGGTGTTGATTCGGAAACCGACACCGCGGACGGTGGCGATTCTGCGTTCCACGGCCGGGCCTTCGTCACCGATCTTTCGGCGCAACCACGACATGTGCATGTCGAGCGTCTTCGATCCACGTAGCTCGACGTCACCCCACACCTCGCGAAGGATCGTATCGCGCGAGACTACTTCCCCGGCATGCTCGAGGAGGACTCGCAGAAGTTCGTATTCCTTGTTGGCCAAGGCGATTTCGGAGCCGTTGACGAGTACGCGACGCGCCGCCGGCTCGAGCCTGATGCCACCGACCTCGACGATCGTGTCCTCGCGGCCACCGTGGCGACGCAAGAGTGCTCGAACACGTGCCATCAACTCGGCGAGACGAAACGGCTTACTGACGTAGTCGTCGGCGCCGGCGTCCAGGCCGACCACGAAATCGACTTCGTCGGTTCTGGCGGTCAGCATCAGAACGGCGAGCGAGGTGCGATGCGCACGAATCTGTCGACAGACCTCGAGGCCGTCCATGCCCGGAAGGCCGAGATCGAGAATCAACAGATCGAAATCACCTTCGAGCGCCTGCTGCAACGCAGCGGGTCCGGTCGGTTCGACCGTCACCGAATACCCTTCACGCCCCAATGCGCGGGAGAGGGGTGCAGCAATGGCCTCGTCGTCTTCGGCTAGCAATACGGCAGTCACACGAACAGACTACGGACAACACGCCTTTGCACGTTGATTACCAGCCATTTCGATCGTTCGGGTCGTCGTTTTCACCTGACGGCCGCTGTGGCGGAGGCGGTGGTGGCTGCCGCGTGGAATCGAAAACCTGGTGATACAGCAGGGCGTGAACGTGCTCGACATCCGGAATGTCGTCGAACTCGAGCGGATCGTCACTGGCAGAAGCGATGACCAGAGTTCCGGTCTTGAGCATTCGATCGATCAGGCCGTGGCGGAACTGAACATTGCTGATCCGCCCCATGGGAATGTCGATACCGGTGTGCGTGAGCACTCCGTGGCGGATGAGTACACGTCGATCGGTGACGATGAAATGCGTGAACTTCCAGACCGTGAACGGCGCAATCGATCTCCACGCCACGACGGCGAGCCAGACGATTCCGACGGCGATGGACGACACGGCCCGAGCCGTGCCGTCCAATCTCGTCTGAGCGAGGCCCAACAAGAACCCGGCGACGGCCGTGGCTAGCACGAACGTCAGCGCCGGAAGCACCAACATCTTCCAATGAGGATGGCGATGCAGTATCAGTTCCTCGTCCTGAGCGAGGGCGTCTTCGGGATATCCCATGACGGGAAGTCTGCCATCCCGCACCGACTTTCAGGCACACCGACTTTCAGGCACACCGACTTTCGGGCTGATGCTCAGGGCTGCGCGATCTTTCGCAGCACCAGCGGGGTCACGACGATGATGATGCCGTAGAGCACCATCCACACACCGACCACGATGCGGAAGACGTCGAGTGAAAGTTCCGGCTGCAACAGGACGATCGCGCCGGCAACGATGCTGATGACTCCGAGCACTATCGAGAGCCCGCGATCGACCGTGTGGCCGGATGCTGCATCGACCAGGTCGAGCACGCCTCGGAACACCCACCACGCGCCGATCACCAATGCGATCAGGACCACGGTCTGCAAAGGGCTTCGGAGAACGAGGAATCCGAGGAGCACTGCCAACGCTCCGGAGATCGCGACCAACGTCCGGGTTCCACCCGTAGCCGTCACGTCTGCGAACGAACGGATGATCTGGACGAGTCCGAATCCGAACAGCTGAATCGCGATGACAACCGCCACCACGAACAGGGTGGCATCCGGCCACGCGAGTACCGCGATACCCAGGCCCAAGGTGAGGACACCGAGCAGCACCGTCACGCCGGTGAGTACGCGGCGGGCGCTCTCGGCCGTCTCGGCTTCGGTCGGAACAACGATCGGTGTGGTCATGACGCCCCTAGGCAGCTAAGTAGATCCCGCAGTCGAGTGAAATGAAGGACGGACGGTTGGTTCGAAACAGGTCCGGGCCAAAAATTAGCACTTTGGTGCCAGAAAATCCGGCAAGGCTCACGATTCGGTTACCGGGGCGGCCCGAAGGTGTGTGATGTCACCCGCGGCGACCGCAAAGGTCTCTCCTTCTGCTCCCTCGATTTCGATGACGACGCGGCCGGAAGTGTCGACGTCGGTCGCGATACCGAACACCTCCTTGTCACCCGGCAAAACCGCGCGGACTCGTTTACCCAGCGTCCCGCAGCGCTGCCGGTACTCGGCAGCCAACACAGATGTATCCCATTTCGATGATTCCCAAGCACGGAATTGAGTCGCCAACTCGCGGGCGATTGCTCGAACGAGGGTGTCACGGTCGACGGTCGATGCTTCTTCGATCAGGAGCGATGTGGCGGTCGGGACGGGCAGCTCCTCGACACCCAAGCTCACGTTCAGTCCGATGCCCACCACTACCGCGGGATCGGGCGCCGTCCTTGCCACCTCGGCCAGAATTCCAGCCACCTTCTTGTCACCGATGAGAACGTCGTTCGGCCACTTGAGTTCTGCGGGCACTTCGGCCACGTTGCGCAGTGCGTCGACGACCGCGATTCCCGACAGCAGCGGGAGCCAGCCCATGTCTGCGAGATTCATTCCGGGCATCGACAACAGAACCGACATCGAGATCTGCGCTTGCGGCGGACTCACCCAAGTGCGCGAATGCCGGCCGCGCGCACTCGCTTGATATTCGGCGATCAGAACATGGCGGTCGGCATCCGGATCTGCCGCTCGCGCAAGGAGATCCGCGTTCGTCGAACCGGTCTCCGCGACCACGTCGAGGCGGTTCCAGAAAACGCGCGCGTCGTCGTTGTCGCTGCGCACGAGTGCGCGGCGTAGGGCATTGCCGTCGAGGGGCGGTCGGTTCAAGTCGGTCCACATAGCCCCAGCCTATGACGACGGCGAGAATGTACTGGTCAGTAGCTTGAGCCCGCGAAACCGCGACAATCGGACCTGCCTTCGAAGCCCCCCACACACTCTCGTTAAGCTCACGTCCATGACCACTGTCCAAGAGCCGAACGCGCCGGAGGCGGCGGCCGCACCCGATATCCACACGACCGCGGGAAAGCTCGCGGACCTGCGGAATCGCCAAGCCCAGGCGCAGGCACCGAGCGGCGAAGCCGCCATCGACAAGGTGCACGCCAAAGGCAAGCTGACCGCCCGCGAGCGCATCACCGCCCTCCTCGACGAGGGCTCCTTCGTCGAACTCGACGCACTGGCACGGCACCGAAGTGTGAACTTCGGCCTCGCTGACAACCGCCCGGTCGGCGACGGCGTCGTCACCGGTTACGGCACCATCGACGGCCGCGACGTCTGTGTCTTCTCACAGGACGCCACCGTCTTCGGCGGATCGCTCGGCGAAATCTACGGTGAGAAGATCGTCAAGGTCATGGACCTCGCGATCCGCACCGGTCGCCCCCTCGTCGGCATCAACGAAGGTGCAGGCGCGCGCATCCAGGAAGGCGTCGTCTCGCTCGGCCTCTACGGCGAGATCTTCCACCGCAACGTCCAGGCCTCGGGTGTCATCCCCCAGATCTCACTGATCATGGGACCCGCCGCCGGCGGCCACGTCTACTCCCCCGCGCTGACCGACTTCGTCGTCATGGTCGACGAGACCTCCCAGATGTTCGTCACCGGCCCCGACGTCATCAAGACGGTCACCGGTGAAGACGTCACGATGGAAGACCTCGGCGGTGCTCGCACCCACATGGTCAAGTCCGGTGTCGCCCACTACGTCGCTTCCGGCGAGCAGGACGCACTCGACTACGTCAAGGACCTGCTCAGCTACCTGCCGTCCAACAACCAGGCAGCAGCTCCCCGCGGCGAGATCACCGACCCCATCGTCGGTTCGATCGAAGACAGCCTGACCGCCGAGGACATCGAACTCGACACCCTCATCCCGGATTCGGCCAACCAGCCGTACGACATGCACGAGGTCATCCGTCGCATTCTCGACGACGACGAGTTCCTCGAGGTCCAGGCCGAGCGCGCGATGAACATCATCGTCGGTTTCGGTCGCGTCGACGGACGCTCGGTCGGCATTGTCGCCAACCAGCCCACCCAGTTCGCCGGCTGCCTGGACATCGATGCGTCCGAGAAGGCCGCTCGCTTCGTGCGCACCTGCGACGCGTTCAACGTCCCGATCATCACCCTCGTCGACGTTCCCGGCTTCCTCCCCGGAACCGAGCAGGAATACAACGGCATCATCCGCCGCGGCGCGAAGCTCCTCTACGCGTACGGCGAAGCAACGGTCGGCAAGATCACGGTCATCACCCGCAAGGCGTACGGCGGAGCGTACGACGTCATGGGCTCCAAGCACATGGGCGCCGACGTCAACCTGGCATGGCCCACCGCTCAGATCGCCGTCATGGGTGCATCCGGAGCAGTCGGATTCGTCTACCGCAAGCAGCTTCTCGAAGCCGCCAAGAACGGCGAAGACGTCGATGCATTGCGCCTCAAGCTGCAGAACGAGTACGAGGACACACTCGTCAACCCGTACGTCGCCGCTGAGCGCGGATACGTCGACGCAGTCATTCCTCCGTCGCACACCCGCGGACAAATCGTCTCCGCATTGCGACTGCTCGAGCGCAAGGCCGTTTCCCTTCCGCCCAAGAAGCATGGGAACATTCCCCTATGACCGCAACCACCGAGGACATTCTCAGCGAAGATGTCGCACTGGCGGAGACTGCACCGACCAACGGTGCAGTCGTCGAGGGAAGCGCGACGGACGTCCCGCTCACCGAGCTGACCGAGACGTCGACCTCCGACGCGTCGGTCATCAAGATCGTCAAGGGTTCGCCCACCGACGTCGAGATCGCGGCACTGGTCAGCGTGCTTGCTGCAGCTGCCGGCAGCGGTCAGGCTCCCGAGTCCAATGTTCCCGCGGAGACCTGGGGCGATCCGACTCAGTTCCACCGCGCGCGTGCGCCGTTCTCGCCGTACGCGTACCTGAACCCCGCGATCCGTCGCAGCTGACAATCAGTATCTGCTGACGTGACTCAACTGGTTCTAGCTTCAGCGTCCCCGGCTCGCCTCGCAGTTCTGCGGGCGGCCGGGGTTTCGCCGCTTGTCCGTGTCTCCGGTGTCGACGAGGACAAGATTGCCGACAACCTCGGCCCCGACGCCGCTCCCGAAAAAGTCGTGACGGTGTTGGCCGAAGCCAAGGCCGCCGAAATCGTCCCCGGCCTCGCCGCCGACAATCTCACCGACGTCGTGGTTGTCGGGTGCGATTCGATGCTCCTGATCGACGGGCAGCTTCAAGGTAAGCCGGGCAGCGTCGATATCGCCCGAAAGCGATGGGCTGCAATGGCCGGTCGCAGCGCCACCCTCTTGACCGGGCACTGTGTCCTGCGCGTGGCCGACGGCCGCATCGTTCGCATGGCCTCGGATCACAGCGCAACGGTCGTTCATTTTGCGCAACCTTCCACCGAGGATCTCGAGGCATACCTGGCAACGGGCGAGCCGCTCCAAGTTGCCGGAGCATTCACCCTCGACAGTCTCGGCGGCTGGTTCGTGGAGAGGATCGAGGGCGATCCCTCGAGCGTCATCGGTATCGGATTACCTTTGGTGCGAACACTTCTCGAGCGCGTTGGAGTTTCCGTCTCGGATCTCTGGCGTACGCAGAGCATCTTCTGACGCGTTTTTCTTCAAGCACGTTTTCCCCAAGCACGACGACCAGCTCCGCATCGGGTCCATGCCGATGCGAAGCTGGTCTTTTTGTCGTCCCTGAAGAGGTTTGCGACTTCAGGTTTTGAAGGTGGTGTTCGCCGGCCGCGGGTGCTGCCCGGGGTCGATGGAGAGCGGCGGGATGAACCACGGTTTGTTGTCGACGCCGATCCGGATTTCCCACTTGCCGACGAACCCCGATTTCCGGTGCATCAAGCGGTGATGTGAACGGCACAGTAGGACAAGGTTGTTCATCACCGTCGGACCACCGTTAGCCCAGTGCCGAATATGGTGCGCATCCGTCCACGCCGGCACGCACGAACACCCCGGGAACGCGCAACCCCTGTCTCGGGCAATCAGCGCCACTCTCTGTTCGGCGGTGACCAATCGTTTTCCGGGTTTCGCATCCAACGGCGCCCCGTGATCATCGAGCAACACAGTCGACAGGAAACAATCACACCCCAACAACCTCGTCTGCGACACCGACAGCGGCCCGAGCCACGGCATGTGCCCGACATCAAGATCCGGCCGAGACTCTTCACCATCAGAAGGCGCTGCGGCGCAGTCCCGATGCTCAGCGAGGTCGCGGGCGTTGATGTGCACGTTCACATGCGGTCGTTGACCACCATCGGTACCGGTCTTGGCGCAGTCGAGGTAGCGGCGGATCAGTTCGGTGAACCCGTCCGCGGTCCGCTTCGCCGCCGACCTGGCATCGGGAGTTCCATCGGGTGCTGGGGTCGGCATCGTCAGATACGACAACGCCGACAGCAACATTTCGCCGGTGAGAGCGTCGAAATCCCCACGCACCACCACCCGACCATTGAGCGTCGACGCGATACGCAACTCATTGAGATCCACGTCTTCGGCCGGCGGAATCTCATCGGACTCGAACACCCGCTCCAAAGTTGCGATAACGTGCCGCACCTTCGTCGTTGTCGCCTCCACACCCGACGCAGCCGCCAACAACAAATCGATGCAGCGAGGCAACGCCTCCTCCGGCATCCCCTTCGGCGGGGACTCGCAGAACGCCACGATCAAGACGGCATGTTCGAACGAGCAATCCCCGACATCGAAGCCTGCTGCCACCGCCGGAAACGGCCGTAGCGCGGCACCCAGGGCGGCGATCTTCTTCCCGTCCCGAACCTGCAGCATCGTGTTTGCCGCCAACCACGACCCGACTCCGCGGCTGGCAATCACCTGATCATCCGGACGCATCGACAGTTCGTCCACCACCGCCACACGAACGGCTTCGAGGCGCAGAATCTCCGCACTCGCCTCGACAGCAGCGGCGCGCAACTCGGCAGCAGACAACTGCCACAGGCGTCCGCGCAACCCCACCGCAGAACCAGACACCACGTCCGACGACAAGACACTCATAGAATCCCCCGATCCCCTACACACAGGATACTCGAACACCCGTTCGAGTCAAGGGCAAATTCTCAGACTGGCGAATTGACCCGAGGTAGGGCAGTCGACGCCAACCCGATGCCGAGCGCAATCGCTGCGATGATCGCGAGTACACGGCGCTGAGCTTCGAGAAACGCTTCGCCGGCAGCGGCCCGAGTGGATGCGTACGCGGCATCAACTGCTACCTGAACGGATTGACCCCCAGCACCAGCGGAGCCGTCGCGGCGACATTGCGGCGCCACCTCCATCGGTGTTCCCGATGCCAATTGACTTGTCGCACAATCGACAAAGGCCTTTTCTGCGATGTCGACGAGACCAGGGGCCACGCCGGCCGCTTCGAGGTGTGCAACGTATTCAGGCCGCTCCCCCTGCACCGCTTGCGGAGCCTGCCCTGCCACGAGCGAGAAGAACACCACGCCGATCAATGCCAGTCCGATGGAGCTACCGACCTGCTGAACGGTCGGGAGAAGCCCGGACACCGAACCTGCGTGCGCCGGCTCGACCGTCGCGAGGATCGCGGTTTGCAGAGGTGCCACGAACAGTCCCAGCCCAGCGCCTCCCAGAAGCAGTGGCCCGGCGAGCGCCAGCCAGCGCGGATCAGTTCCCTCGTGTTCGAGGATGACCGACAATGCGATCAGCGAGCCGGCAAAAACCACCATCCCCAGAATCAGGACACGGTTTCCGAGCATCCGGTACACCGCCGACGAGAGAACTGCCGCCACACCCATGCCGACGGCCCACGGCAGCGTCATCACTCCCGCTCTCAGGGCGGAGAATCCGAATCCGAACTGGAGCGTCAGGCTGATGGTGAAGATCAGCGAAGTCAAGGTCCCGAAGAACACGAAGGCAAGAATCGCACCGACGGCAAAGGCTCGGTCGCGGAAAAGCTCGAGACGAAGGACGGGATCGCCGCCTCGTTTCCCCAGACGCGATTCGTAGAGCACAAAGGCCAATGCCACCGGCACAGACATCGCGAGCATCACCACCAGCCCTGCCGGCCATCCACGCGCCCTCCCCTCGGCCAGGGGAAGGATCAGCAGGAACAGCGCCAGCGACGACAGCGCAGCGCCGATCAGGTCGAGTGAGCGCACATGCTCGGCGCGAGCATCGACGAGATGGAAGAACCCGAGGATCAAGGCGGCGATACCGATGGGGACGTTGACGAAAAAGATCAGGCGCCAACCCCAGTCGAAGAGATTCCATTCGATGAGCAGCCCGCCGACCAGGGGTCCACTGACCGTTGCCAGCCCTATCGTCGCTCCGTAGATCCCGAACACCCGCGGATGCCTCGCCTTCGGGAACAGACCCGAGATGATGGCAAACGTCTGCGCCGACATCGAACCGGCCGCCAGCCCTTGCAGGCCGCGGAAGACGATCAACATCGTCGCGCTCTGAGCAAGCCCGCACAGCAACGAGGCTGCGACGAATACGGACAGGGCGGTCAGAAACACAACCCTGCGACCGAACAGGTCCCCCAGCCGGGCCGCGGTGATCAAGGAACACGCGAAGGCCAGGATGTACACACTGACCATGAGCAACTGCGCTGAGACGCCGGCTTGAAGATCGACGGCGATGCTCGGTAGCGCGACATTGACGATGGTTGCGTCGAGCAACTGCATGAACGCCGCCGCCAGACTCGTGGCCAAACCGAGCCAGGGCGTCAGAGAAGTTGATCGCCGTCCGCCCTTGTGGTCGGCGCCGACAGCGTCACCTAAAGGGTCCGGAAGCACCGAATGATTCTAATCGACACGACCCTTCTAGAACCTGTTCTTGTTTAGATTGTAGTATTTCGGACAATTCAGTCCCGCAGATGGGATAGTTCGTCGTCTGCCCATTTTCAGAGCAGGCTTCTCGACGACACACGCAGGAGTTCTACTCGATGGATCTGAACTTGATCACCCATTGGCACCCGCTTCCTGGACGGGTAATCGAATGGGGCGTCACGCATGCTTCCGCTCAGCGAGCCGCCGAAGCCGAGATCGACCGAGAACTACCCCCGACCACGATGCAGGATCGCCACCTGCGACGCGCCCGCGTCACCGCAGAAAAGGGCGATCCTCAGTCTCCGTGGATCGGTATCGCCTTCGATTTCGCCGGAACCCTCGACCGCGACGCCATGACGCGAGCCCTGCAGCGATACGTCCGACGCCACGACACACTGCACAGCTGGTTCTCCTTCGACGAGGCCACCACCGACGCAGCGGACACCTCGTTCGAGGTCCGTCGACACGTCGTGCCGGTCGAGAGCATCGAACTCGAGTACCGCATCGGCGACGACGTCTCCGAATCCGAGGCGATTCGCGCGCTCGTCGCCACCAAGTTCGCCACGGAAACCAGCGCGCTGCAGTGGCCGGCATTCGTTTTCGGCGCCGTCGAGCACGATCACACCGACACGGAAGCCCAGCCGAGTTTCACCCTGTTTCACGCCGTCGACCACGCTCACTCGGACATGAACTCGATGGTCCTGATGTACGCAGAATTGCGTCAGTTGTACGCAGCGGAAACGACCGGGTCACAGCCCGAGCTGGGCCCCGCGGGAAGCTACGCACAATTCGGCCGTGTCGAGCGCGCGCGAACAACCGAGCTGACGATGCAGTCACCCGCAGTGCATCAGTGGCTCGGTTACCTCATGCGCAGCGGCGGCTCGTTCCCCGGATTTCCCCTCCCACTCGGGGCCGAGGACGCCCCCAAACCGGCTATCGGTTCACGCTTCGACCTGGCCGACGACACCGAGTGCGAGAAGTTCGGTGCGATCTGTAAAGCCAACGGCGCCAACTTCATCGGTGGGATCTTCGCCGCGCTTGCGATCGCGGAATTCGAATTGGCCGGGCGCGACAAGTACATCGCTCTCTCGCCGGTCAGCACGCGAACCGAGGCCGACTCGTTTGCGCAGGGTTGGTACATCAATCTGATCCCCGTCGGCATCGACGTCGACGACAAACGACGTTTCACCGAGTTGGCGAAAGTCGGGCAGCAGGGTTACCACGACGGCAAGGCACTGCTCGATGTCTCTGTGCAGCAAGTCATCGACCTGGTTCTGTCGAGCTTGGCCGACTCGGATTCCGCTCCCGGCGGACTGTCGAAAACGCTCACCCCGCCGCCGATCGTCTCGTACATCGACGGTCGACGCATGCCGGATCCATACAGTTACGTCGAGACGAAGGCAACGGGAATCGTCGGCGGCAAAGAGACTCAGATCGCGTCGATGTGGATCAACCGGATGCACACCGGTACGTGGATCGCCGTGTCACACCCCGACACCCCCATTGCCCACGAGTCGGCCACCCGCTTCGCCGAGCACGTCTCCAACATCATCAAAACTGTTGCAGCTCAGGGCGACTACTCGTTCTCCGCACCAGAGGGAGTGTCCTGATGCATGTCACCTCGATCGATCGATACGGACTCGAGCCCGGAATCGTCACCGAATGGTCGCTCCAACCCGCGGACGGCGCCGTCACGGAGTCGGAGGTACCACCGTCGTACAACCAGCATTTTCATCTCGAAACTGCGCGAACACACGGCATGGGCCGGAGTGTGTGGATGGCAGCCGCATTCGACCTTCCCGGCGAACTGAATCGGCCGGCACTCGATCTCGCACTGCGCCTGTTCATCAGTCGCCATGACACGCTGCACACGGGATTCGAGGTGGGCGAGTTCACCACCACCCGAATGGGACTCGACCCTGACGGCACACACATCGAGACTTCCGAGCCTCTGAAATTCGATTCCACCGAAGACCTACGAGCGCACCTCAAGAAGCGATTCACGACGGTGTGCGATCCTCTGACCTTCCCTGCCTACACGTTTGCCACGGTCGAACGCGAAGAGCACTACACGGTTCTGAGCGCGTTCGATCACACACTCGTCGACGGCTATTCGTTGGTCATCGCCCTCGGGGAACTGCGACAGATCTACGAGGGACTGATCGTCCTCCCCGAACTCGGCGACCGCGAGGCCGTCGACGCAGTGATGAACCGGTTGGGTGACCCGGGAAGTTTCGTGCGGTACTGCGAATTGGAGGCCGACGCTCTGCTTCCCGTCGACAACGACCCCCGAATCCGCGAGTGGGCCAGGTTCTACGAGATCTGCGGCGGTACATCGCCGAGTTTCCCCTTGGATCTCGGCGTCGAAGGAGGAAAGCCCGCGCCGCAGGGCGCCGATGTGCGCGTGCTGCTCGACGAGGAATTGACGGCGACGTTCGACGAGATCTGCCTCTCCGCCGGCGGTAGCGTTTTCACCGGAATCCTCACTGCGATGGGCCTTTCCGTTCACTCGTACACCGGACAGTCGACACTTCCGCTGCAATTCCCGCTGCACATCCGCAAAGATCCGCGATGGGCCGACGCGATCGGTTGGCTCACCACGAGTGCGCCGATCACGGTGCAGATCACTCCCGATGCGGATTTCGGTGCATCCCTTGCACATACGCACGCGTCGTTCCGAGTTGCGTTGACGCTCGAAGGCGTCACCATGGCTCAGGTTCGAGATGCTTTGGGCGACAAGATTCGACGCACGCGCACCGACGTCTTCATGGTGTCGTACATCGACTACCGCAAACTGCCCGGCACCGACGATCACGATCTCCTCAACGCTCATCACATCAGCAATGTGACGGTCGCCGACGATGCCCAGTTCTGGATTTCGCGGACGAACCGCGGTCTCTCGCTGCGCTCTCGCTTCCCGGACACCGACACCGCAAACGAAACCATGGTGAATTTCCTCACCGAGCTCGACCGGATTCTGAGAGAGGTCTGCGCCCGGGGCGTGACGCCGATCGGAAGTGTCACCGAACAATTGAGAGATTCGAGCGTCGGAGCAGGAACACCGAGAATTTAGTTTCGGCAACGGGTACGAGCAGGCAGAACCTGCTTCCAGGCGTCTCGCCTTGCGCACAGCGCATAGAATCGATCAAGTCCGTGTTCGAACCGAACGATTCGTCTTCAGGAGTACGCCCGTGCCCGTTGCCCCCGATCCCTCCACCGCGTTTGCCGAGTTCGCGCATCCCGACCGGTTGGTCTCGACGGAATGGCTCTCGGCGAATCTCGGCGCGCCGGGTCTCAAGGTCGTCGAATCCGATGAAGACGTGTTGTTGTACGACGTCGGCCACATCCCCGGTGCCGTCAAGATCGACTGGCATCTCGACCTCAACGATCCGGTCACCCGCGACTACATCGACGGCGCAAAGTTCGCGGAGTTGATGAACCGCAAGGGCATCAGCCGCGACGACACCGTGGTCATCTACGGCGACAAGAGCAACTGGTGGGCCGCGTACGCACTGTGGGTCTTCACCCTGTTCGGCCACGAGGACGTCCGCCTGCTCGACGGTGGCCGCGACGCGTGGATCGCCGAGAACCGCGACACCGCTTTCGACGTCCCCGAAATCACGTCGACCGATTACCCGGTCGTCGAGCGCAACGACGCTCCCATTCGCGCATTCAAGGACGACGTTCTCGCACACTTGGGCGACGGGCCGCTCATCGACGTGCGATCTCCGCAGGAGTACACCGGCGAGCGCACCCACATGCCCGACTACCCCGAAGAGGGTGCGTTGCGCGGCGGACACATCCCCAGCGCTCTCAGCATTCCCTGGGCGAAGGCAGCGGCCCCGGACAGCCGCTTCCGCACCCGCACGGAACTCGGCGAGATCTACGGCGACCTGTCGGCCGACGACGACATCGTCGCGTACTGCCGCATCGGTGAGCGTTCCAGTCACACCTGGTTCGTGTTGACCCACCTTCTCGGCTACCCGAACGTTCGCAACTACGACGGTTCATGGACCGAGTGGGGCAATGCCGTGCGCGTCCCGATCGTCCAGGGCGAAGAGCCCGGCGCCGTTCCTTCCTCCGTATCGGCGTCATGAGCGCTCTACCTTCAGCTCTGGCCGAGATCGTCGAAGACTTCGCAGCCGTCGGAGCCTCGGACAAGCTCACCCTTCTCCTCGAGTTCAGCCGAGAACTGCCGCCGTTGCCGGCGGAGCTCGAACAGAGCGCGATGGAGCCGGTCCCCGAATGCCAGTCGCCGCTGTTCCTCTCGGTCGACGATTCGGACCGCGACAACGTTCGCCTGTACTTCAGCGCTCCCCCCGAGGCTCCCACCACGCGTGGTTTCGCATCGATCCTCGCGCAGGGGCTCGACGGTCACAGCGCCGACGAGATCCTCGGTGTACCCGACGACTTCTATTCGGCACTCGGTCTCGCAGAAGCCGTGAGCCCGCTCCGTCTGCGCGGAATGTCGGCCATGCTCGCGCGCATCAAGCGGCACTTGCGGAGCTGAAAACATGGAGTTCACCGAACTGGCCGACTATGCGATTCCGGCCGGCGCACTCGTCGAATGGTTGCCGTGCGCAACCGGGCCCTGGGTTCCGGATCCGCGGCCCGTCTCCTACATTCACGAGGCACATCTCAACCGTTCCGCTGCCGGTGCAGGCGACAAGTCTTGGCTGGGAACAGCTTTCGAGATTTCCGGCCCGCTCGACGTCGACGCCTTCCGAGTTGCACTCGGCCGGTGGATCGACCGTCATGAAGTTCTGCGCTCGCATACCGTCCTCGAACCCTCGAGCGGCGAGATCACCCGGCACACCGTCCCGATCGGCGGCATCGACATCGGGGTCGTCAGCCACGGCTACGACGCGTCCAGCCAGGACAACTTCGATCACCTTCACCGCCTGTTCGACGACTACGCGTCGCCGCACAGCTGGCCGTCGTACGTCTTCGCGACGTTGACGCCGCGCGGTGGCGACGGTCCGTTCACCGTGTTCTTCGCAGCGGACCATTCGATCATCGACGGTTTTTCCATCGTCCTCGTCGCTCACGAGATCGCAGCGCTGTACCGCGAGGCGGCGACCGGCAGTGCGGCGAATCTGTTCCCCGTGGGCAGCTACGTCGATTTCGGTGCCGTCGAACGCGAGCAGATGGCCGATATGGAGGCCGAAAAGGCTGCGGTCGAGATCTGGCGCGGCGCGCTCGGAAGTGACGGGTTACCCCAGTTCCCGCTACCGATCGGTGAACGTGGAAACGAATCTCAGAACGGCTTGTCGACCTGGCTTCTCGACGCTGACCAGTCCAAGGCCTTCAGTTCTACGTGCGCAGCCTCTGGCGTGGGGTACTTCGCCGGACTACTCGGCGGTCTTGCCGCTGTCGGTCGTGAAGTCGCGGCAGCCGATCGATTCGAGGTCGTGACTCCGGTTCACACCCGTAGCGCCCAGGAATGGGCGGGTGCGCTGGGCTGGTTCGTCGGACTGTGCCCGGTCGAGTTCGTGGTCGGATCGGACTGTTCGTTCGGCGACCTCGCGAAGCGCGCCGCCGACTCGATCGCTTCGGTCAAGCCTGCCGCCGCTGTCCCGTTCGATCGGATCGGCGAGCACCTCGGAACGCCCATCCGACCGCGATTCGTGGTGTCCTACATGGACGTTCGCTTTGTACCCGAGGCCGCACAGTGGCCCGAATGGAACGCCAGAGCACTCCGAAGCAAGGCATACACACACGACGTATACATCTGGATCAACCGCACACCCCAGGGCCTCAACCTCGCAGTCAGGTACCCAGGCAACGAGACGGCGAATGCCGCGGTCCACGCCTACGTGGCCGCACTGCGCCGGACCGTCGAAGAAATCGTCACCGAACCGGACACCGGCACCTCCGACAGCTACTCATCGGTAGTTTTCGAAACCGTTTCCTAAGCCGGAGTGGGCTTTAGCGATCCGGTTACAACCAGCGCCGAAGCGATGCATACACTCCGAAGTGATGCCAATCCCCCGATGGTGAAATCCCAGAGGAATACACCGCGGAGACAGACTATGCGAACCACAGGAGGCTCAGTGCCCAGTCATGCCAGCGCGCACATTACGAAGGTGCTTGTCGCGAACCGCGGTGAAATCGCGGTACGGGTCATCCGGGCGGCCAAGGATGCCGGCTACGGCAGCGTTGCCGTTTACGCCGAGCCCGATGCAGAAGCGCAGTTCGTGAAGCTCGCAGACGAGGCATTCGCCCTCGGTGGACAGACGTCCGCCGAGTCCTACCTCGTGTTCGACAAGATCCTCGACGCAGCCAAGAAGTCCGGCGCCGACGCCATCCACCCCGGCTACGGTTTCCTCTCCGAGAACGCCGACTTCGCCCAGGCCGTCATCGACGCGAACCTGATCTGGATCGGTCCCTCGCCGCAGTCCATCCGCGACCTCGGCGACAAGGTCACCGCTCGCCACATCGCGGAGCGTGCGAAGGCACCGATGGCGGCCGGCACCAAGGATCCCGTCAAGGGCGCCGACGAGGTCGTCGCATTCGCCAAGGAATACGGCGTACCGGTTGCGATCAAGGCTGCCTTCGGCGGCGGTGGACGCGGTATGAAGGTCGCGCAGACCATCGAGGAAATCCCCGAGCTGTTCGAGTCGGCAACCCGTGAGGCCATCGCAGCCTTCGGTCGCGGCGAGTGCTTCGTCGAGCAGTACCTCGACAAGGCCCGCCACGTCGAAGCTCAGGTCATCGCCGACCAGCACGGCAACGTCGTCGTCGCCGGTACCCGCGACTGCTCGCTGCAGCGTCGCTTCCAGAAGCTCGTCGAAGAGGCTCCGGCCCCCTTCCTGACGGACGACCAGCGCGCACGCATCCACGCGTCCGCGAAGGCCATCTGCAAGGAAGCCGGCTACTACGGCGCCGGAACGGTCGAGTACCTGGTTCAGGGCGACACCATCTCCTTCCTCGAGGTCAACACCCGCCTGCAGGTCGAGCACCCCGTCACGGAAGAGACCGCGGGCATCGACCTCGTGCGTCAGCAGTTCCTCATCGCCAACGGCGAAGAACTCTCCATCAAGGAAGATCCCACCCCGCGTGGACACTCCTTCGAGTTCCGCATCAACGGTGAAGACGCCGGACGCGGCTTCATGCCTGCCCCCGGCCCGGTCTCCGTCTACCGCGAGCCCACGGGCCCCGGCGTTCGCGTCGATTCCGGTGTTGTCGCCGGCGACGTCATCGGCGGACAGTTCGACTCCATGCTCGCCAAGCTCATCGTCACCGGAGCGACCCGCGAAGAAGCCCTCCAGCGGGCATCGCGCGCCCTGGCCGAGTTCGAGATCGACGGCCTCGCGACCGTCCTCCCGTTCCACCGCCACATCGTCGAGAACCCGGCATTCGTCGGTGACGGCGAGAAGTTCGACATCTACACCAAGTGGATCGAAACCGACTGGGAAAACACCATCGAGCCGTACGCCGGTTCCGGTGCCCCGGCCGACGACGAGGACGAGGCTCTGCCGCGTCAGAACGTCGTCGTCGAGGTCGGTGGACGTCGCGTCGAGGTTTCCCTCCCGGGCCAGTTCTCGCTCGGCAACGGCGGCGGCGCTGCCTCCGGTGCGATCCGCAAGAAGCCGAAGGCTCGTAAGCGCGGCGGCGCCGGCGGAGGTGCAGCATCGGGTGACGCTGTCACCGCTCCGATGCAGGGCACCGTCGTCAAGGTCGCAGTGACCGAAGGCCAGGAAGTCGCCGAAGGCGATCTGATCGCGGTTCTCGAAGCGATGAAGATGGAAAACCCCGTCAACGCGCACAAAGCCGGTGTCGTCACCGGACTGTCCGTCGAGCCGGGTGCAGCAATCACGCAGGGAACGGTTCTCGCTGAACTGAAGTAAGGCCTCCGGCCCCGTGCGCCTTTCCGGTAGTCCCCACTACCGGAAAGGCGCACAGTCGTTTGAGTAGGCTGTAACGATGGCTGACGTCCCCGACATTCGCATCGGCACTGCAGAACGCGAGCAGGCACTCGATCTCCTGAGCGAGCACTTCGCTGCAGGGCGCCTCACCGTCACGGAATTCGACGAGAGAAGCGGAATCGTCAGTGCCGCAACAACTCGCAGTGAACTCGTTCCGGTGTTCGCCGATCTACCGGGCAACTATCAAGCCCCCGGCACCGCTCCCCTGTCGATGGTGACGCCTCCCGACGCACCGGCGGAGCGAGGGTTCAACCCCGACTGGTCCGGACGGATCATGGCCGTCATCCCGATTCTCGCGGTGATCCTGTTCTTCGTCACCGGTACCTGGTTGTGGTTCCTCGCCATTCCCCTTGCCGGTGCGCTGCTGTTCGGCACCGACAGGGAACGCAAAGCCAAGCGCCGCCGCGAGCGGGGCTCCGACTGATGGAGCCGATCGAGATCAACGCAGGTGGCTGGTATCTGCGGGCGTTGCGCGCAGACGAGCGTGTGGACGACCGCCCAGCGCTTGCCGACGGCGGTATCACCGACCCCGAGTACGTGAGTCAGCGGAGCGTTCAGTGGCACGAAAACAGCGTCTACTCCTGGGCCGTCTGCCAACCCAACACCGGTGAGCTTCTCGCCGAGGTCGTTCTGACGCCTCTCGACTCCACCGCCCTGCTCACCGGCTGGGCCCGCGACGGGCACACCGAGGCACTGGCGACAGCTGCCGAGGCCGTCACGAGGTTCGCAGAAGGTGCACTCGGACTCGTTGTCGTCGAGGGGCAGACGAATTGAAGAACAGCCGATACTGGCCGCTGGCGATAGCCGTGGTCATTGCTCTGATCATGCTGTTCTCTCCGGGCTCCACTGTTCCGTCGAGCCCGGAGAACACCGACAAGATCACCCACACGTTGATGTTCGCGGTGTTGGCGATCACCTCGCTGCACGCCCGGATCCCGGCGTGGCTCACGGCGGTGTGGTTGGTGATCTTCGCAGCGACATCCGAGGTTCTTCAAGCAGCGCTGCCCATTTCGCGTTCGGGTTCGATCTGGGACGGCACCGCCGACCTGCTCGGCATTGCCATCGGAATCGGTATCGTCAGCCTCGTGATGCGGCGTCGAAGAGCCCGCGACGACGAGCCGAGCAGGTCCTGATCAGCTGAGCAGGTTGCTCCGCAATTGGTCCTGAGTCGACGCGTCGATCTTCAAGCCGTCGGTGAAGTAGGCCTCGATCGATCCGTGGACCTGCGCAAGCTCTTCCATCGACGCCTCCAGGTACTCGCGCCTGACACCGAGGACACCTTCGAGCAGGGTCGGATCGATTCCCTTGGCCTCGAATCGCTCGAGGAGCGGCGCGAACATCGGCAACAGAACCTTGTTGGTTTCGAGGTAGTCCGCGAAGACCGCGTCCTCGGAGGCACCCAGGAACAGCAGTAACGCGGCCGCTGCCCAACCCGTGCGATCCTTGCCCGTGGTGCAGTGAACGAGTGCCGGCGAACTGGACGGCTGCGCCAAGTCGACGAACAGTTGCCGGTACGACGCGACGGCACTCGGCAAGGTCACGAAATCGCGGTAACTTCCCTGGAAGTATTCGAGTGCCTGGCCGCTCCCCAACGCTTCGGCAGCGAATGCCGGGTCGGCGATCATCTGCTGCATCTGAGCTGGAATGGCGCGATACTGCTTGTCCGCCAACACGTCCAGGCCGAGTTCCCGGATACCGTCCGGTGTCAGGTCCGGCGCCGTCTCACGTTCGGATTCGGTGCGCAGATCGTAGATCGTGACGATTCCCAGATCGGCGAGGGTCTGTGCGCCCTCCGCACTGAGCGACGCCAGGTCCGTGGAACGAAACACGCTCCCGGTGCGCACGGTGCCACCGAAGCTCGATTCGGGGCCTCCGATGTCTCGGAGGTTCGCCAGTGACGGTACGACGGAAGACAACTTGGGAGTATCGGTCATACCTAAGAATGTATCTGCCACCGGAAAAGGGCGGCCGGAGAAACAAGATCGAGACACATCATCTCCCGTAATTGCTGCGCTACAGATCCGTAACATGCTCAAGTAATCCTGTGGACATGCCTACAACGAATTCCAGTGGTCTCGGAGCCTTCGATGCGCTCGGTGACCACCAGGCAGTCGCGGCCCTGCTCCAGTGTTGCCATTCCTCCATGTGGGCAGAGCAAATCGCCGCATCGCGCCCCTTCGCCGATCTGAAGGCTCTGTTCGACACGGCAGATGCGGTGCTGGCCGAGCTTCCCGAGTCCGAGATCGACGACGCACTGTCCGGCCACCCACGAATCGGTGAGCGAAGCGAGAGCGCGTCCTCGACCCGGGAACAGTCAGGCGTTTCGTCCGCGACAGAAGACGTACTCGCGGAACTTCGGCAGAAGAACGCCGAGTACGAGGACAGATTCGGCCATGTTTACCTGGTCTGCGCGTCGGGGAAATCTGGAACGGAGCTCCTCGACATCCTTCGAGGCCGTCTCCGAAACGACCCGGCGACCGAGCGTTCCGTGCTTCGAACCGAATTGGCCGCCATCAATCGGATCAGACTTACCCGTCTGATCGATTCACTCGCCGGAGGCGCAGCATGAGCAAGTCCCTGAGCACCCACGTTCTCGACGCGACGACGGGCAATCCCGCGGCGGGGATTCGCGTCGAACTTCGTGATCGAGGCGGCGCCACGATCACCACTGCCGAGACCGATTCCGACGGCCGCATCCCCGAACTTGCTCCGGGCGGCCTGACCGCCGGTCACTACACCCTGACTTTCGACACCGGAACGTATTTCGAGACCAACGGACAAGAGAACTTCTACCCGGAAGTGACAGTGACCTTCCGGGTGAACGACACCGCACGGGGCTATCACGTCCCATTATTGCTGTCGCCCTTTGCTTATTCCACCTATCGCGGGAGCTGAACACGTGACTACCGACAACATCACAACCGGCAGTACGAACACCGACCGGTTGAGCGGATCCATCGAACTATCGGGCCACCAGTACGGCAAAGCGGAAAATCGGGTAGTCCGAATCTACCGAGACACCCCCCGTCACGAGATTCACGACATCAACGTCTCCACCTGCCTGCGTGGAGATTTCGCCGACGCGTACCTCACCGGTGATCAGTCGAAGGTTCTGCCGACCGACACGCAGAAGCAAACGGCCTATTCCTACGCCAAGGAAAAGGGTCTGATCTCGATCGAGACGTACGGACTCGAACTCGCCCGTCATTTCGTCGACGACATCGAACCGGTCAGTGGCGCGCGGATCGAGATCGAGGAATATGCCTGGGAGCGTGCGGTTGTCGACGGCAGCGAGCACGACTACACCTGGATCCGGAAGGGTCAGGAAGTTCGAACGGCGTCGATCACCATCTCCGATACCGGGACATGGGTGATCGGCGGCTTGAAGGACCTGGTGATCCTCAAATCGACCGGTAGTGAGTTCTCGGGTTTTCTCGAAGATCCGTACACCGTTCTCGAGCCGACCGACGACCGGGTCATGGCAACGACGTTGGTCGCCCAGTGGCGTTTCGTCACCACCGACGTCGATTGGGAATCGGTCTACGTGGGCATCAAGGCACAGATCGTCAAACAGTTCGCACAGGTACATTCACTTGCCCTGCAGCAGACGCTCTTCCACATCGGTAAGGCAATTCTCGAGGAATTCCCGATCATTGCGGAGGTTCGACTCTCGGCACCCAACAAGCATCATTTCGAATATGCACTCGGCCGCTTCGGTGTGGAGAACGACAACGAAGTGTTCCACGCTGCGGATCGTCCCTACGGGCTGATCCAAGCTGCGGTCAGCCGATCCGACGCACCGGACGCGGGACCGTCGTGGACCACCTACGCCGGTTGGTTGTCGTGACCGAATCAGCCCCAGGGGCAACACTCGTCGTCGCAGGCGCCCACGTGGTCACGATGGACGGTGACCGCTCCGAGTACTCCGACGGCTATGTGGTGATCTCTGGCAACAAGATCGTCGACGTCGGCGCCGGAAAGCCACCCGAATACCCGAGTGCGCAAGTGATCGACGGGAGTGGTTGCCTGATCACGCCGGGTCTGGTCAACACACATCATCATCTCTACCAATGGATCACCCGAGGCCTGGCCGCGGACTCGACGCTTTTCGAGTGGCTGACCACCCTGTACCCCGTCTGGGCGGGTATCGACGCCGACGCCGTACACGTGGCGGCCACCGGCGGGCTCACCTGGTTGGCAAAGACCGGGTGCACGACCACCACCGACCACCACTACGTCGTTCCCCGCGATGCCGGGGACGTTTTCGAGGCCGAGATCAATGCTGCCGCACAGGTCGGTCTCCGATTCCATCCGTGCCGTGGGTCGATGGATCTCGGCCAGAGTTCCGGCGGCCTACCACCGGATCACGTCGTGGAGAACCTCGATGACATCCTGACCGGAACGCAGGCCGTCATCGATCGCTGGCACGACCCGAATCCCGGATCGATGCTGCAGATCGCGGTGGCACCCTGCTCACCCTTCTCGGTGACGGAGTCGTTACTCCGCGAGTCCGCGACGCTGGCGCGTGAAGCCGGTGTCAGGATGCACACGCATCTGGCCGAGACGTTGGACGAGGAAAGCTTCTGCAAAGAGCTTTTCGGTTGCACACCTGTCGAATACATGGAACGCGTCGGGTGGGTGGGCCCGGACGTCTGGTACGCCCACGCAGTCCATCTCGACGACGCCGGTATCGAGACGATGGCGCGAACCGGAACTGCGGCGGCGCACTGCCCGACCTCCAATGCGCGACTGGGAGCCGGTATTGCCCGTGCCGTGGATCTGGTGAACGGCGGGGTCACAGTGGGCCTCGGTGTGGACGGCGCGGCGAGCAACGAAGCGTGCAGCCTGATCGAGGAGTCGCGTCACGCACTTCTGTTCGCTCGTGCCAAGGGCGGCCCGCAGGCGATGACCGTGCGAAAAGCACTGGAACTTGGCACTGTCGGCGGCGCACGAGTTCTGGGCCGCGACACCGAGATCGGATCGATCGAGGTCGGGAAGCTTGCCGACCTGGCGGTGTGGAAGCTCGACACCGTCGCCCATGCCGGCATCACCGATCCGGTGGCGGCGCTCGTACTCGGCTCGACTCCCCCGTTGAAGTTACTGCTCGTGAACGGTCGAATCGTCATTGCCGACGGCCGAGTCACCACCGTCGACGAGGATGTCGTGGCCTCGGATGTCGCACGAGCACACCGCGACCTCCTCGGAAAGGCGTGACAGCGCGATGGATCTGCACAGTGTCGACGAAGTACTGGTGCCGCGGAGCCGAGCCGAGATCCCCTGCGCATCACCCGGAATCGGGTTCATCGGCGGTGGCACCTGGCTGTATTCGGAACCGCAGCCACAGCTGACCACGCTCGTCGACCTGTCGGGCCTCGACTGGGAAGCCGTCGAGGTCAGCGATCACGGTATCGAGATCGCGGCCACCTGCACGATCGAGGAACTGTGCCGCGCCGAACTGCCCGCGTCGTGGACCGCCGCTCCGCTCTTCCGCCAGTGCGCCGATGCATTGCTCGCATCGTGGAAAGTGCTGCGATACGCGACAGTCGGCGGCAACATCGCACTGTCCTTCCCGGCCGGCGCAATGACGACGCTGTGCGCTGCCCTCGATGCCGATCTGACGATCTGGCGCCCGGACGGAACCGAATACTCTTTACCCGTAGTCGAATTCGTCATCGACGATTCTCGCAACATTCTCGGCCCCGGCGAGATCATCCGCAGTATCCGGATTCCCACACATGCACTGACCGCACGCACCGCGATGCGGAAACTGGCGCAGACGTCGCTCGGGCGCTCGGCCGTCGCAGTGGCCGGCCGGTGCGGCGTCGACGGTTTCACCCTGGCGGTCACCGCTGCCACCCGACGTCCGTACGCTCTGAAATTCGACAAGCTCCCCGACACCGCTGCACTCGCGAATGCGTTGCGCAACAGGATTCCGGAAGACGCCTACTTCACCGATGTTCATGGAACTGCGCCATGGCGGCAGGCGATGGCTGCGCTCCTCGCCGAAGAAATCCGAGGTGAACTGGAATGAAGTACTCGGTGGACGGAGTTCCCCGCGACGACCAACCCCGCCCTGGGCAGTGCCTGAGAACCCTCCTCCGCGAGCATGGAACGAACTCCGTCAAGAAGGGGTGCGACGCCGGGGACTGTGGGGCGTGCTCGGTGCTCGTGGACGGGCACCCGACCCACTCGTGCATCTTTCCAGCCCATCGCGTCGACGGCCGCGAGATCGTCACCGCTGCCGGTCTCGGTACACCTGAGAGTCTGCATCCCACTCAACAGGCCTTCGTGGATGCGGGCGGTTTCCAATGCGGTTTCTGCACAGCAGGAATGGTGGTCACGGCATCGGCACTGTCTCCGGAGCAGAAGACCGATCTCGCCTGCTCGATGAAGGGCAACTTGTGCCGCTGCACTGGGTACAGATCGATTCGTGACGCCCTGGCGGGTACTGCGAACACGGAGACGGCCGCGTTGGGCTCGGCCCAAGGCCGTTCGATCGCCGCGCCGGCTTCCACTCGAATCGTCACGGGTACCGAGCAGTTCACGATGGACTTCGCCCCGGGCGAGATGCCGAACGGCTTGCTTCACACCGCGGTGCTCGGGAGTCCGCACGCACACGCGCACATCACCGGGATCGACACGCTGGCAGCCGAAGCGGCGCCAGGCGTCGTGACGGTACTCTCCTTCCGTGACAGTCCGGACGTGTTGTTCTCGACTGCTCGGCACGAGGACCGCAACGACGATCCCGACGACACACGGGTGTTCGATCGCACTCTCCGTTTCCGCGGCCAACGCGTCGCCGCGGTCATCGCCGAAACCCCTGAGCAGGCTTGGCGTGCTCTCGCCCTGATCGAGGTGGATTACGAGGTCGTCGACGCGGTTTTCGAACCCGACCGTGCGCGCTCCCCCGGCGCTCCGCTCCTGCACGGCGACAAGGACGAGAGTTCCCGTATCGCCGCGGCCTCCCGCAATGTGGTTGCAGCACTTCACGATGGTGTCGGTGACCTGGATCGCGCGCTGCAGGATGCGGCTGCCGTCGTCGAGGGCACCTGGCAAACCGCACGGGTCCAGCACGTGGCATTGGAAACCCACGGCGCAGTGGGATGGCTCGACGAGGATGACCGCCTCGTCATCAGAAGTAGCACGCAGGTGCCGTTCCTGGTTCGCGACGAGTTGGCCCACATCTTCGACCTCGACCGCAGCCGCATCCGCGTGTTCGCCAAGCGGGTGGGCGGAGGTTTCGGCGGGAAGCAGGAACTACTCACCGAAGATCTGGTCGCACTGGCCGTCCTGCGAACCGGCAGACCCGTGACCTACGAGTTCAGTCGAAGCGATCAGTTCACCCTCGCACCGTCGCGGCACCCGATGCGGGTCTCGGTACGTGCCGGCGCCGACGCCGACGGCACCCTCACCGCGCTCGCCATCGACGTCCTTTCCGACGCCGGGGCGTACGGGAACCATTCGATCGGAGTCATGTTCCACGGTTGCGCCGAATCCATGGCGGTCTATCGCGCTGCGACAAAACGCGTCGACGCCGAGGCGGTTTACACGAACAACGTTCCGTCCGGGGCCTTCCGTGGTTATGGACTCGGTCAGATCATCTTCGCCGTCGAGTCGGCCATGGATCAGCTCGCGGAGCGTCTCGGCATGGACCCCTTCGATTTTCGGCGGCGCAACGTCGTCCTGCCCGGAGACGACTTCGTCGACTGGCACGTCGAAGACGGCGATCTCGAGTTCGGCAGCTACGGGCTGGACCAGTGCATCGACCTCGTCGACGGTGCGCTCTCGAGCGGACGCGGAGAACAGGCACCGACCGGGTCCCGTTGGAAGACCGGCCAGGGCATGGCGATTGCGATGATTGCGACGATTCCGCCGCGCGGTCACTTCTCCGACACCTCCGTCACACTCGAGGCCGACGGTCGGTACGTCGTGAACATCGGGACTGCCGAGTTCGGCAACGGAACCACCACGGTTCATCAACAGATCGCTGCCACGGAATTGCGGACGACAGTGGATCGCATCAGAATTGTTCAATCCGACACCGACGCCGGTGGATACGACACCGGAGCCTTCGGGTCGACGGGAACGGTAGTTGCCGGAAAGGCTCTCCTGATCGCCTGCGAACGCCTCCGTGAGCGGATACTGACCCGCGCTGTACGAGTGAGCGGGCACGGAGCGCAGGTCCGCGATCTATCGCCGAACGGGGTCGAATCCTCGCTCGGTTGCATCGATTTCCCGACACTGCTCGAAGGCGGCCCGCTCACCGCGGACGGCCGTCACGACGGAACGCCCCGCTCGGTCTCCTTCAACGTCCACGGTTTTCGCGTCGCCGTCGACACGTACACCGGCCGGGTGAAGATTCTGCAGTCCGTTCAGGCCGCCGACGCCGGAACCGTCATGAACCCGGCCCAGCTCCGAGGGCAAGTGGAAGGCGGTGTGGGACAAGCCCTGGGCGCTGCACTGTCGGAGGAGATCGTCATCGAGGAAGGCCGGGTGATCAATCCGCAGCTGCGCAATTACCACGTTCCACAGATCGGGGATCTGCCGATCACCGAAGTACTGTTTGCCGACACGTACGACAAGCTGGGGCCTTTCGGCGCAAAATCGATGAGTGAAGCACCCTTCAATCCGGTGGCACCGGCGTTGGCAAACGCAATCGCGAATGCATGTGGAGTTCGGATGCACTCCACTCCGATGACACCGGACCGGGTGTGGGGCGAGCTGCAGAGACCCTAAGTCTCGCGAGCAAGTACGCGCTCGACTGCATCGACTGCGTCGTCCAGCTCTCCGGTCGTCACGGTCAGCGCGGGCCGGAATCGGATTCCCCTCTTCCCGGTGGGCAGAATCATCACGTGCTCGTCTTCTCGTAGTCGCTGCACGACGCGATCGCGAAGGTCGCTGTCTGCCAACGTGATCGCGCACATCAGCCCACGACCTCGTGGCTCGGTCGCCGCCGCGTACCGTTCGCAGACTTCGGTCAACCGGGCAAGGAGATGCGCACCCGTGAATCGCGCCCGGTCGATCAGTCGGTCCCGCTCGATGACTTCGAGTATTCGCCGGGCACGAACCATGTCAGTGAGGTTGCCACCCCACGTCGAATTGATCCGGGAACTGACGTGAAACACGTTGTCGCGCACCTCATCCACGCGACCACCAGCCATGATGCCGCACACCTGCGTTTTCTTGCCGAAAGCCACCACATCCGGATGCAGACCCAATTGTTGGTAAGCCCAGGCAGTTCCGGTGATTCCGCACCCGGTTTGCACCTCGTCGAGAATGAAGAGGGCGTCGTTTTCGTGGCACAACTCCTGCATCGCCTGCAGAAATTCCGGCCTGAGGTGATGGTCGCCGCCCTCACCCTGGATCGGTTCTGCGATGAAACAGGCGATGTCGCCGGGGTTGTCGGCAAACGCTTGGCGCGCTTGCCCCAGAGCTTGCCTCTCCGCCACTTCGACATCGCGGCCGTCGGCGAGATACGGTGAACCGATTCGTGGCCAGTCGAACTTGGGGAATCTCGCGACCTTGCCCGGTTCGGTGTTGGTGAGTGACATCGTGTAGCCACTGCGGCCGTGAAAAGCCTCGCTCAGATGCAGAACCTTCGTCCCCAGATCTCCTGACAATCCACGGCTTTCGTTCAACCGACTCTTCCAGTCGAAGGCAACCTTGAGCGCGTTTTCCACCGCAAGGGCGCCGCCGTCGACGAAGAACAAGTGTGGAAGTGCCGAATCCCCCAGGACGCGAGCGAAAGCCGCAACGAAGCGCGCCATGGGTTCGGTGTAGATGTCGGAATTACTCGGCTTGTTGGAGGCCACGACGGCCAACTCCTGCTGGAACTCCTCGTCGCCTGTGATCGCCGGGTGATTCATCCCCAGGGCGGAAGAGCCGAAGAAACCGAACATGTCCAGATACTCGGTTCCGTCCCGCACGTCGCGGAGATAGGAACCCCTCGACCCTTCGACGTCGAGAATCAGATCGAATCCGTCGACGAGGATGCTGGCTTTCAACACCTCGTAGACCGGAAAGAGCGCACTGTCACCGAAGTCTCGCATCGCAGTACTCATACGCGAAGATTATGTCAATTTTACGAAAGTGTCGATAGGAGACCGTAAAAGTTACTGAACGCCCGTCATTCGTCGTAAAAAGTTTGTAGGATGATGGTGCTTCGTGTGTTGACGTTGGCTGCCGTACGGATCTCCTGCAGCAATCGCTCCAACGCCCGAGGTGACGCCACCCGGACCAGGAGGACGTAGCTTTCACTCCCGGCTACCGAGTGACACGAGACGACCGCCGGCAGATGACGCAAGCGAGCAGGCGCATCGTCGGGCTGCGAAGGATCGAGAGGAGTGATGGCGACAAATGCGGACAGATTGTGACCGAGTGCCTCCGGATCGATCTTCGCCGAGTACCCACGAATCACCTTGCGAGATTCCAAACGACGCACTCTCGACTGGACTGCGGAGATCGAGAGTCCAGCCTTCTCAGCAAGACTCGCGAGAGTGGCACGCCCGTCCAAGACCAATTCACGCATCAAAAGTCGATCGGTTTCGTCGACCGGAACACCGGCAACGTCACTGGTTTCTGTTTCTCGCACCTGCGCAGGCTAACGCAATCGGACATTCGTATGGTTGAAACCTGGGAGCTACGTGCACGGTTCGCTGCGACGCTTGCACGGATGTACGGCGAGGAGGTCCCCGCTTACAACACGCTGGTAGACGTAACGCTGCAGGTGAACCGTAATTTTGCCGCGGCACATCCGGATTCTGCGGAGCGTCTGGGCACTCTCGCGCGGGTCAGCGCCGAGCGTCACGGGGCCATCAGACTGGGCACCCTCGACGAACTGCGTGACGTGGCCATCGTCTTCGGCGGATTCGGTATGTTTCCGGTCGGCTACTACGACCTCCGGCTCACGGACTCCCCTATTCCTGTTGTCTCGACAGCATTTCGCCCGACCGATCCCGCCGAACTCGCCCGGAACCCGTTTCGCGTTTTCACCTCGGTACTGACCATCTCCGATTCCAGGTTCTTCGACACCGACCTCGAGCGTCGGATCACTGCGTTTCTGCGTCGCCGCACCCTGTTCTCTCCCGAACTTCTTCAATGGGCACGGCAATCGAGCCGCGAGGGCGGCCTGCCAGAGCCCGAGGCGACACACTTCGTCGAAGCGGCGACCTCCGCGTTTCGGCTCGGCACCGATCCCATCGACGCGGCCTGGTACCGCGAACTCGCCGCGATCTCACCGGTCGCTGCAGACATTGCGGGGCAGGGCTCGACACATGTCAATCACCTCACCCCGCGGGTACTCGACATCGACGAGTTGTACCGCCGCATGACCGAGCGCGGCATCACCATGATCGACCGCATCCAAGGCCCGCCGAGATGGAGTGGACCGCCACTGCTTCTGCGGCAGACGTCGTTTCGCGCATTGGCCGAAGACAGGCGCTTCCGCCGGCCGGACGGATCGATCACCACAGAACCGGTCCGCGTCAGATTCGGTGAGGTGGAGGCCCGCGGAATCGCGTTGACCCGCAGCGGTCGAGAGATCTACGACCGACTGATCGACAGGCCGGAGGATGCACACTGGGACAGCGAATTTCCGCACTCCGAAGACGGACTCGATGCGGCGGGGTTGGCCTACTTCACGTACCGAAACGAAGGGTCGACGCTCGTCCGCGATCCTATCGTCTACGAGGACTTCCTACCGGCCTCCGCGGCCGGCATCTTCGCATCCAATCTCGATTCGGTGACCGGATTCGTTTCCGATGCGCCCGGCGCCGAATACGGGCAGGATCGACTGGAGGGCGCCCTCGACCACACCATCGAAGATCCGTTCGAGCTGTACCACGCACAACAAGAGGCGTCACGTGCCGCGCTTTCTCCCGCCTACAACCACTCCCGCCCACAACAACAGAGGACTCCCCAGTGAACCTGCCTGATTCTTCGAGCCTCGCCGATCGCGCCGAAAGCGCCCTTGCCGCGTGCGGTGTCGAGTGGCCCGCCGGCGACCTGAGCGCACATACCCCGATCACCGGTACGCAACTGCGTACCGTTCGGCAGCACTCCGCTAGAGAAGTCGACGACGCCGTCGACGCGGCGCATCGCGCGTTCCTCACCTGGCGCACCGTCCCCGCTCCGGCGCGCGGCGCAGTCGTGCGCCGGCTGGGCAGCCTACTGACCGACCACAAGGAGGACCTCGCGGAGATCGTGACCCTCGAAGCAGGCAAGGTCACCTCGGAGGCTCTCGGCGAGGTACAGGAGATGATCGACATCTGCGAGTTCGCCGTCGGTCTCTCCCGGCAGCTCTACGGACGCACCATGCCGTCCGAGCGTCCCGGACACCGGTTGACGGAAACGTGGCACCCTCTCGGCGTTGTCGGGGTCATCTCCGCGTTCAACTTTCCCGTCGCGGTGTGGTCGTGGAATACCGCCATCGCTCTCGTGTGCGGTGACGCCGTCGTCTGGAAGCCTTCGGAGACCACGCCGCTGACTGCACTGGCATGTGACGCCCTCCTCCGACGCGCCCTCGCCGACTGTGATGCACCGATCGACGTGCACCAGTTGATCATCGGCGGACGCGATGTCGGTGAGGCCTTGGTGGACAACCCACGGGTGGCCTTGGTCAGCGCCACCGGTTCCGTGCGAATGGGCCGCGCTGTGGCTCCGCGGGTCGCCGAACGCTTCGGGCGAAGCCTCCTCGAGTTGGGTGGCAACAACGCCGCAGTCGTCACACCGTCGGCAGATCTCGAGCTTGCCGTACGCGGAATCGTGTTCTCCGCCGCCGGAACTGCGGGGCAGCGGTGCACCTCACTTCGTCGGCTCATCGTGCACGAGTCGATCGCCGATCACGTCGTCGAGCGCGTTGCGGCCGCGTACGCACAGCTCGAGGTCGGCAGTCCCTTCGATTCCGGTGTTCTGGTCGGGCCGCTGATCAACGAGGCTGCCTTCGAAGCGATGCAGAAGTCCCTCTCGGCCGCGCGCGCCGACGGCGGCACCGTGGTGTGCGGCGGCGACCGCGTCGGCGAATCCGGGTTCTACGTGACGCCCGCTCTCGTTCGTATGCCCGCACAGACCGAGGTGGTGCGGGCGGAGACGTTTGCACCCATCCTCTACGTCTTGACATACACCGATTTCGACGACGCCATCACGCTGCACAACTGTGTACCTCAGGGACTTTCATCCTCGATCTTCACACTCGATCAGCGTGAAGCCGAGCGTTTTCTCGCCGCCGACGGCTCCGATTGCGGTATCGCGAACGTGAACATCGGAACGTCGGGTGCGGAGATCGGCGGCGCTTTCGGCGGGGAGAAGGAGACCGGTGGCGGTCGCGAATCGGGTTCGGATTCATGGAAGGCCTACATGCGCCGAGCCACCAATACCGTCAACTACTCGGACCAACTGCCGCTGGCTCAAGGCGTCGAGTTCGGCTGAACACCAGCTGGGTGAAATCGGTGATCGCGTCGATCAGCTCCGGGAGCGCCGACAACTGCGGTGCGTGATCGGTGTCCAGGCTGACCACCTGGGCGCCGGGGACAAGTCTTTGCATGGCACGTTGAGCCTCGATCGGCACGGTTCGATCCAGGGTGCACTCGACATAGCGCCTCGGCACGGTTCCGAACCGCTCTTCGGTCCAGACCGGGGCCATCAGGCGGGCGGACTCCAATTGTGGGACCAGCATGCGCGCTGCACCGATCGCATCGGAGACCGGCGCTTCGTGGAAGAACACGGCGGCACCGGCTTCCGGCGGAACTGCCGTTGCGTCGCCGTCGCCGACGGGGACCAGCCAACGCGAGATTCCGACCGGACTTGCCAAACCGACTTCTGCACAGAGCATTCCGAAATCCATCTGCGACGGCAGCATCATCCCTGCGACGTACACGAGACCCGTTACTTGCGAAGGTATCCGCTCGGCCACCTGTGAGGCCACGATGCCGCCGCCCGAGTGGCCGACCAGGACTGCCGGACCGTCCAGTGACTCGACCACTGCCACAACATGTTCGGTAACAGCGGCAAGATCGATTACGTCGTCGGGGTTCCAACTCCCCGTGCCGGGAAGCTCCACCACGACAGGATCGAAACCGGCAGTCTTCAAAGGGCCGCACACACGATCCCAGACCCAACCACCTGCCCAGGCGCCGTGTATCAAGACGATGTTCCGAGCGCTCACTGCTTGACCTCGAACTCTGCCGCCGCAAGCACCCGAGCCGCCTCACGAACTGCGGCGGTATTGGACCTTCCCTGCCTCGACCCGGCCAGTTTGGCCTTGATGTGATCGCGAACGGTGATGGGTTCGTATTCCAAGCCCGAGTCGTCCTGAAAACTCGGCAGAGTCGCAATGACCGCGTCGACGTTTCCGTCGTGAAAAAAGGCCGCGGATCGCCGACGCTTGATAGTGCCGTTCACCACCGGCGGCGCGACCCGGTGCAGAGTGGACATCCACCGATCGTTGGTCAGTCGGGCGGTGAGATCCCCGAGGTTGACCAACAGCGCATCGTCTTCCGGCCAGACGTCGTGCCAGCGTCGGTCGCTCCCGAGCACTTGCAAACCCTCGACCTGATCCGCCCACAACACGGTGACCAGCCCGAAATCGGTGTGTTCCCCCATTCCCTTCAACTCGCCGTCCAATGTCACCGTCCCCTGCGGCAATGCGTAGTTGTTCATCCGCAGTACGTCGATGGAATGGTCGGTGATCGACTCGAAGAATCCCGGGGCCAGACCCAGCGCATCTTCGAATATGGTGGTCAGTGTGTGTGCCACACGCACGCCGTGGGCGTAGTAGCCCTCTACGCGCTCCCTGAATCCGCGAACAGCGGGCCACAGGTTGATTCCGTAATCCTCCTCCGAGAGTTCGAGTTCGGTAAACGATCGAGCTTCGGTTCCTACGTTGAACGCCTCGAAGAAGTCGTTCATCCGAGTCGCGGATTCGACGCCGAGACTCAGGCTCAGCGACTCGCTCTTTGGCGGGCTGTATCCGCGATTCGCACCTTCGACACGATGACCCGACTTCGTCTCCATCGGCAACCGGAAGAAGTCGTCCATGGCCTCGGCGAGACCGGCGGATACGTCGGCCGGCACGCCGTGGCCCCGAATCTGCATGAAACCTACAGTCCGACAGGCATGGTCGACTTCGGCAGCCACTCGCGCCCTGTCCTCGTCGGCGCCTCCGAGCACGTAAGGCGAGATGTCGACGACGGGAACTTCGAAAATTTCAGACTGTGACGATGGCACTGGCGTCTCCTGCAGAGCTGGTAGCGGGTTCAGTTTGTGCAGTGGGGTGGAGGCTCTCGCGTGATCGCCTGGCGAGTTCACCGAGCCTGGTGTGGTTGAACAGTAGATTGAGCGAAAAAGCCGAGGCCGCAGCCAAGGTGATGCCGCTACCGAGGAGGATCTGGGCCGAGGAGGGGAACCGCTCGAACATGCCCTCCGCAAATTCCGGCAAGATACCGATCCCCACGGATACGGCGGCGATCGTGGTGTTGATCGGGTCGCTGAGGTCGACCTTGCGCAATGTGTTGATTCCAACCACCGCGACCGTCGAGAACAAGATGATTCCCACGCCGCCGACCACCGGATCGGGAAGGGCGGCAACCACTTCACCCATTCGCGGGATCAGACCGAGGACGATCAGAATGGCGCCGCTGGTAGCGGTCACGTACCGGCTGTACACCCGGGTAGTGGCAACGGCGCCGACATTCTGTGAGAAGACGGTGTCGACAAATGCGTTGAAGATCCCGCCCAGAACTCCCGACATACCGTCCGCCACCAGCCCTCGTGCGAGATCTGCTTTCTTCAAAGGCTTTCCGGTGATCTCGCTGACGGCCAGCATGCTGGCCGTCGATTCGGCGAAAACGACTGCCATGACGATACTCATCGCCACCACGGCGGTGACGGGAAACTCCGGAGCACCGAAGTGGAACGGCATCGGGAAGCCCACCCACGCCGAGCCGCCGACGCCGCTCAGATCGATCAGGCCCATCGGGATGGCGATCACGGTACCGATCACCAATGCCATCAGCACACCGAGCTGCGTCCACATCCCTCGGCCGAGGCAGATGAACGCCACCGCGACTACGACGACTGCCGCAGCCAGCGCCAGGTTCTTCGGGTCGGCGAACGACGGGGAGGTGGGGTCGTTACCGACGATCAAGCCTCCTGCGACCCCGATCAACGAGATGCCGATTACGGTGAGGACGACGCCGGTGACCAGGGGCGGGAAGTATCGGACGATCTTGGCGAACGGTACGGCCAAAGCTATGCCGACAACACCACCGACGAGCATGGACCCGTACACGGCCTGCAGGCCGTACTCCTTGGCGATCAGAATCATCGGCGTCAGCCCGGCAAACGTCGCACCGCAGACGATCGGCAGGCGCACACCGGCGACTTTCCCGACGCCCAGGCTCTGGATGATCGTGATGATGCCTGCAACGAGTAAGTCCGCACTGATCAGCATCGCTACCGTGCTGCGGTCCAGTCCTACTGCCGCACCGAAAACCAGCGGAACCGTGATGCAGCCGGTGTACATGATGAGGACGTGCTGAAGAGCAAAAGCAGACTGGCGGGCAATGGGGAGCCGCTGGTCGACTGGATGGATGGCCATGCGCCGATCTCCGTCCGAAGCTGGAAGTGTTTCGTGTACGGGACTATTCAGCACGTCGATAATTTCTTACCGTGGTCGAATTTGTTTCGTCTGTGTAATCAAAACTTTCACCAGAGCACTGCTATCTTCGGCACATGGACGACGACCAGAAGGCGATAGCGACCGCAATCGGGGCTGCCGTGCGGACGGCGCGAAAAGAAGCCGGACTGACGTTGCGCGAGGTTGCCGTGAAGTCGGGCTTGTCGCAGCCCTTCCTGAGCCAGACCGAAAACGGCCACGCAGTACCCAGTGTCATGAACCTTCATCGCCTCGCGCAATCGCTCGGCACCACGGCGCACGCACTCTTGGCACAGGGTGAGCGAACTCCGTCCAGCCTCGTCCGCGCCGGTGAGGGGCGAACCTTCGAACTGGCACACGATTCGGTGATTCGATTCTGCTCCACCGGCTCACGGACCATGGAACCCAACGAGATCACGGCAGCACCTCATTCCGAGGCGGGTGAGCACACAGAGCACGCCGGCGAAGAGTTCATTCACGTTCTCGAAGGATCTGTCGAGGTCGAGGTGGGACTGGACGAGCATCATGTTCTTCACGTCGGCGACACCCTCCTCTACACCTCGACCATCCCGCACCGGTGGTTCAACCGCACCGATGCGGTCGCGAGATTCCTCATCGTGAGCTCACCTCCCTCGTTCTAGATGCGCGGCTGTAGTTCCACACCACAACCCACGCTCACGGCTTACCCTGACAGCGTGACCATGTGGCCGGAACTTGCGCGCGAAATCGCCGACACCGTTCTGTTTCCCGTCGCCGACAGCGTCGACGCCGACGGAGAAATCCCCAGCAGCCATTTCGACGCGCTCGCCGCCGACGGCTTCTACGGCATCGCAGCCCTCGGTGACGGTGGCCCCAGCAGCGAAGAACTGGTCGACGTCCTCGAAACCTTGTGCGGCGGTTGCCTCGCGACGACGTTCACCTGGATGCAGCATCACGGCGTCGTCGGAGCCCTGGCAGCCAGTCCCAATATGTCTCTGCGCGAACAATACTGGGATGGCCTCGTTTCCGGAACGATTCGCGGCGGAGTTGCGTATGCCGGCGCCATCCCCCGCCCGCCGCTCCTGTGGGCAAAGCGGGTGAACGACGGCTACGTCCTCGACGGAATCGCACCCTTCGTCACCGGTTGGGGCATCGTCGATGTTCTCCTGGTGTCGGCGCGGGACGAGTTCGACAATTCCATCGTTCATTCCGTTGTACCGGTGGGAGAGGCCCCAGGGCTGACGATCGAGGAGCTTCCCCTGATCGCGGCGCGCGGGAGCAACACCGTCCGAATCGTGTTCGACGCTTTCGAAATCCCCGATACCGACGTCTGTTCTGTCGTCAGCGACGAACAATTCCAGAGCACCCAGCTACCCGGCCTGTGGCTCAACGGCGCGATGGCCATGGGCATCACCCGCCGCGCTGTTACCGAACTTGCGGATCTCGGCGTCGACGCCGGCGCTTTCGAAGAACAAGCCGCCAGAGCACGCACAGAACTTGATTCCGCTTTGCGCGATCGAGGCGACATGTCAGCCGCCCGCGCCCGAGCGTCGGAACTTGCGATACGAGCGTCGGCCGCACTCGTGACTGCGACCGGAAGCCGCGCCCTGGTCGGCAGCAACACCCCCGAGCGGCTCATGCGTGAAGCCACCTTCACTCTGGTCGCGGCTGGTCGACCGGAGATCAAAACTGCTCTCGTGGAACGACTCAGCGGATACTGAGTATGCACGGTCGTGCTCGATTACGCTGGGGATCATGACCAGTGGAGAACCAGTACTCATCCCGGCCGGAACCGTGTTCACGCCGGAGGACCTGACGTTCTATGCCGATCGTGACTCCCGCAGTCTCGACGACGCCATCGCCGAAGCCGACCTTCTTGTCAGTTGCCCACACTCGGGTTCCGCGATTCCAGCAGAACTCTCACGCTTTCTCGCACCCGAGTTCACCCAGCGACTGCAATTCGACTTCACCGATATGTCCACCAGTCCCATCGTGCGCCGCTGGGCCGAAATCGATTCGCGCATCGTGTACGTGGAGAACCCGCACCCCCGCATGATTCGTGATCCCAACCGTGCAAAGCCCGAAAACCTGGAGGCGTCGCTACGCGAAGCCTTCGCCCGCGTGCACAAGGCCGGAGCGGGAAACAAGGCGGACCTCACCGGTGTCGACGCAGTTCGCCCTGTCACCTTCTCGTTCTACCCACTACTGCTCGAGCCGACCGACGACGCGGGCTGGAAGAACCTCGCCGAGACCTTCACCGAGACAGCCGAACACGGTTTGGGCGTGTACGAGAGAACTCGCGACGCACTGATCGAAACCATGGTGGAGAAGAGCTTCGAACTCGGCCGTTCGTTCACGACGTTGTCGTTCCACGACACGATGAACCACACCACTCGCCGCGACGGCGCCGTCAATGTCGAACGGCCGGAAGCAGATCGACTCCCCGACGTCGTCGCACTCTCCAATCGTGGCGATCACGACGGTAATCGACGCGCAGACAATCCCGTGACGATGGATCCGGAGCTCATTCGCGCACTCGCGGTCTCACATCGCAAGGGATTTCAGGTCGACGATCCGGACGCGGTGGCGCTCAATCAGCCATACCTCGGCAGTTTCGAAATCATCGCGGCCGGAGCCAGATTCGCCGAATTGAATGCACGCACAGCCGAGGCAGGAATCACGTTGAGTGCGGTACAGGCCGAATTCAAACGAGAATTCCTGCTGGGAGACGAACTGGCTGCCTACATCATGGAACCCGGCGTCGACTGGCCGACACCCGATGCTGAGCGGGTGGACCAACTCGCCCATGCGTGCAAGGCGAGCTGGGACCACTACCGCAACAGCTGAGGCTGACTCAGCAGCAACACTCAGACTGACTCAGCCGAGTACCACTCCGAACACCGCACCGGCCGCAATCGTCGTCACGGCCAAAATGATGGTCGGCAGGAAGAACGAGTGGTCGACAAGCTTGGAACCGAGCTTCGTGCTGCCGGAGAGGTCGAAGTTCGCGGCCGCGATCTGAGAACCGTTAGTCGGCAACAGATAGACGCCGGCAAACGCTCCGGCCCACATGCCGCTCACGAGGCCGGGTGCGATCCCGGCTGCGAGACCGATCGGCACAATGGTCCTGGTCGCTGTCGACTGACTGGTCGTCAGCACACAGACCAGGAAAACACCGAGCGCGAAGATCCACGGCGCGGCGTTGACCCAGTCGCCGACGGTGCTCGTGATCAGCTCGGAATGGGCGCTGATGAACGTGTCCGTCAGCCATGCCAGACCGAACAACGCGATGGCCGAGACCATACCGGCACGGAAGACTGTCGAGGACGGCACGTCGGCGACATTCGGGCGGCACACCAGCAGGATCAACGTACCCACGACGAACATCAGCATCTCGATGATCGGTGTCATCCCCATCGGAGTGCCGTCGGCGGCTTCGGGGCGAATTCCCTTGAACAGACCGAAGATCACGATGGCCAGAACGCCGGCCAGGAAGATCAGTGCCGCGTTTCGTCCGGTCTTCGTCGAGACGAGTTCGGTCTTGGACGCTGCACCCGGTCCGGCCAACTCGCCCGACTTCAACTTCGCCTGTATCTCCGGGTCGTCGTCGAGGTCCTTGCCCAGGCGGTTGACCGCGATGGACGAGAGGACGATGCCGACCACGGCCGCCGGGAAGGTGATCTTGATGATGTCGATGAGTTCGAAATCGTAGGGCGCGACGTCGGTGAGCGTGACCATGGCCGCCATCGCCGCTGACACCGGGCTACATGCCAACGCCACGCCGGTGGAGACGACTGACAGCGACAGCGGCCGTGACGGCCGCACACCGTTCTTGTACGAGACGTCGTAGATGACGGGAAGCAGCGGGTAGAGGATGTTGGACGTACCGGCACCGACCGAGAACAGGAACGACACCAACGGCGCGATCAGCGTGATCTGTTTCGGTCGGGATTCGATCAATTTGGCTGCGATGGTGACCATCCAGTCGATACCACCGGCCGCCTGCATCATCGACGACGCGAGAACGACGGACAGGACGATGAGGAGAGCGTCGACCGGCGGACTGCCGACGTCCTCTCCGAAGACGAACACGAGGACGGCAACACCTGCGCCGCCCCACAGACCGAGAGCGACACCGCTCGATCTGGTACCCATGACAATCGCCCCGAGCACTACCGCCAGCTCGAGGACAATCTTGACTGCTTCCATCAGGCACTCGCCTTCTCGAGGACAAGAGAATCGCTATAACAGGGCAAATAGTATGCTCTGCACTTCGGCCGCGGGCACGAACACGCTGTCGGTGGGAAGGGGCAATATGGTGGTCGTGACCAACGTCCTCGGCAGATTCTCGCCCGCAACCCGCGAGTGGTTCGGCGGTGCCTTCAGCGCTCCCACCGCTGCGCAGCTCGGTGCCTGGGAATCCATCGCGAGCGGCTCTCACACACTTGTCGTCGCACCCACCGGATCAGGCAAGACATTGTCCGCTTTTCTCTGGGCGCTCGATCAGCTCGCAGCCAAGGACGAGGGCGAACGCACCACCAAAGTCCTCTACATTTCGCCGCTCAAAGCGCTGGGTGTGGACGTCGAACGAAACCTTCGCGCACCGCTGGTCGGCATCACACAGACTGCGAAGCGTCTGGGCCTCACTCCGCCCGAGATCACCGTCGGTGTCCGTTCCGGTGACACTTCCCAGGCCGATCGGCGCTCGTTGATCAAGCGGCCTCCGGACATCCTGATCACGACGCCGGAGTCGTTGTTCCTGATGCTCACCTCCGCTGCCCGGGAAACACTGGTCGGCGTCGACACCGTGATCGTCGACGAGGTTCACGCGGTGGCGGGTACCAAGCGGGGCTCACACCTTGCGCTCTCCCTGGAACGTCTGGACGGCTTGCTCGAGCGTCCGGCGCAGCGCATCGGATTGTCGGCCACGGTTCGTCCGCACGAGGAGGTCGGGCGGTTCCTCGCCGGTTCGGCACCCATTCGGATCGTGGCGCCGCCTGCCGCCAAGACCTTCGACCTCACCGTCCGTGTTCCCGTCGAGGACATGACCGAATTGGGAATCGCGACGCCGGCCGACGGTTCCGAATCCCCCACCCCGCAAGCCGGTTCGATCTGGCCCCACGTCGAGGAACAGATCGTCGACCTCGTTCTCGATCACCGATCATCCATCGTGTTCGCCAACTCTCGCCGCCTCGCCGAACGATTGACGGCCAGACTCAACGAAATTCATGCCGAGCGCGCCGGCCTCGTCGTCGACAAGTTGCCACGACCACCCGCGCAGATCGGGGCTCCCACCGAGGTCAACTACGGCGCGGAACCTCTCCTTGCTCGCGCCCACCACGGATCGGTCAGCAAGGACCAGCGCGCCCTCATCGAAGACGACCTCAAATCGGGTCGATTGCGATGCGTCGTCGCCACCAGCAGTCTCGAACTCGGAATCGACATGGGTGCCGTCGACTTGGTCATCCAGGTCGAGGCACCGCCTTCGGTTGCCAGCGGCCTGCAACGTGTCGGTCGCGCCGGCCACCAGGTCGGTGAGATATCACGAGGCGTTGTCTTCCCCAAGCATCGCACCGACCTGATTCATTGCGCGGTGACGGTCGAGCGCATGGTCGAAGGCAAGATCGAAGCGATGGCCGTTCCAGCCAATCCCCTCGACATCCTCGCCCAGCAAACGGTAGCGGCCACCGCACTCGAACCGATCGACGTCGACGACTGGTTCGAGACCGTGCGCCGAAGCGGTTCCTTTGCAACACTTCCCCGTTCGGCGTACGAGTCGACTCTGGATCTGCTCGCCGGGCGGTACCCCTCGGACGAGTTCGCCGAGTTACGTCCGCGCCTGGTCTGGGATCGTGAGTCCAACACGCTGACGGGGCGCCCGGGTTCGCAGCGTTTGGCCGTCACTTCCGGCGGCGCCATCCCCGACCGCGGCCTCTTCACCGTCTACATGGTGGGCGAGAAAGCGTCACGCGTCGGCGAACTCGACGAGGAAATGGTCTACGAATCCCGCGTCGGCGACGTCTTCGCACTCGGCGCCACCAGTTGGCGGATCGAGGAGATCACCTTCGATCGGGTTCTGGTCAGCCCCGCCTACGGCATGCCGGGTCGTTTGCCCTTCTGGCACGGCGACGGACTCGGCCGCCCTGCCGAACTCGGGCAGGCATTGGGACAGTTCGTCCGCGAGACGGCCCTCGGTAACGAGGCCGACGTCGTCGAGCGTTGCCGAGTCGGCGGGCTCGATCACAATGCCACCACCAACCTGATTCAACTCGTCGGCGAGCAGAAGAATGCCACCGGTCAGGTGCCGTCGGATCGCACGCTGGTGGTCGAGCGTTTCCGCGACGAACTCGGTGACTGGCGTCTGGTGCTGCATTCCCCGTACGGCCAACGGGTTCACGCGCCGTGGGCCCTCGCGATCGGCGCACGCCTCCAGGAACGATACGGCGTCGATTCCAGCCCGACGGCCTCCGACGACGGCATCATCATCCGGCTCCCGGACACCGAGAACGAACCTCCCGGCGCCGAACTGTTCACCTTCGACGTAGAAGACATCGAAGATCTGGTCACCCAGGAGGTGGGCGGCTCCGCGCTGTTCGCTTCCCGATTCCGCGAATGTGCCGCCCGCGCACTACTTCTCCCCCGCCGTAATCCCGGAAAACGTGCACCGCTGTGGCAGCAGCGTCAGCGGTCAGCACAACTGCTGGACGTCGCCCGCAAGTTCCCGACATTCCCGATCCTGCTCGAGACGGTGCGGGAGTGTTTGCAGGACGTCTACGACCTGCCTGCACTGAAGGAACTGTTCGGCAAGATCGAGAAACGGCAGATCCGGATCGTCGAGGTGGAGACGGCCTCGCCGTCTCCGTTCGCGAGTGCGCTCCTGTTCAACTATGTGGGCGCGTTCATGTACGAGGGTGACAGCCCCCTCGCCGAGCGACGCGCTGCCGCACTGTCGTTGGACTCCACGCTGTTGGCCGAACTGCTGGGGCGCGTCGAACTGCGCGAGCTACTCGACGCCGGAGTGATCGAGCAGGCCGAAAGTGAGCTGCAACGGCTCGCGCCCGACCGCAAGGCCAAGGATCTCGAGGGTGTTGCCGACCTCCTGCGCATGCTCGGCCCGCTGACCACCGAAGAAGTCACCGAACGCTGTCTCGAGGATCCGGTCTCGTGGCTCGAGAAGTTGGTCGCCGACAAACGTGCCCTACACGTCTCGTATGCGGGTGAGAACTGGTGGACCGTCGTCGAAGACGCCGCGCGCCTTCGCGACGGACTCGGCGTTCCCCTGCCGATCGGCGTTCCCGCCGCGTTCATCGAGCCGGTCGACCAACCTCTCGACGATCTCTTGAGCCGTTACGCCCGCACCCACGGCCCCTTCACCCTCGCCGACGCGGCCGCCCGGTTCGGTATCGGTGTTTCCGTCGCACGTGACGTTCTCGGTCGGCTCGCGCTCGAAAAGCGTGTCCTCGAAGGCGAATTCCGTCCGGCGTCAACCGGAAGCGAATGGTGCGACGCCGAGGTCCTGCGTCGCCTACGCCGCCGCTCGCTCGCTGCTGCGCGCCAAGAGGTCGAGCCGGTCAGCACCGCAACGCTCGGGCGATTCCTTCCCAGTTGGCAGCACGTGGGCGGCACGCTGCGCGGAATCGACGGTGTTGCAACGGTGGTCGATCAACTCGCCGGAGTTCCGATTCCGGCGTCGGCTCTCGAATCGTTGATCCTGCCGAGTCGCGTCGCCGACTACTCCCCCGCGATGTTGGACGAACTCACGTCGACCGGTGAAGTCCTGTGGTCCGGATCCGGAGCAATCTCCGGCAAGGACGGGTGGGTAGTGCTGCACCCCGCCGACCTGGCACCGATCACGCTCACTTCACCTGCCGACACCGACGTCTCGGAGTTGCAGAAGCGCATCCTCGACCTGTTGTCCGGCGGCGGTGCCTACTTCTTCCGCCAGTTGGTCGACGCGTTGCGAACCACGGAGTCGGCTGCGGACACGGTCGACAGTGCGGTGACGACGGCACTGTGGGAGTTGGTGTGGCTCGGCCACATCGGAAACGACACCGTCGCACCGCTTCGCGCACTTCTCTCCGACACCACCAGAACAACAACCAGTCACCGATCACCTCGCCGTGTTCCGCGGGCCCGTCCGTACCGCGGAATGGCCCGCGCTTCCACGCCCGCTCGCACCGGGCCGGCCACCGCCTCCGGTCGGTGGTTCCAACTGCCAGCCGTCGAACCGGATCCGACCATCCGGGCGCACGCCACGGCCGATCTGTTGCTCGAACGGTACGGTGTGGTCACCCGCGGTTCGGTGATGAGCGAGAACGTGCCGGGCGGCTTCGCGTTGATCTACAAGGTACTGAGCACGTTCGAGGACAACGGTCGCGCTCGACGCGGATACTTCGTGGACACCTTGGGCGGCGCCCAGTTCTCCACGCCTCCCGTGGTGGACCGCTTGCGCACGTTCGGTGATTCCATCGAGGGACGCCACACCTCTTCGGCTGCAGTCACTCTCGCGGCGTGCGATCCGGCAAACCCGTACGGCGCGGCGCTGCCGTGGCCGGCGTCGGGGGGCGAGGAATCCCCTGGGCACCGGCCTGGACGAAAAGCCGGCGCATTGGTAGTTCTGGTGGAGGGTGAGTTGGTTCTGTTCGTCGAGCGCGGCGGTCGCACGATCCTGACATTCACCGACGACGGCGGAACGTTGCGCATGGCAGCACTGTCACTTGCTCAGAAGGTGACTTCTCGCGCTATCGACAAGTTGGTAGTGGAGAAGGTCGACGGAGAGACCATCCACGGCAACGATTTCGCTCCGGTCCTGGTCGAAGCCGGCTTCGCGGCTACCCCTCGCGGATTCCGGTTGCGGTCATGAGGATTGAGGTCATGATGATTGAGGTCATGATGATTGAGATCGTGGCAGTAGAGATCCTGAAGTGTGGGAGCGGCGACCATGCCTGAGGGCGATACCGTGTGGCGGGCTGCCAACGAACTGCGAGCGGCCCTAGCCGAGAAGGTACTCACCACCTGCGACGTCCGCGTTCCTCGTTATGCCACCGTTGATCTGTCGGGCCATCGCGTGGATTCCGTCGCCAGCCGCGGAAAGCATCTCCTGATCCGAGTGGGCGAGGCGTCAATTCACACGCATCTGAAAATGGAAGGTCAGTGGCAGATTTATCGCCCCGGCGAGCGCTGGCGCAGACCCGCCCATCAAGCACGCATCATCTTGGCCACCGAAGACTCTGTAGCAGTGGGCTTTTCACTGGGAATTACCGAGATCCTCGAACTCGGGCAGGAACAAGAGGCTGTCGGGCATCTCGGACCGGACCTGCTCGGGCCCGACTGGGACAGTTCCGTGGCCGCCCAGAATCTTCGCGCTGCAGACTCCGAACCGATCGGAATTGCGCTCCTGGATCAGCGGGTAATGGCCGGGCTGGGCAACGTGTACCGCAACGAGATCTGCTTCCTACGAGGCATTCACCCGAAAACACCGACGCGCCTCGCCGGAAATCTCGACGCGATAGTGGACTTGTCGTTCCGCACCATCAACGTCAACAAGGCGCGTCGCATCCGGGTCACGACCGGCGACACCCGTCCAGGTAGGCAGACATGGGTGTACGGCAGGCGCGGAAAACCGTGCCGCCGATGCGGAACCCGCATCAGAGAAGACACCCTGGGACCGGATCAGCTCACCGAGCGAAATATCTTCTTCTGCCCTGCGTGCCAGCCGTTCACGCCTGATTAGCGTTGATCAGCAGCCTGACGCAGTGGCGGACAAATCGTTCGCGGTCTACCACGATCGTGCCGTCGAGGTAACCGATGAACAGCGTGAACAACGCCCCGACCAGTCCGACTGCCACCAATTGCTTGTCCACCGGATCAGCTATCTCGGACAACTGGTCGTACACCAGATCCACGAACGCCGGCATCGATTCGATACCGCGTCCACTCAAGACAGGTTCGGAGAGCGGAGCGATCAGAAGTACTCGCCCCATAGCCGGATCGTCGACCATGAGCTTGACGAAAGCGTCGACCGCAGCCGTGGCGACGGCCTCGGATGTCGTCTCCGACTCCACTGCCGCGGCAAGCGCCGACTGCGCGCGCTCGGCAACGAATGTGTGGACCGCGACGACGTACTGATCACGATCGGTGAAACTCTCGTAGAAATACCGCTCGGTCAGACCGGCGGCCTTGCAGACCGCACGCACGTTGACGGCCGGACCGTCGACCGCACCGAGCAGTGTCACTCCGACGTCGAACAACGTCGCCTTTCGAGTGGCCCTGCGTTCTTCGATGCTCACAACTTCCCCACTTCGCCGACACTTGTTCTTCGATGCAACCGGAATTCGATTTCAACCGGTATTCGATCCTTGACTACCGCTGTTGTCGATCCTAATCTGACAACATGCGTAGTCAACTTGATGACAGCAGCACCCCGGTTCCTCTCGGTCCGGATTCCCTGACCTGGAAGTATTTCGGCGACTGGCGCGGGATGCTCCAAGGCGTCTGGGCCGGTTCGATGCAGAACATGCATCCAGGGCTCGGCGCCGGCGTCGAGGAGCACTCGCAGTTCTTCGACGAGCGCTGGGAACGACTGTACCGCTCGCTGTATCCCATTGCGGGCGTGGTGTTCGACGGCGATCGCGCGCAGCAGACAGCCGAAGAAGTCCGCGGATATCACACACGAATCAAGGGCGTCGACAAGTTGGGGCGCCGATACCACGCCCTCGATCCCGACACCTTCTACTGGGCGCACGCAACGTTCTTCATGGGCACCATCGTCACGGCCGACAACTTCTCCGGTGGCTTGACCGAGGCCCAGAAACGACAGCTCTTCACCGAACACATTCAGTGGTATCGCCTGTACGGAATGAGCATGCGCCCGGTTCCCGAGACCTGGGAAGCATTTCAGGAGTACTGGGACCACATGTGCCGCAACGTACTCGAAGACAACAAGGCAACCCGCGACGTCCTCGACCTGTCCGGTCTCGGAAAGCCCCCGTACATGACCTGGCTTCCCGATCCGTTGTGGCGACTCGCGCGGATTCCCCTCGCACGCGGATTCGTGTGGCTGACGGTGGGCATGTACGACCAACCTGTTCGCGACCTTCTCGGTTACTCGTGGAGTAGCCGAGATCAGAGAATTCACACCACTGTCGGGCGAAGCGTCAACGCCGTCTTCCGATTGGTGCCGTGGCGATACCGGTATCAGCCACGCGCTCGCGCAGGATGGGACCGAGCGAGCGGCCGGATCCCTGCCGAGGCACCACTGGTCCACACGCCGGCGCGCAATCTGCCCTCGCTCGAACAGCGAGATAATCCGATGCACTACAGCCCGAGGGTCTGATCTGCCATGCTCTGAGCATGGAGTGGGACCTGCGAACCCTGCTGAACCGGCCGATCACGTCTCACGGTTCACCGCTGGGACAAGAACGTGTGGCGGCGAGGACCACCGCGTACATCTACGGCAACATTCTTGTCCTCGCCGCACTCATACCGGTGACGAAATCTCAGGAATCGCTGGGCGCCGCGATCGTGGTCGGCACGGCATTGTCGACGTATATCGCCCACACATTCGCGGAGAGCGTCGGCGAGAGCATTCGCAACGACCGCCGCCTCACCACCGCGGAAAGAATCGACTCGCTTCGCGATTCCGTCCCGATCCTCACCTCCGCGGTTGTTCCTGTCGTCATTCTCGCGACGGCGTGGTTCAACATCCTGGAACCGCGGACGGCGCAGTTGATCGCGGAAATCGTCTTGATCCTGCGCATCGGGTCCACCAGTTACGTGATCAGCCGACTTCACGGTGAGAAAGTCGGTACCAGCACACACCTCGCGGCCTTTGCCCTGGCCACCGTCGCAACTCTGATCGTCGGATTGAAGATAGTGCTCACGCACTGACGAGCCACAAGAGCAAAAGAAGTCAGACCGGTCGTATATAAATAAGACGGGCAATTCGCAGAAACCTAGCAATCGGAAATTTCGATGTGAGGTGATCGACGACTAACTCGGCCCACTTCTATCCAGTAGGCAGAGGAGCAGCCCGAAATGACGACACCGCAATCGCCATATCCCTGGAACAACGACCCCAACCGCACGACACCTCTCCCTCCACCCCCTCCTCCACCACCAGGCGTCACACCTGGTCACGCGCCGTACTCCGGACATCAGCCGGCCTACACTCCGCCACGGCCCGCATACGGTCAAGGCGCCGGGTATTCGCCGATGCCGCCCCGGCCACCGAAGTCGTATGCCTGGCTGTGGGTCCTCCTGGGAGTTGTCACAGTCGCACTCGTTGCCGTCGTGGTTTTCGTTTGGGTGCTCCCCCTTGTCCTGAACGACAATTCCGACAAGAACACCGCGCGCACGGAAACCGTGGTGATCACCTCACCTGCGGCCGCGCCACAAAACGGCGTCGTCACACCCGCGCCCAACGAGTCGGTTCCCGCCAACGCAGCGCGTTGTGGATCAGTGTTCTCGAACAGTGAATTCACAACGTCCGCCGTCGGCACCAGCGTGACGTCGTGTGAGTTCGCCGAAGAAGTGCGCTACCAGTATGTGAGCCAGGGCCGACGCGGCGGCCCGGTCTCCATCAGCGCGGTCAGTCCGGTCACGGGAACTCGGTACTCGATGGACTGTGTCGGCACCAAGGTCATCACGTGTACCGGTGGAAACAATGCGGTGGTCTATGTCTATTGAGCAGCGCGTCGGAGCTGGTAGCGGGACGCGCAGACGCCTCCTGGCGGTTGCACTCGCCGCGGTTTCTGCGGCAGCCCTCGCCGGTTGCACGATTCCGACGCGGGCCGAGTCGTCGGAGAAGGTCGAGACGATCACCGAGATCGTTGTCGTTCCACCGGAGCCGACGGAGACGCCCGGCGCCCCGGGAAACGATGTCGGGCCGCTCGCCGGGTTCGACGCCCTGAGCAACACCCTCGGCGGCGCGGTGGGTATCGCCCTCGTTCCGGTCGGCGGCGGTCAGTCACTCGTTGCCGGCGAGTGGCACAGCGGAGCCGCCTGGTCCACCATCAAAGTCCCACTGTCCATCGCGGCCCTCCATGAAACCGACAACACACAACTCGCCGCGGTCGAACGGGCGGTCACAACCTCCGACAACGAATCAGCCGAGGAACTGTGGCGCGATCTCGGCGATCCGGCAACTGCTGCAGCGAAGGTCGAGTCAGTCCTCGAAGCCTCGGGAGATGCGTCCACTGCTGTGGAATCACGCACGCTACGACCAGAATTCAGCTCGTTCGGCCAGACACAATGGTCGCTTGCCGTCCAAGCACAATTCGCCGCCACCCTGCCCTGCCGGAGCGACGCCGCCGAAGTCTTCGAACTCATGGGCAGCATCAGCCCAGACCAACAGTGGGGATTAGGAGTGATTCCTGCCGCTCGCTTCAAGGGCGGGTGGGGTCCGGACACCGACGGCGGCTATCTGGTACGCCAATTCGGGATCATCAACAGCGGCACCGGACAACTCGCTGTCGCCATCGCAGCCAAGCCGGACTCGGGCACCTTCGCCGACGGTACTGCGATGCTCAACGACATCGGCCGCTGGGTAGGTGAACGAGCGCAGGCGCTACCGATCGGCGGTACCTGCCAACCGAATTGAATGCCTGCCTGTTGAGGGAGGTACTGCCGTTACCCGGCTGAGCAGTCACTCCCGCGGAACCCCCGGCCGCCGCTACCGTGGACGACATGAGCATTCCGAGTCTGAAACTGAACAACGGTCTCGACATTCCGGCGTTGGGCTTCGGCGTCTACCAGACACCGCCGGACGAAACAGTCGCCGCCGTCGAGTCCGCGCTGTCGACGGGTTATCGCCACATCGACACTGCTGCGGCCTACGGCAACGAGAAGGGCGTCGGTGAGGCGATCCGGCGATCCGGCCTCGATCGCGACGAGATCTTCGTGGAAACGAAAGTCTGGATCACCGACTACGGATACGACGAGACTCTGCACGCCTTCGACAAGAGCGCAGGCAAGCTCGGTGTCGAACACCTTGACCTCCTCATCCTCCACCAAGCCTTGCCGAGCGAGTTCGAACGCACCATCGACGCGTACAAGGCACTGGAAACGCTGCTGGCAGACGGCAAGGTCCGTGCCATCGGAGTCAGTAACTTCATGCCGGACCACCTCACCCGACTCTTGGGCGCAACGTCCGTGGTGCCGGCGGTCAACCAGATCGAGGTCCATCCGTACTTCAGGCAGTCGGCCTTGCTCGAGGCCGACGCCGATCACGGCATTCTGTCGCAGGCATGGTCACCGATCGGCGGAATCACGTTCTACCGCGACGGGTCCCACGGTTCGACTCTCGAAGACGCCACCATCGGCGCGATCGCGGCCGCTCACGGCAAGTCTCCCGCGCAGGTGATGCTGCGCTGGCACCTTCAGCAAGGCCGCCAGGTGATCCCCAAGTCGGTGACTCCCTCACGCATCGCGGAGAACTTCGACGTATTCGACTTCGAACTCACCGCCGAAGAACTCTCCGCAATCGACGCACTCGACACCGGAGTGCGCGGCGGTCCCGAGCCCGAGGTCATCACCCGCGAGAAGTTCGGAATCGAGATCCCCGAAGCCTGAACCCGGCAGCCTGAACAACTCAGCAGCCTGAGTGGTTCAGCTGGCGCTCCACCCACCGTCGATGGTGTACGACGCCCCCGTCACCATCGACGCCTCGGTCGACGTCAGCCATCCCACCAGCGATGCCACCTCCGCAGGTTCGACCATCCGTTTGATCGCGCTCTCGGTGAGCATCACCTTCTCGACCACCTCGGATTCACTGATGCCGTGAACCTTTGCCTGGTCGGCAATCTGGGATTGTACGAGGGGCGTCAGGACGTAGCCAGGATTGACGCAGTTGCTGGTGACGCCGTGCGAGGCGCCTTCGAGTGCAACAACTTTCGACAACCCTTCGAGTCCGTGCTTGGCCGTGACGTACGCACTCTTGAATGCCGAAGCACGGAGCCCGTGGACCGAGGAAATGTTCACGATGCGGCCGAAACCGTTGCGGTACATGTACGGCAGAACGGACCGAGCGAGGAGGAACGGCGCTTCGACCATGAGGCGCTGGATCTTCCGGAAGTCTTCGACGTCGAAATCCTCGATGGGACTGACCCGTTGAATACCTGCATTGTTGACAAGGATGTCCGTCTCGAGCGCCAGATCTACGAGTTGGTCGGTGTCGAGGAGATCGACGGCCCATGCGGTGCCGTCGATCTCCTCGGCCAGCGCCTTCGCTGCGACGTCGTCGAGATCAGCGACGGTGACGTGGGCGCCGCGGGCAGCGAGCATCCGTACACAAGCCTCGCCGATCCCACTCGCACCACCGGTGACCAGTGCCGATTTGCCAGAGAGCGTCACGCGGGAACACCGGCCCGCTCGTTGGCGAGAACACGGGCGTCAGCGGCGTCGACGGATTCGAGCGAGATTCCTTTGGTCTCACGCGCGAAAATGACTGCGACGATGGTGACCAGGGAGGCCAGCAGCAGATAGATCGCGATGGGCACCGAGGAGTCGAACTTGCTCAGTAGTGCTGTTGCGATGATCGGAGCCAGCGAGCCGGCGACGATCGAAGTCACCTGATACCCCAGGGAGACACCGGAATAGCGCATCCGGGTCGGGAACATCTCGGCCATGATCGCGGGTTGTCCGGCGTACATGAAGGCGTGGAAGACGAGTCCGATGATGATTGCCGACAGGATGACGGCGTTGTGTCCGCTGTTCATCATCGGGAAGGCGAAGAATCCCCACGTTCCGGCTGTGACGGCGCCGATCATGTACACCGGGCGTCGACCGATCGTGTCGGATAGCTTGCCTACCAACGGGATCACCGCGAAGTGTACGGCGTGTGCCATCAGCATCCACCAGAGAATGTGCGCCGTGTCCGCATGGACGACGACCTTGAGATAGGTGATCGAGAAGGTCACCACGAGGTAGTACATGACGTTCTCGGCGAAACGCAGGCCCATCGCGGTCAGCACTCCACGCGGGTAGCGCTTGACCACCTCGAAAACACTGTACGAGGTTGCCTTGACCAGTTCTGCTTCCTTCTGTGCCGCGATGAAAATGGGAGCGTCGGTGACCTTGGTCCGAACGTAGTACCCGACCAGAACGATGACCGCGGAGAGCCAGAAGGCCACGCGCCAACCCCAACTCATGAACGATTCGTCCGAGAGCGTCGACGTCAGGATCAACAGCACAACCGTCGCGACCAGGTTGCCCATCGGCACGCCGGCCTGAGGCCAGGACGACCAGAACCCGCGAGATCGATTCGGGCTGTGCTCGGCGACAAGGAGTACCGCCCCACCCCATTCACCGCCCACTGCAAATCCTTGAATGAAGCGCAGCGTGACCAGGAGTGCCGGTGCCCAGTAACCGATCTGACCGTAGGTGGGCAGACAGCCCATCAGGAATGTCGCGGCACCGACCAGCAGCAAACTGAACTGCAGCAACTGCTTCCGGCCGAACTTGTCTCCGAAGTATCCGAAGACGATCCCACCGAGTGGCCGGGCGGCGAATCCGACGGCGTAGGTGATGAAAGCCGCGATGATCGCATCCAGCTCATTGCCGCCGCCGGGAAAGAAGACCTTGCTGAAGACCAGCGTGGCCGCCGTGCCGTACAGAAAGAACTCGTACCACTCGACCACGGTGCCCGCCATCGAGGCGCCGACCACCTTCTTCAGCCCCGATGGTGGGGCTTGGCTTTCGGGCTTCGGCATGTTGTCGACGCTCATCGTGGACTCCCTCGTCTTCAGTTCGCGATTCGCCTGCTCTTCACGATCAGGAATGTGACCGCTCGCACATTTTTTGTGACTCGATGAGTATCGGTGCAGATTCTTGGCACGACAATGACAAATCCCGCACCATATAGGTGCAAAAATGCAGATATGACTCTCGGACTGAGCCCAGACGACCTACTGGTGCTTCTCGCGGTCGGTCGCACCGGGCGCTTCAACACCGCCGCCGACGACTTGGGCCTCAATCACACCACTATCTCGCGCCGCATCGCCTCGCTCGAGAAGAGCCTCGGCGGCCGTGTCCTGGTTCGCTCGTCCGGCGGCTGGGAGTTGACCGACCTGGGCAGACACGCCCTCAGCGCAGCCGAGCGCATCGAGGCCGCAGTGAACGAACTGGCACTCGACTCCACCGGTCAGCAGCAACTCGACGGCGTCGTGCGGGTCTCGGCCACCGACGGCTTCAGCGCTTACATCGCGGCCCCCGCAGGCGCAGCGGTTCGCAGACGCCATCCCCGTGTCAGCGTGGAGATAGTTGTCGCAACCAGAAAGGCGTCACAGATACGCTCGGGGCTCGACATCGAGGTTGTGGTCGGCAAGCCTCAAGTTCACCGCGCCGAGGCAGTCCATCTGGCCGACTATGCGCTGGGTTTGTACGCATCCCGAGACTATCTACGTCAGAATGCTGTTCCCGAGAGTGCCGCAGATCTGGCCGATCACTCGCTCGTGTACTTCATCGACTCGATGCTGCAGGTCGACGAACTCGATCTGGCTCGCAAGCTCACGGTCTCGATGAGAGAAGCCGTCACGTCCACCAACGTGTTCGTGCACATCGAGGCAACGCGGGCCGGCGCAGGCATCGGCCTGCTCCCCTGCTTCATGGCCGAGCAGCACGACGATTTGATTCGCGTGCTACCGGCTCACATCGAGGTCAGACTTTCCTACTGGTTGGTGGTCCGTTCGGAATCTCTGCGACGCCCGGAAGTGGCGGCTGTGGTGACGACTCTCCGAGAGACTGTGGATCGCAAGCGATCTCAACTACTCGGCTCGCCCCGGACGAACGAAGCGCTCAGTCGAGAGTCGAACGATGCTGAACGATGACCTTACGTGCCAACTCGGCGATCTTGACGTTCATGTTCTGCGAGGTTCGCACCAGAATGTCGAAGGCCTCGTCGTCGGACACACGATGTAGTCCCATCAACAGACCGACTGCCTGACCGATTTCTCGACTGCTGGCCAGACCGCGCCGCAGCGAATTGGCATCCTCGCCTCGCGTGAGCGCGGTGACTGCCACGGACGCAAACGACGCCAACATGATCGCGTGGTCGGCAGCGGATTCCGTGAAAGCCCCCGGAGTATCCGAGAAGAGGTTGAGGGCACCGAACTTCTGACGATCGACCATCAGTCGGAACCCCATCGATCCGCGAATGGGTGTCTCCGCCACTACTTTCCGAGCGAATTCAGGCCACTGACTCGGTGTGCGAAGGTCCGATTCGAGTTGCGGCGCCTCCGTGTCGAGGGCGTCGATGCACGGCCCCTCCCCCGTGGCCCGCTCGAGATCGTCTGCGTACTCGGCAATCTGGTCGCTTGCCGCTACCGTGACGTTGGTGTTTCCCCGTCGCAGCATCAGGCTTGCGTGATCGCAACCGGGAATCAACTCGACGGCCGCCGAACAAATCGCGGAGTACACCTCGGCGCTCTCTGTTGCGGAGTACAGGATCTCCGCCAACGCCGCGAACACTGCCTTGGGATCTGTCAGTGCTTGGTCGCGCTCAGCCATCTCCATACACCTCGGGGTCTACCGTTCATCGAATTCTTCATCGAACGGTACAAACCTTACTTACTCGACCGGATGGGGTCGCCGCCGCTCGCCGATTCCCGGCCGTCCGTCCCCTGAAAAGCTTCCGTGGCTGCGCGGTGATGCAGAGCCGTCACGGTGGTGATCTGCTTGGATACCAGGTCGTTGAGCTCGCGGTACTGCTCCTCCGTCTCCCCGGCCGGAATGTCTCGCAGGACCTCCCACATCGCACTCTTGCCACACAGAGCGGTCCGCATGATCTCGAGTGTTGCCAACTTCACGAGGCGGTTGCGCCAGATGGCGTCGACGTGGACGAGACGTCTGATCCGATTGACCGTCGCGTCGATCTTCGAGTACCGCGGCAGCGATATGCCCTGCGTGTCCTCGATCAGTTGGAGCAGCTGTTCGATCTCGTACTCGAGCTCGCCCGGCAACGAATCCAGCTCACCGTCAGCCCAGGCGCCGTACGAGTCCGAGAGCGACCGCGAGAGCTGCAGCCCCACCATCGCCCCGCACAGATGAGTGACCAGATAGCCGGTAGCTATGTGTTCCTCAGCAGATCGCGACCGATTACCGAACATTGGGATCCTCCTGGGCGACGCTCGACCGGTCTGTGCTGACACGGGTGGTGATTCGACACCCGTCTACCCACGGCGGACCGAGAACAAACGACAGGCGACTCAAACCCGATCCGGCACCACGACGACAGGCTCGAGGATCTCGGCCCTCGACTCCGGCGCTGCGGCGCGCAAGGCGTCGGCCGACTCGTCGTCCGGTTGGGTCTGAGACTCGATTTCCGCTTCGACGCGCGCTCGATACGTGTCGACCTCGCGTTCGACGGTGGCGGCATCCCAACCGAGAATCGGGGCCACCAAGCCGGCGACCTGCTGCGCGCAGTTGATACCGCGATGCGGATATTCGATGGCGATGCGCATGCGGCGGGCCAGGATGTCGTCGAGGTGCAGTGCCCCCTCGGCTGCAGCCGCGTACACAGCTTCGACCTGTAGGTAGTCGGGCGCATCCGTGATGGGCTGCAACAACTCCGGCGTCTGCCGGCCGAGTTCGAGGACCTCGGTGATGAGCGACCCGTACCGGTCGAGCAGGTGCTTGACGCGATACGGATGCAAGCCGTACTGCTCACCCAATTGCATCGTCTGGTTGACCAGTGCGAAGTATCCGTCGGCACCGACGAGCGGTACCTTCTCCGTGATCGACGACGCCACTCGCGCCGGAATGTCTTCTGCAGCCACGTCGACGGCGTCTTCCGCCATCACCCGATACGTCGTGTACTTTCCTCCGGCGATGGCGACCAGGCCGGGAGCCACCCGGGCGACAGCGTGCTCGCGCGAAAGCTTCGACGTCTCGTCGCTTTCACCGGCGAGCAGCGGACGCAGACCGGCGTACACACCGTCGATGTCGGAGTGCGTCAACGGCGTGACCAGGACGGAGTTCACATGGCCGAGGATGTAGTCGATATCTGCTTTGGTTGCCGCGGGGTGGGCGAGATCCAAGTTCCAGTCGGTGTCGGTGGTTCCGATGATCCAGTGACTGCCCCAGGGAATGACGAACAGCACCGACTTCTCGGTACGTAGGATGATGGCGGCTTCACTGACGATGCGATCGCGCGGGACGACGATGTGTACGCCCTTCGAGGCCCGCACCCGGAACCGTCCGCGCTGACGTGAGAGCGCTTGGATCTCGTCCGTCCAGACACCGGTCGCGTTGATGACGACATGCCCCTTGACCTCGGCGGTACGTCCGTCTTCGCAGTCGCGAACACGAACTCCCGAGACCCGGTCCGCCTCGCGCAGAAAGCCCACGACCTGCGTCGACGTTCGAACGACTGCGCCGTAATGTGCAGCGGTGCGTGCGACGGTCATGGTGTGCCGAGCATCGTCGACGACCGTGTCGTAGTACTGGATGCCACCGGTCAGCGAACTGCGTTTGAGGCTCGGCGACATGCGCAGCGCGCCCGCCCGGGTCAGGTGCTTCTGGGAGGGGACCGACTTTGCGCCACCCATCCGGTCGTAGAGGAAGATTCCCGCGGCCATGTACGGGCGTTCCCACACGCGGTGAGCCAAGGGGAAGAGGAACTTCAGGGGCTTGACCAGGTGCGGCGCCAGCGTGGTCAGCGAGAGTTCGCGCTCACGCAACGCCTCACGAACGAGGCCGAATTCGAGTTGCTCGAGATAGCGGAGACCGCCGTGGAACATCTTCGACGAGCGACTGGACGTGCCGGATGCGTAGTCACGGGCCTCGACCAACGCAACCTTGAGTCCGCGGGTTGCCGCATCGAGAGCAGCTCCGACACCGACCACACCGCCACCGACCACGACGACGTCGAATTGCTCGGTCTGAAGTTGTTCCCAAGCAGCTTCACGCTGCTGCGGGCCGAGAAACTGCGCACCTTGCTGCTTACTCAACCCGGTCTCCTGTAAGTCGACGACGAATCCGTTTACAGGCTAGTAGCTTGATCCACATACTGCGACAGCGCACGGATTACTGCGAACGCGCCCGAACCTAGGAGCACAGTGAATCAATACATCGCCGCCATCGACCAAGGCACCACGTCGAGCCGCTGCATGATCTTCGATCACGACGGCGCCGTGGTGAGCGTTGCGCAGAAAGAACACGAACAGATTTTCCCGCGCGCCGGTTGGGTCGAGCACGACCCGGTGGCGCTGTGGATCAACACCCGGGAGGTGGTCGCCGGAGCGCTCGCGAAGGTCGATCTCACGCGCGCCGACATCGCTGCCGTCGGAATCACGAATCAGCGTGAGACGACCGTCGTTTGGGAGCGTTCGACGGGCAAGCCGGTCTACAACGCGATCGTGTGGCAGGACACGCGCACCGATCAACTGTGCGTCGAGCTGGGCGGAGACGAGGGGCCGGACAAGTATCGAGACAAGACCGGACTACCGCTCTCGACCTACTTCGCCGGGCCGAAGATCCGCTGGATTCTCGACAACGTCGACGGAGCGAGAGACAAAGCAGAGGCCGGGGAACTGTGCTTCGGCACTGTCGACACGTGGATCGTGTGGAATTTGACCGAGGGTGTTCACGTGACAGATGTCACCAATGCGTCACGCACGATGCTCATGGATCTCGAGACCCTCCAGTGGGACGAACAGATCTGTGCGGACTTCGGAATCCCGATGTCGATGCTCCCGGAAATCCGTAGTTCTTCCGAGGTGTACGGCACCGGCCGCGCTCGCGGCAATCTCGCCGGCGTACCGGTCGCCGGAATTCTCGGTGACCAACAGGCAGCGACCTTCGGTCAGGCCTGCCTCTCCGAGGGTGAAGCCAAGAACACCTACGGCACCGGCAATTTCATGCTTCTCAACACGGGAACGAAGCCGGTTCACAGCAAGCACGGACTACTGACGACCGTCTGCTACAAACTCGGCGAAGCCCCTGCCGTCTACGCACTCGAAGGTTCCGTCGCCGTGACGGGATCGTTGGTCCAGTGGCTTCGGGACAATCTCGGAATCATTCAGAACGCCAAGGACATCGAGCCGCTCGCCGCAAGTGTCGACGACAACGGCGGCGCCTACTTCGTGCCCGCGTTCTCGGGACTGTTCGCACCTCGGTGGCGACCGGACGCACGCGGCGTCATCGTCGGCCTCACGCGCTTCGTCAACAAGGGACACCTTGCCCGCGCGGCACTCGAGGCGACGGCATACCAAACCCGCGAGGTCATCGACGCCATGCGTGCGGATTCGGGCGTCGAACTGTCCGCCCTGAAGGTCGACGGCGGCATGGTGGTCAACGAAACCCTGATGCAGTTCCAGTCGGACATCCTCGGAGTTCCCGTCATCCGCCCGGTGGTCAACGAAACAACAGCACTCGGCGCTGCATATGCAGCGGGCCTTGCCATCGGCTATTGGGCGGACACCGAAGACATCCGCAACAACTGGGCCGTCGGCCAGACGTGGGAACCGGCGATGAACGAGTCCGAACGGGCACGGCTGTACGCGGAGTGGAACAAGGCCGTCGAGAGGACGTACAACTGGTCCGAGTAATCACTCCGATCTCCCGGGCTGACACCGGCTCACCCGCCAGGCGTCTTCAATACCGGAAGAGCTGATCCTGGTCGCCTATTGATACTCCAGAGGTATCAATAGGCGACCAACTTGGTATTGGACGTGACCTACACCACTCTGCGAATCTCATTCAGGCGCGCCACGTTTCGGCGCCGCGAATGATGCAGAGAAAGGTCGCCACGCATGAGTTCACCCACTCGCAGTTCCGAGGAGATCAACGCCAAGGCACGAAGAGCCGGTATCGCTTCGTTCATCGGAACCACTATCGAGTGGTACGACTTCTACATCTACGGCACTGCGGCTGCCTTGGTATTCGGCGACATCTTCTTCTCCGACACTCTCCCGAGCGGAGTCGGAACGCTCCTCGCCTTCATCACTCTGTGGGCGGGCTTCCTCGCCCGGCCGATCGGCGGGATCATCTTCGGTCACCTCGGCGACCGGATCGGACGCAAGAACACTCTGGTCATCACCTTGATGATGATGGGCGTCGCCACCGTCGGCATCGGACTCCTCCCCACCTACGCACAGGTAGGGATCTGGGCGCCGATCGGCCTGGTCACCCTTCGTGTCATCCAAGGAGTGGCGGTCGGTGGTGAGTGGGGTGGCGCGGTACTCATCGCCAGCGAGAACGCGCCGAAGGGCAAGAGCATCCTCTACTCCGCGTTCGCTCAACAGGGCTCCCCCGCGGGAAATCTGTTGGCCACCATCGCATTCTTCCTGCTGTCTTCGATGCCGACGCCGTCATTCCTCCTCTACGGCTGGCGAATCCCATTTCTCGTTTCGGCAGGCCTGGTCATTCTCGGGATGATCATTCGCCTCAAACTCGAAGAGTCCGACGAGATGAAGGCCGTTCTCGCCCGCAAGAAGGTCGTCAAACTTCCGCTCGCCGAAGTGTTGCGCAAGCATTGGGTACTGGTTCTCCTCGGCGCCGGCGCACTCCCCCTCGCACAGGTCACCTACTTCAAGAACACCTTCGCATTGTCCTGGGCTACGAAAGAACTCGGATACGACCGAGGAACCTTCCTCGCTGCCATCGCGATCGCGCTTGTCGTGCAGTTCATCGTCCAACCGTTCGGCGCCGTCCTGGTCTCCAAGATCGACATGCGAAAAGCCATGTGTCTGATGGTGATACCGGAGTTCGTTCTCATGCCCGCGATGTTCTTCGCCATCAGAACCGGGAACTTCACCATCGCAGTCGTCGCAATGTGTCTGGCCACGATCCCGCACTCGATGTTCTACGGCGCCATCGCCGGCGTTCTCGCTCGGGCCTTCCCCGCCAACATCCGTTACACCGGCCTGTCGACGGCGTACCAACTGTGTTCCCTCATCGTCGGCGGCGGAACTCCGGTACTGGCACAGTGGATGCTCAACACGTCCGGCAACATCGTCGGGGTCGCGATCGTGTCCGGGCTGTACGCACTTGTCTCGCTGATCTGCACCCTTCTCCTACTCCGCAGAACCGGATACAACGCAAGCGAACTCTCGACGGCCGAGCAGGCGGATTACGACGAACTCGAACTCGAGAACACCCTTGCCGATACTGCGAATTCGCCGAAATCCGAAGCGGGTGAAATTACTTCAGGTCGGGCAACCGTCTAAGCCAGCGACGGCAGCGCCTGCTCGGACAATTTCAACACTTCGAGAAGAGCAGGTCTGTCGTCTCCCTCTCGCCAGGCGATACGCAGTTGAAGAGGAGGAGGTGGATCCATGACGGGAACAAAGACCACATCCGGGTTCACGATGCTCCGGGCTACCGAGGAGATGGTCAACGAGCATCCGATTTCCGCGGACACCAGCGCGATCAACGACATCGAATCCGGAGCCGTCTGCACGATTCGGGCGAGGAACCCTGCGTTCTTCGACGCAGTGAGCAGAGATTCCCGCAGAATCGACCCCGGTTCCGCCGGAAGCGTCACCCAATTCTCGGACTCCAATTCGATCAACCGAACCGAGTCCCTCGACGCCAACGGGTGGTCTTTCGACATGGCAACCAGAAAATCCTCCTCGGCGATCAACCTCGACGTGATCCCGAGCGGTGGGACGGTCCACCGCACCATCCCGATGTCGAGTCGTCGATCGAGCAACATCAACAACGCCTCGTTCGCGAAAGCGGAACTGTCGAGCACGAATTCGATACCGGGATTCGTCTTTCTCACCAATTTCGCCCACCGCCCGACGAGCAGATGCGACGAGGTACCCGCAAAACCCAAGCGAACGCGACCAGTCGTTCCCTTGCCTGCCGCGGACACCGCGATCTCGGCCATCCGGCACGCGTCCAGTATCTCGCGCGCCGGAAGCAGCAGCGCTTCGCCGGCAGCAGTCAACCGCACAGTTCGAGTACTTCGATCGAACAACGGTGAACCGAGCTGTTTCTCGAATTGCCTGATCGTTCGACTCAGTGGCGGCTGCGCTATCCGAAGCCGCTGCGCCGCACGGCCGAAATGTAGCTCCTCAGCCACCGCGAGAAATGCGTTGATCTGATGAATTTCCACCCGACATTGTTGCGCCACGCCGGCCGACCCTGTCAAGTTTCCGAAACCGACCGAGTGCGCGAGAGAACAAGAAGAGGTACACACGTGGACAAGACCCTCTCGATGAAAGAGGCCATCGGTCGATACGTCGGAGACGGCATGACTGTTGCGCTGGAAGGATTTTCGCATCTCATTCCCTTTGCCGCGGCACACGAGATCATCCGGCAGGGCAGGAAGGACCTCACGCTGTGCCGGATGACGCCGGACATCGTTTCCGATCAGCTCGTCGCCGCCGGCTGCGTCCGAAAGCTGGTTGCTTCGTTCTTCGCCAGCGGGTCCGCAGGCTCTCTGTACGAGTTACGCAGACGCATCGAGAACCAGGACCCGATCCCCCTCGAGGTCGAGGAATACAGCCACTACGGCATGGTCTGCCGGTATCAGGCTGGAGCCGCCAGGCTTCCCTTCTTCCCGCTACGGTCGTACGCCGGGAGTGATCTGCCCGCGCTCAACCCACAACTGAGACTCGTCGACGACCCGTACGGCGGCGGGAGCGTCTACGTTGTGCCGCCACTGAATCCGGATGTGACGATCATCGGTGCACAGCGAGCGGACGCGTCCGGGAACGCACAGATCTGGGGCATCGCCGGGGTGCAGCAAGAAGCCGTGTACGCCGCGAAGAAGGCGATCGTCGTTGTCGAAGAACTGGTCGACGACGAGGTCATCAGGTCCGACCCCAGCCGAACTCTGATTCCCTCGCACGCAGTCGACGCGGTTGTCGTCTGCCCACGCGGCGCGCACCCGTCGTACGCACAGGGATACTACGACCGCGATTGCGGCTTCTACCGACGCTGGACCGAAATTTCCAAAGATCCTTCACGGCTGAGAGATTGGCTCGACGATTGGGTGTACGCACTCGACAGTCACAGCGAGTATCTCGCCAAACTCGGAGCAGACTACTGGACCGATCTCGAGGTCGGATCAAAACTCTCCACACCAGTCGACTACGGGAGCAGGCTATGACCACCACGATCGACACCGGGGCTACCACCTCCACCGAAACCATCGTCGCCGTCGCGGCGCGCGAATTGGCCGGTAAGCGCCGAGTCTTTGCCGGAGTTGGGCTACCCACGCTCGCAGTCGATCTCGCGAGGCACACGTCGAATCCGGACGTCGAGCTGATCTACGAGTCCGGGGTGTGCGGCGCGCACCCGTCAGCCATGGCCGAGGGTATCGCCGACTCCGTGGTTGTCTCCGGTGCCGAATCCGTGCTGAGTATGGCCGCGCTCTTCGGCTATGTGCTGCAAGGTGGCAACGTCGACGTCGGATTTCTCGGGGCCGCTCAAATCGATCGAACGGGGAGTCTGAACACGAGTTTCATCGGCGACTGGAAGAATCCGACGGTCAGACTGCCCGGAGCGGGCGGGGCTGTCGAGATCATTGCGAACGCCGCCGAAATCTTCGTCGTGATGCGTCGCCATGACCTCAGTTCCTTTCCGGCCGAGCTCGACTTCTGCACCTCACCGAGCCCCGCCCGCGCCCTCGCCAGCGGAAAGGGCATCATGCCGGCAGGTGCAGGAGTGACCAAGGTATTCACCAACCTCGGCGTCCTGACACACCAGGGCCCCGGCGGCGAACTGGAGTTGACCAGCGTCCACGAGGGAATCTCTGTCGATCAGGTACGGGAGTCGACGGGATGGGACCTGGCCGTCGCCGACCACGTCACCGTCACCACCCCACCGTCGAGCACGGAGATCGATCTGCTCCGCAACACGATCGACAAGGTCAGGCTGTACCTGCGCTGACACTGTCCCGGAGCCTGCCGACGGCATCGACCAGCACGGCTTCGGGATACGTCGCGAAACACAGTCGAGCGCTTCGGCTGAGGTCCGCTTCGACTGCGAACGCCGAACCTGGGACAAAAGCGACTCCGTATTTCAGTGCGACCCCCAGGAGTTCGGTGGTATCGACGTCGTCGAGAAAATCCATCCAGCAGAACATGCCGCCGCGGACCTCGGAAAAGCGTGCACGACCACCCAATTCCGTCTCGGCGGCCGTGACCATTGCGTTCGCTCTGGCTCCGTACCCCGCCCGGAGCTTGTCGAGATGCGCGTCGAGCCACTCGCGGTCGGAGAAGAGGTCAGCGGCGATCTGCTGGGTGAGCGAAGAACCGCACAGATCAGCGCCTTGCTTGATCAGTTCGACGGCCTCGCAGACTCGCCTATCGCCGTGCAGCCAGCCGACGCGTAGCGCCGGCGCCAACACCTTGGAGGCACTGGACAGCCGAATCACCTTGTCCGACAGTGCAGCCAGCGGCGCGGGCGGTTGGTCGCCGAAGTACAGCTCGCCGTACGGGTCGTCCTCGAGGACCCAGAATCCGTATCGGTCGGCCAGCGCAGCCAGGTGCGTTCGGCGCTGCGCGGAGAGCACCGCGCCGCGCGGATTGTGGAAGTTACTCACGGTGTGAACAACTTTGGGCCGAAGACCGGCGTCGAGTTTCGCCTCGAGCGCGGCGGTGTCCATCCCGTCCTCGTCCAGCCGGACCGGAACGAGACGGGCCTGCGCCGTCCGAAAGACCTGCAGCGCACCGGTATACGCCGGTTCCTCCACGACCACGACGTCACCGACGTCGAGGAGCACCTGCGCGAGCAAGCTCAGACCTTGCTGAGAACCGTGTGTGATCACAACTTCGGACGCGTCGAGTGATCGTCCGATTTTCGTGGATTCGCGCTCGGCGATCACCTCACGAAGGCGCCGCAGGCCAGAGGTCTCGCCGTACTGGACGGACGAGGGGTCACCGAGTGCGTCGTGTGCTGCCTTCGAGATTCGTTCCCGCGGAATGAAATCAGGGTCGGGTAGCCCGCCGGCCAAACTGATGACGTCGGGTCGGGCAGTCAGGGTGAGTAGATCGCGAATTGCAGAACTACGGAGTCCGTCCATACGAGCGGACAGCGCGGCGTGTGTCATGTGAAGCTCCCAGGCACGCAGAATGAAGGTCAGAGGAAGAACACCCTGAGCCGTCCTGGGTCAACGGGGCGGGAGAGCGCCGAGATACCGACCCTTGATTCGGTCGGCATCTCGACTATCTCACCAATACTCCAGTATATGAAACAGAGTTCTCACATTGTAAGAACATTCTGGTCCGTTGTCAGTCCAGGTCGTCGTGACGCATGAGCTGACGAGCAGCTTCGGTGATCGACCCTGTCAACGACGGGTACACCGAGAACGTCTGAGCCAGGTCGTTGACCGTCAAGTTGTTCTGCACGGCGATCGCGATCGGCAGGATCAGTTCCGAAGCAGTGGGTGCGACCACAACACCGCCGATGACCACGCCGGTAGCCGGGCGGCAGAAGATTTTCACGAAACCGCGACGCAAACCGGACATCTTGGCACGCGGGTTGGTGTTGAGCGGCAACATGACGGTGCGAGCAGGCACCTCTCCGTTGTCGATCGCTGCCTGCGAGACACCCACCGTTGCAATTTCGGGGCGCGTGAAGACGGCCGACGCGACAGTCTTCAGCTTGATCGGGCTGACGCCTTCACCGAGCGCGTGGTACATCGCGATACGTCCCTGCATCGCAGCCACCGAGGCGAGCGGAAGCAGCCCGGTGCAGTCACCGGCTGCGTAGATACCGGAAACCGTGGTGCGCGAAACGCGGTCGACACGCAGATATCCACCCTTGTCCAACTCGATGCCGACCCGTTCCAGGCCGAGACCGTTGGTGTTGGGGACGGAACCGACGGTCATCAAGGCGTGGCTTCCTTCGACCGTGCGGCCGTCGGAGAGCTTGACGACGATGCCCTTCTCGGTGCGCTCGACGGCGTCCGCGCGGGCGTGCTTGACGAGGGAGACCCCGCGCTCGGCGAGGGCGTCCTCGAGCACGAGTGCCGCATCGGCATCCTCGCCGGGCAGAACACGGTCACGACTGGACACGAGAGTGACCTTGACGCCCATCTCGGTGTACGCGGAGACGAACTCGGCACCGGTGACACCGGAACCGACCACGACCAGGTGCTCGGGCAGCTCGTCCAAGTCGTAGAGCTGACGCCACGTCATGATTCGCTCACCGTCGGGCTCGGCTCCCGGGATGATGCGGGGGCTGGCGCCGGTGGCGATCAACACGACGTCTGCGTCGATGGTCTTCTGCTCGCCGCTTCCGAGCGTCGCGCGAACCTGGTGCGCAGCCATTCCGAGGAGCGGATCGGTCAGTTCGGCGGTACCGGAGAGAACCTCGACACCAACCGTCTGCAACCGTGCGCGAATGTCCGAGGACTGGGACAACGCGAGACTCTTGACTCGGGAGTGGATCTTCGGCAGTGAAACCGAAGCCTGCTCCGGATCCAAGGTGATGCCGAGATCGGATGCACGACGCATGTCGGTGCGGATTCCGGTGGACGCGATGAATGTCTTCGACGGAACACAGTCGAACAGCACACACGCACCGCCGACGCCGTCCGAATCGACCAGGGTGACCGTGGCCCCGTGCTGCGCGGCTACCAGTGCCGCCTCGTAGCCGGCGGGTCCGCCACCGATGATCACGATCCGGGTCATGTGTCCTCCAAGTCCTCGCGTGGCCGGCGGGGGTCTCCCGTCGACCAGTGTCACGCTATTCGAGCACTACGTGTCGCGCAGTGCTTGTACCAGATTACTTGCGTCCGGTGGTCCGCTTCGCCACACCCTCGGACCACGGTTTAGGCTTGCGCCCGTGTCGATTTATGCCGCTTACGGTTCCAACATGCATCCCGAGCAGATGTTGTTGCGCTGCCCACACTCGCCCATGTCCGGGACAGGGTGGCTGCGAGGCTGGCGCCTGACCTTCAGCGGCGAGGACATCGGCTGGGAGGGCGCTCTCGCCACCGTGGTCGAAGATCCCGACTCCAGTGTTTTCGTGGTTCTCTACGACGTCCCGGAAGAGGACGAAGTAAGCCTGGACCGCTGGGAAGGCGCCGAACTGGGTCTGCATCGCAAGATCCGAGTGCGGGTCGACACGGCCGGCGATGCAGTCCTCGCGTGGCTCTATGTCATGGATGCGTACGAAGGTGGACTGCCGTCCGCCCGCTACATCGGCGTGATGGCCGACGCTGCCGAGATTGCCGGAGCGCCGGCCGAGTACGTTCGCGAACTGCGGACGCGAAACAGCCGCAATGTGGGTCCGGGTAACGGAGTTACCGATTAAGCGCTGTAACGGAGTTACCGATTAACGCTGTAACGCAGTGACGGACTAGATCGCCGTCCTGCTCAAAGCAGCAGGAAATACGCGAGCACCGCGAGTGCCGCGAGCACGACCACAATCGCGACTCCGACGAGAATGCGCTTCGAACCGCGCGACGCCGATTCGCCTGCGACAACTGCAGTTTCCGGCTCGGCTGTTGCCACCCCGGCTGCGGTTTCAGCCGCCACCTTCTCGCGTCCCAAGGTGTCAAACACCTCGGTCACGTCGTGTGAAGGCGGCAACCCGATCGGCACGATCGTGTGCGACGTCGAGGTGAATCCGGCAGCGAGGATCGCAGCTCCCAGCGCGGCCGACTGCTCGGGTCCGGGGCCGAGTTCACATCTGACACCGAGCTTTTCGGCAATCCCGGCAGCTATGGACATCATTGCTGCTTTGTCCGTCGCCGGTTCTCCGTCACCGGTGACGACCACGGCGTCCAGGTTCTCCGGCATCCAACCGAACGCACCCAGTGCCGTCGCGAGGCGTGAACTCGGCGAACTCCCGTCGCCGGCAAAGCCGAATGCGCGGCCCGCGGCGACACCCGAACGCACCAGCGTGACCGCTGCTCCGGTGTCGTCCACGTGATAGATGCCGATGAGCGTGCCGGCGAGTGCCGCGATTTCCGACTCGAACCACGCCGAAACCGCCTCGGCATCCGAGACGAGTGTGACTCGTTCGAGGCCCGCGTAGACCAGAGAATCCTGCATGAGGGCGGCTGTGGACGAGTCCCAACGCGACGGGTACGTGGCGACGATGTCGGGGGCTCCCCCGCTCCGGCCACCGCGATCGGGCAGCGGCTCACATTCCTGCAACAGACAGCGAATCGAGGTCGCCACCAAATCCTCGGCGCGGTAACGAGTATCGGCCGTTCCTGCGACGCCACTCGGGTCCCCGACGCGACCGACAAAACCCGACCAGCTCTCGGCGAACTCACGACCGGCACCCAGTTGCTCGGTGCCACCGAGCACCGTCGTTCCGTCCTTGCGTTGATTGAGGATCGTGTCCCGAACCAACACCACCGGATCGGCCGAACCCGGATCGTTCGACGCAACGACAGCCGTCGACACCAATGTGCCGATTCGCACTCCCACACCTATGGACATGCCCGTACCTTCACTCGAACGAACGAAAAACGGTACCCCCGACGGGAACCGGAACTATCCCAGAACCAGGCTCGTGAGAACCTTCACACCGACGCCGAGTGCACGCTCGTCGAGATCGAAAGTGGGTTGGTGGATGTCGAGCTGATCGCCTTCACCCGACCACACACCGAGCCGCGCCATGGCACCCGGCACGGTTTCGAGATACCACGAAAAGTCTTCGCCACCACCGGATTGCGGGGTGTCCGCCAGAGCATCTTGTCCGACGGTCGCGATGGCGTCCTCGAACATCCGGGTGGAAACCTCGTCGTTGACGACCGGTGGCACTCCGCGACGATAGTTGAGTTGGTAGCGAACGCCGGTGGGTGCGAGCAGTCCGTGGACGATTTCTTCCACGAGCGGTTCGAGCAACTCCCACGTGTCGTGATCGCCGGTACGTACCGTGCCCGTCATCATGCCGGTCTGCGGAATCGCGTTGGGCGCCTGACCTGCACTGACCGCGCCCCACACCATGACGGTGCCGGTACGCGGATCGATACGACGGCTGAGCATTCCAGGCAGCCCGGTCACGACTGTGCCGAGTGCGTAGATCAGATCCGTGGTCAAATGCGGCCTCGACGTGTGCCCACCCGGAGAATCGAGGACGACCTCGATGGTGTCTGCAGCAGAGGTGATCGCGCCCAGACGCATGCCCACCTGGCCTGCCTCGAGTCGCGGATCGCAGTGCAGAGCAAAGATTCTGGACACACCGTCGAGCGCACCGGCCGCGATGACGTCGAGTGCTCCGCCAGGCATGACTTCCTCGGCGGGCTGGAAGATCAGCCGAACCCCGACGGGAAGTTCGGGCAGCGTTGCCAGAGCCAGTCCGGCGCCGAGCAGGATGGTGGTGTGGGCGTCGTGTCCGCATGCATGGGATACACCGGGGACCGTGGACGAATACGTTGCCCCCGTCGCTTCCTGCATCGGCAAAGCGTCCATGTCGGCGCGGAGTGCGATTCGTGGACCTTCCGGTCCGATGTCGCACGTGAGTCCGGTGCCACCGGGAAGGATCTTCGGCGACAGCCCAGCGGCAGTGAGGCGGGTCGCGACGAATTCGGTGGTCGCGTATTCGCGGCGAGCCAACTCCGGGTTGGCATGGATGTGTCGGCGCCACGCGACGAGGTCGTCGGTGTGCGCGTGAATCCACGTATCGATTGCCGCGTTCACCGGCGATCTACCCCTTCCAACAGACGGGCGCGTTGTTCTGGATCGGACGCTACCCGGACAGCAGTGCGGGCCAACGCAATTGCACCGTCGACTACCGCTCGATCTGCGGAGGTGGTGATACACGCCGCCGCGAACTCCGGCTGATGTGTCACTGCCCCCGATGAATCCAAGCCTATGACCGGGTGAATTCCCGGAATCACATTGGTCACATTACCCATATCCGTACTACCCAGCGGACGGGAGCGCTCCCATTCCACCGCCAGTGGCACCCGTCCGAGATCGACGATCTGTTCACGGTACGCCGCCGCCAGCCACGGATCGGGGGTCAACTCGGTGTAAGTGGGCGATACCGTGCGGATTTCGTGGGTGCATCCGGTGCCGAGTGCGCCCGAGGCGAAGCAGGCGTCGGCACGCTCGGACAGATTGGCCAACGACGCGGCCGTCTCGGCACGCAGGTAGTAGAGCAGTTCGGACCGGGCCGGAACGATGTTGGGAGCCGTGCCGCCGTCACTGACGATTCCGTGAATCTGCTGGCCTGGCTGCAGGTGCTGACGCAACAGCCCGACCGCCACCTGAGCGAGCGTCGCCGCATCGGCGGCATTACGACCGAATTCAGGCGCAGCAGACGCATGCGCCTCGCGACCGTGATAGCTGACCGCGATGTCCGCCAGGGCCAGCGAGGTGGCACCGATGATGTCGATCGGTCCCGGATGAACCATCATGGCCGCTCCGACACCGTCGAATGCACCACGCTCGAGCATCAGAACTTTGCCGCCACCGGTTTCCTCCGCCGGAGTACCGATCACTCGGACGGTGATCCCCAGTTCATCGGCCACGGTAGCCAACGCGATGCCGGCTCCGGCCGCGGCTGCGGCAATGATGTTGTGCCCACAGGCATGACCGATCTCGGGCAGCGCGTCGTACTCGGCGCAGATCGCGATGACCAACTCCCCGCTGCCGTAGGTGGCATCGAAAGCCGTCGGCAGATCGACGATCCCGCGAGTGACCGCGAAACCGTGCTGCGCCAGCAGGTCCGACACTTTGGCAGCGCTGCGGAACTCCTCGAAGGCGAGTTCCGGATCGCTGTGAATCGAATGCGACAGCGCAATCAGATCGGCCTCTACAGACCTGACTGCACTGTCGACATTCTGATTCACGCGATCATTGTCTCACCCGAAGGAGAAGTTGCTCTTGTCAGTCACCTGAGCGAGGTCCGCAAGTGCATCGCGGTGGATGCCTGCCTTGATTCCCGCCAAGTTCTTACCGTGAGTCGACGTCAATGCCGACGCCTTGGCCACTGCTGCCGCGAGCACTCCGTCGCCGTCGACCGTTTCCTGCACGATGCCGGCAGCAAGCGCGTCGGCGCCGCCGAATCGACGCCCCGTCGTCATCGCGTCGACCGCCGTCTGCTTGGGCAGACGACTGTTCAGCAATGCAGACATCCCGACTGTGAACGGCATGTTCAGTCCGACCTCGGGAAGGCAGTAGAAGCCGCGGTCCGCGCGCATGATCTGGAAATCGTGCGAGGACGCGAGCATGGCGCCGGCGCCGAATGCGTGCCCCTGCACGGCCGCGACCGTGGCCATCGGGAAGGTCAGCAGCCGGCTGTAGACGGTGTGGACCTTGTCCAGGTAGCCGGGAAGACCGTCGAGATTGCCGAAGATCCACGTCGTGTCCAGGCCGTTCGTGTAGAACTTGCCCGTCGCCGTGGTCACCAGGGCTGCCGGCCCCTCGTGCGCTTCGACTTCGTCCAGCTTGCTGTGAACAGCGTCGATCCACTCGGGGCCGAAGCGGTTCTCGTTGTCCGTTTCGCCCTCGTTGCCGAGGTACAGGATGAATACGTCGCCGTCGCGTTCGAGATAAGGCATGGATGGGAGAGTAACGCCCGCCAACTCACCCGGCGAACCGACCCGACTCCTCAGTAGGGTTGCTCACATGGGAACGATCGCCGAGGCCGCCGCCGCTGCTCTGTCCGCCATGACGGGTTCTTCGTCACCGTCAGTCGCCATCGTGCTCGGGTCGGGGTGGACCGACGCCGCAGACGTGTTCGGCGACGCCGGTGCGGACGTGACGGCTGAAGTCTCGATGGCCGATCTGCCTGGCTTCGCCCCACCGTCGGCGCTCGGGCACGCGGGCACCATTCGTTCGGTGCGCGTCGGGAATACCGAAGTCCTGCTGCTGCTCGGGCGCGCGCATGCGTACGAGGGCCACGATCTCGCCACCGTCGTCCACCCGGTCCGGACGGCCATCGCTGCCGGCGCCGACACGGTCATCCTCACCAACGCGGCCGGCGGTATTGCTGAAAACTACGCCGTCGGCCAACCGGTGCTGATCAGTGACCACCTGAACCTGACGGCCCGGTCTCCCCTCGTCGGCGCAGAGTTCGTCGACCTGGTCGACGCCTATTCGCCGGAACTGCGTGCGCTGGCTCGCTCGATCGACCCGGACCTTGCCGAGGGTGTTTACGCCGGGCTTCCCGGTCCACACTACGAGACTCCGGCCGAGATTCGAATGCTTCGTACACTCGGCGCCGATCTGGTCGGCATGTCGACGGTTCACGAGACCATTGCAGCCCGCGCGCTCGGCGCCCGCGTTCTCGGCATCTCCATGGTCACCAATCTGGCCGCCGGAATCACTGGTGCCCCGCTGGATCATCAGGAGGTGCTGGCGGCAGGCAAAGCGTCGGCGGCCCGGATGGGAGTGCTGTTGCGGCAACTGGTCGAGCAGCTGTGACACCTACCCACGTCACCGAGTGGATCGACGCCGATCCGGACCCAGTCACCCGCGCAGAACTGACAGCCCTTTCGGAACATGAACTGGCCGAACGTTTTTCCTCGCCACTGGCGTTCGGCACCGCTGGGCTTCGCGGGCCGGTGCGCGGCGGCCCCAACGGCATGAACCTCGCGGTCGTCATCCGGACCACGGCCGGTCTGGCGGCCTGGCTGACAGCTCGCTGCCAGGGCGGCTCCCGCGTTGTCGTCGGCCGCGACGCTCGGCGCGGTTCCGAGGAATTTGCTCTCGCCGCCGCTGAAGTCATGGCGGCGGCCGGGTTCGAGGTGACCCTGCTCCCCCGTCCGTTGCCGACACCGCTGGTGGCGTTTGCGGTGCGCAGGCTCGGGGCAGCGGCGGGTATCCAGATCACCGCCTCCCACAATCCTGCTGCCGACAACGGCTACAAGGTGTACCTCTCGGGTGGGGCGCAACTCGTCTCCCCCGCCGATCGTGAAATCGAGAGCGAGATCGCCCGCATCGGTGGCGCCGCCGACGTCCCTCGAATGCCGGTGTTTCCCGTCGACGATTCCCTGGTCGAGGAGTACATCGCGCGCATCGCGACCCTCCCGCACGGCGACGCCCGCTCGATCCGGATTGCGCTCACGGCAATGCACGGCGTCGGCGGCGAGACTGCGACCGCTGCTCTGCGAGCAGCGGGATTCGAGGACCTGCACGTCGTGGCGGAGCAGTTCGATCCCGACCCCACGTTTCCGACCGTCGAGTTTCCCAATCCCGAAGAGCCCGGCGCCGCAGACCGGCTTCTCGCACTCGCCCGACGTGTCGACGCGGATCTGGCGATCGCACTCGACCCGGATGCCGACCGCTGCGCCGTCGGAGTTCGCGACGGTGATCAGTGGCGCATGCTGCGCGGCGACGAAACCGGGGTGCTTCTGGCCGACCACGTGCTGCACACGGCGCCCGAAGATTCGTTGGTGGCGACGACGATCGTCTCCTCGACTCTGCTCTCGAAGTTGGCGAAAGCTCGCGGAGCCAGGTTTGCGCAGACACTCACCGGGTTCAAGTGGCTCACGCGCGCCGGCGACGGTCTGGTCTATGCCTACGAGGAGGCGATCGGGCACTGCGTCGATCCGGATGTGGTGCGAGACAAGGACGGCATCTCGGCTGCCGTACTGGTGGCCGACTTGGCTGCCACCCTCGCGGGCAGCAACAGAACCCTCTTGGATGTTCTCGACGACTATGCCGTCGAGTTCGGACTGCATCGCGGGGACCAAGTTTCCCGCCGCGTCGAGGACTCGAGCGACATCACCGAAATGATGGAACGGTTACGCGCCGATCCGCCCGGCCAGCTCGCGGGTGAGTCGGTGAGCGTCGAAGACTTGTCCCTGGTTCGCGGCGGTATGCGCACCGACGCAGTGATATTCGATGGACCGTCGATCCGCGTGGTTGCGCGACCGTCCGGCACAGAGCCCAAGCTCAAGTGCTATCTCGAAGTCGTGGTCCCGGTGGCCGACCGCGGCGATCTCCCGAACGCGCGCGAGCAGGCGAAGGCTCGGCTGGCCGAACTCCGAGCCTTCGCCCTCTCGCTCTAGCGGGGTCCGAACTGCCGATCGCCGGCGTCACCGAGTCCGGGGACGATGAAAGCGTTCTCGTCGAGTCCGTCGTCGATGCTCGCGATGACCAGACGTACCGGGTGTCCGGAGGCTGCCAGCGCGTCGACGCCGGCCGGAGCAGCTACGACGCACACTGCCGTGACATCGGTCGCGCCACGCGCAACCAGCAAGTCGATGGTGTGCACCATCGAACCACCGGTCGCGAGCATCGGATCGAGCACGAATACCGGGATACCGGACAGATCCGCGGGCAGGGATTCGAGGTACGGAACCGGCTGATGTGTCTCTTCGTCACGGGCCATTCCGACAAAGCCAACGCCGGCCGACGGGATCAGTGCACTGGCTTGTTCGACCATGCCCAGACCCGCGCGCAGCACCGGTACCAGCAAAGGCGGCTTCGCGAGCCGGATGCCCGTCGTCGCTGCTACCGGGGTGTCGACCGGGAACTCCTCTACTTCCGCGTCACGCATGGCCTCGTAGACCAGCATGTGCGTGAGCCTGCGAAGTGCGGATCGAAACGTCGCGTTCTCACTGCGTGCATCACGCATTGTCGTCAAGAGGGCCGCCGCGAGCGGATGGTCGACTACGTGCGTTTGCATGACCATCAGAATAGTTCCTCTGGAACCGAAGCACCCCGCGCGGCGTCCAAGAAGGAGTAAGCGCAACGGGGGGAAGACAAGTTGACAAATCTGGATCTACACACCGAAAGCGTCGCGGAGTTCGCCGCGCGGTTGGGCACGGTGGCAGACAACGTCGCGCAAGCTCGACAGGACGCGGCCGGCGGCGATCACACCGCTCTGTCCGCTGTGCTGGGGCTGATCGGCGGAGACTTCGTTCGCGTCGCGGGCCGAGCACAACAAGCGCATGTCGACGACATCGATCGACTGTCCGCCGTGATCGTGGGCGTCCAGTCCGCGACGCTTGACGCCCACGCCGCCTATCTCGACTCCGAGGAGTCCGTCCGAACGGCTCTCGTCGAAGCCGCACGCTCATGATCGACGTCGACGCTCTCGCTCGGCCGATCATCGATCTGGTCGACGTCGTGGGGACCGGTGTCGCCGACCCGGGCGGACTCGACGTCGGAATCCGCATCGCTTCGGACGCCCTCGAGATCGCGTACCGATTGGGAAGCGCCGCACTGAGCGAACTGGCGTCCACCCAGAGTTCGTCGAATGCCCTCACCGCCGCGGTGACCAAAACCGAGCAGACGCAGACGTCGACGCGAAACCTCGCCGATCGTGGGAGCAACATCGCCGGCGTCGTGGACGAAGCCACAACGTCCGTGTCCGCGGGCATGACCGAACTCGGTGAGATTCTTCAGTCCTTTCTGGCGCTCGCCGTCAAGGCCGGGCCGACGCTCGCGACGCCGATGGGGCAATTGATGTTGCTGTCGGCCGCGTTGGAGCACCTCGGGCGGGCGGTCTCGGTAGTCGAGCGGGCACGCGGTGAACTGGCCGGGTCGACCGACAAGATGTCCGCGCTGATCCCACCCGTCCCGATACCGGAACCCGCGCCAGGCGCCTCGGGTTCGGCGGGCCCCTCCGGTTCCGCAGGTGGTTCGGGTTCCGCTGGTGGTTCCGGTTCCGCAGGCGGTGTAGAGGTTGAACTCCCTGACGGCTCGATCGCCACCGCACCGAACGCCGAGGCCGCTGCCGCCGTACGCAACGCGCTCACTCAACAGGGAGTCCCGTACGCCTGGGGAGGCACGACACCCGGAGTCGGTCTGGACTGCAGCGGGTTGACGCAGTGGGCGTACGGCCAAGCCGGAGTCGATATTCCGCGGTTGGCCCAGGAACAAGGAATCGGGAACCAGGTCGATCAGAACAATCTGATGCCGGGCGACCTCGCGGTCTGGGACGGACACGTCGCCATGGTGATCGGCAACGGTCAGATGGTGGAAGCCGGTGACCCAGTCGAAGTCAGTTCCATCCGAACCACGAACAGCGGCATGGGCTTTCACGGCTTCTACCGCCCGACAGAATGACACGAAACATGTCCGAGAACCTGCCGGAATCGCCGCCGATCATCACAGCCGTCGCCGTCAACCGCGCCGGAACCATCGCGGTCCGTGCCACGGAGCATGCTGTCCCCGTGGACCTGCGGATCAGCCAGGGCGAACTGCGGTACGGCGGCGCACGGTTGGCGCAGCAGATACTCGCTCTGTCCTCGAAAGCTGCAATCGAAGCCGGTGTCCGCCATCGTGTAGAGCTCGAGCAGACCGGCGTGCCGGCGGCGATCCTCGATCGACTCGGTCTCGCGACGCGAGACGAACTCGCTGATGTCGACGCCACAGAGGACCAGAGCCTGCCGTCGAGCTGGATGCGTTCGATATGAACGAGATGGATCGAATCATGGAGCTGGCGAAACACCGGACCGGACTTTTGCAGGACGCCGTCGACGGGGTCACCGCTCTGCGGGCAGTCGTCGCGAGTGAAGGTGGGATAGTCACAGCGACTGTCGACGGGCTGGGCGCTCTGGTCGACTTGCGGATCACCGATGCGATCACCGCCATGGATTCGCCCGCGGTAGCCGCACTGACGGTGGCAACCATTCACCAGGCAGTTCAGCAGTCCAATGATGAACGAGAACGGCTGGTGGGTGAGCTCCGCGTGTCGCTGAAACAAACGTGACCAACCCCCGCTATGCCTTTCGCTCTGCGGTGGATAGGCTTCCGCCCATGGCTGGAGACATCGTCCCTATCGAAATCGGACTCACCGACGGAGACCTCGTCACTTTGTGGGCACCCCGCTGGCGCGAGGGCGACGACGAGTGGGAAGCGTTTCTCGGCCATGAGGAAGACCTCTACGGGTTCTCCTCCGTCGCGGAACTCGCGGCATTCATCCGCACCGACTCGGACAACGACCTGGTCGAGCATCCGGCGTGGGCCGTCGTCTCCGGACTGTCGGCAGCCGAGCTCGAGCCGGAAGAGAACTTCACCTTCGACTTCGTCGGCGTGCCCGAGCTGGCCGCAGGTGACCCTGAGGCACTGGTGGTCTCGGAACTCGAAGACACCCTGAACATGGCTCGCAACATCGGTGAGGTGTGCGAACTCGACGCGGTCATCCGCTTCTTCAGCGGCCATCCGGTACTCGGCGCGCTGGCCACCGGCGCCGGCACCTTCGAAGGTCGCGAAGGACTGGAGCTGTGGGATCAGGTCGGTGCCGCAATCGTCAAGGACTGGGACGCCGTTCTCGACGCCATCGACAAGGTGGTCACCTCCCCGAAGGTCGACGCTGCCGCCGTCGCGGTCGCCGAAGCTGAACTGCTCGCTGCCGCCGAGAACACCGTCGACGCCGACGATGTCGCCGAGGAGGGCGAGGACGAGGAATTCGACGAGGACGACCTCGACGAGGATGAAGACGAAGTCGAGACCTTCTGGGGCGAGGTCGGCGTCGACCCGATCCGCATCATCACCTCGGCCGAGACGTTCTACACTCTGCGCTGCTACATGGGAGATCAGGCGATCTTCCTCGGCAAGGACGGACTGATCACCGTCTTCCGTAGCGAGCGCGCACTCGCTCGCTATCTCGCGGACAACCACGAACACGATCTCTCGCAGGTCAGCACGTACGGCGAAATTCAGAATGCTGCCGTCGACGGTTCACTCGAAATCGAAGTCACAGACGAGAACGTCTACGTCCTGCCCGGCATCGCCGACGACCTCGCGCAGGGCCCGGACGTGGTCGACGCCGAGCAATTGGAGCTTGCCGTCGAATTGTTCACCGATGCAGCGGATTTCGCCGACGACGACTCCACCGAGGAAGTTCTCTCCGCGTCGAACGAGCTGGGTTGGTACGTCTCCTACCTGCTCAATCCCGATCCGTCCCGGATGGCCCCGAGTGCGCCGTTCACCAAGGAATCCGAGGCCTGGCGTGAACTCGAGCGTGAGTTCGAGGCCCGGTTGCGACCTGAGTAGTCGGTGCGCGTCACCTAGCCGATGAGCACGGCGTAACCCGGCTTGATGACGTCGTCGATCAACGCGAGGCGCTCGTCGAACGGGATGAAGGCCGACTTCATCGCATTGATGGTGAAGCGTTCCAGATCGGTCCAGCCGTAACCGAAGGTCTCGACCAACGCCGCCATTTCCCGGCTCATGCTGGTGTCGCTCATCAGCCTGTTGTCGGTGTTGACGGTCACGCGGAAGCGCAAGTCCGCCAACAGTCCGAACGGATGGTCCGCCAGGGCGGCTACGGCTCCGGTCTGTACGTTCGAACTCGGGCACAGTTCCAGGGGAATGCGCATGTCACGGACGTAGTTTGCGAGCCGACCCAACTCTGCCCCACCGTGGCCGCCTACCTCGATGTCGTCGACGATCCGCACGCCATGTCCCAACCGGTCCGCTCCGCAGAACGCGATCGCTTCGTGGATCGACGGCAATCCGAAGGCCTCACCCGCGTGGATCGTGAAGTGAGCGTTCGCATCACGCATGTATTCGAAAGCGTCGAGATGCCGGCTCGGCGGGTTCCCGGCCTCGGCGCCGGCGATGTCGAACCCGACCACTCCGCGATCCCGGAATCGCACCGCGAGTTCGGCGATCTCCCGCGACCGGGCGGCATGCCTCATCGCTGTCAGGAGACACCCGATTCGGATCTCCCGTCCCGCGACCCTGGCAGCGGATTCGCCGGCCCGGAAGCCCTCGAGAACGTGCTCGACGACCTCGTCCAAACTCAGGCCCTGTTCCAGGTGCTGCTCGGGCGCAAAACGGATTTCGGCATAGACGACGTTGTCGTCGGCCAGATCCTCGGCGCACTCACGTGCCACCCGCGCAAGCCCTTCCGGGGTCTGCATCACGGCGACTGTGTGCGCGAACGTTTCGAGGTAGAGCTCGAGTGAACCGCTGTCAGCGGCAGTTCGGAACCATTGTGCCAGTTCGGATGCCGAATTCGCCGGTAGCTCGTCGTAGCCACACTGCTCGGCCAGTTCGAGAACGGTCTCGGGTCGGAGTCCTCCGTCGAGATGGTCGTGGAGAAGAACTTTGGGTGCGCTGCGGATCGTGGTCAACTCCGGTGCGTTCATTCGCCAACGCTAACGCGAATCACCCACAATTCGCTCGATGAGCAGCGGCCGCGAAACGGTGTCGGATTCGGTCCCGATGGACCAGCCACCACCGAGGCTTCGACGCGCTGCGTCAAATCTCTCGGGAGTGTCCGTGTGCAAAGTCATCAGCTTCTGCCCGGCGCGGACCACTTCGCCCGGCTTTGCGTGCATCTCGATGCCGGCACCGGCCTGCACGGCTTCACCCTGCCGTTCGCGTCCGGCTCCGAGTTTCCAGGCTGCGACGCCCACCGCCATGGCGTCGAGTCGAGTCAGCACGCCGTCTCGGTCCGCGGTGACGACGTCGCTGTGCCGGGCCACCGGCAGTGCTGCGTGCGGGTCCCCACCTTGTGCGCCGATCATCGCGCGCCACCGGTCCATGGCCGTGCCGTCGGCAAGTTTGTCTGCCGGGTCGATACCGTCGATCCCGGCCGCGGACAGCATTTCCCGAGCCAGGACAAGGGTCAGCTCGACGACGTCCGACGGACCCCCGCCGGCCAGCACCTCGACGGATTCTCGTACTTCGAGAGCGTTGCCGGCCGTCAGTCCCAGTGGAGTGTCCATCCCGGTGATGAGGGCGCTAGTGCGCACACCGGCGTCGTTGCCCAATTCGACCATCGTGCGAGCCAGCTCGCGTGCGTCGCCGAGGTCCTTCATGAACGCTCCGGAACCGACTTTGACGTCGAGCACCAGGGCGCCGGTCCCCTCGGCGATCTTCTTGCTCATGATCGAACTTGCGATCAGCGGAATGGATTCCACCGTTCCGGTCACGTCGCGCAGCGCGTAGAGCTTCTTGTCGGCCGGGGCCAGGTTCGCTCCGGCAGCGCAGATCACGGCACCGATTTTCGGGTCCGAAAGAATGTCGACCATCTCCGCCGCTGTGAGCTCGGCGCGCCAACCCGGAATGGCCTCGAGCTTGTCGAGTGTTCCACCGGTGTGGCCCAGTCCGCGTCCCGACAACTGCGGGACTGCAAGACCGCACGCAGCGACGAGGGGCGCGAGCGGAAGGGTGATCTTGTCCCCCACTCCACCGGTCGAATGCTTGTCGACGGTGGGCAGCGGCAAGTCCGAAAAGTCCATCCTCCCGCCGGATTCGATCATCGCCTCGGTCCATCGACCGGTCTCCGCCCGCGACATTCCGCGGAAATAGATCGCCATCGCGAGCGCCGACATCTGTTCGTCGCCGACGACACCCTGCGTGAACGCCTGAACTACCCAGTCGATCTCGGTCCCCGACAATTCGCGGCCGTCACGCTTGGCGCCGATGATGGAAACTGCGTCAAACATGGCGGAGCCCCTCTGCTTGTTCCGGCCCGAAAGCATCGGGCAACAGCTCGCTCAGCGGCCTGAAGCCACTGCTGGTGTCGACAAGCATCTCACCCCCGCCATGCTCGAGAAGAAGCTGTCTACACCTGCCGCAGGGCATCAGAATCGAGCCCTTCGCGTCGCAGCATGTGAAGGCCACCAGCCGCCCACCCCCGGTGGCGGCCAAGTTACCGACGAGTCCACATTCGGCACACAGGCTCAAACCGTATGAGACATTTTCCACATTGCATCCTGAGACGATTCGACCATCGTCTACCAGGGCCGCTGCACCCACCGCATACCCCGAGTACGGCGCATAGGCCTGCCGCATGACCACTTGCGCGTTGTGCCGCAACAACTTCCAGTCGATGTCACCCATGGTTCGTTATCCAATCACGTTGACTGAATGGATGCAGAAACCACGCCGTAACCGTCTCCCGGAGATTGGAAAGGCAAACCTTACAAAGAGTTTGGTACGCGTACGAATCCCGCATCTGATTAGTTCCCGGTTTCACATAGGTTTAGAGTCTGAGTCAAGTCGGTTCAGGATCCCGTCGAGCCCGGGCTGAGGTACATCGAAGCTCTCTGCAGGCTCGACGCGTCCACCAATGACGTTGGAGGCACAGCACTCGATGAGTACTACGACTGAAGCCGCTCCTCAGAAGGAGCGCACGAGGTCGCTTTACCGGGGCGACCCCGGAATGTGGTCCTGGGTTCTACACCGGATCACAGGCGTCGCTACTTTCTTCTTCCTATTCGTACACGTTCTCGATACGGCACTCGTTCGGGTCAATCCCGATACGTACGACGCCGTCATCGACACGTACAAGAACCCCCTCGTCGGCCTCATGGAGATCGGCCTCGTCGGCGTAGTCCTCTACCACGCCCTCAACGGCGTGCGCGTGATGTTGGTGGACTTCTGGTCGAAGGGCCCGAAGTACCAGCGCGTCATGCTCTGGACCATTCTGACGATCTGGTTCCTGGTGATGATCCCAGGCGCCGGACGCATCCTCATCAACATGTTTGCGGAGCACTGACATGGCGACTACTCACGGACCCGAAGCCAAGAGCCTGGGCACCTCATACGACCGTCCCGCAAGCCTGGACAACCCGCGGTCCCCGCGTGCGAAGGCTCGGAACAACTTCGAGTTGTACGCATGGCTGTTCATGCGCTTCTCCGGCGTCGCCCTGATCGTTCTGGTCCTGGGCCACATGTTCATCATGCTGATGCTCGACGGTGGCGTTCACCGTCTGAACTTCGCATTCGTCGCAGGTCGCTGGTCCAGCCCGTTCTGGCAGTTCTGGGACCTGACGATGCTGTGGCTGGCACAGCTGCACGGCGGCAACGGCCTGCGCACGGTCATCGCGGACTACTCCCGCAAGGACTCCACGCGCTTCTGGCTGACCACGATCCTCGTTCTCTCGATGATCCTGATCATGGGCCTGGGCACGTACGTCATCTTCACCTTCGACCCCAATATCTCGGCGAGCTAGGGGAGCACAGACTTCATGCAGGAACATCGTTATGACGTGGTCATCGTCGGCGCCGGCGGCGCAGGCATGCGTGCGGCAATCGAAGCTGGCCCCCGTGCCCGCACGGCCGTACTGACCAAGCTCTACCCCACCCGCAGCCACACCGGCGCGGCCCAGGGCGGCATGTGTGCCGCACTGGCGAACGTGGAGGAAGACAACTGGGAGTGGCACACCTTCGACACCGTCAAGGGCGGCGACTACCTCGCCGACCAGGACGCCGTCGAGATCATGGCCAAAGAGGCCATCGACGCGGTGCTCGACCTCGAGAAGATGGGCCTGCCGTTCAACCGCACGCCCGAAGGCAAGATCGACCAGCGTCGATTCGGTGGACACACCCGTGACCACGGCAAGGCACCCGTCCGCCGTGCGTGTTACGCAGCCGACCGCACCGGTCACATGATCCTGCAGACGCTCTACCAGAACTGCGTCAAGCACGATGTCGAGTTCTTCAACGAGTTCTACGCGCTCGACATCGCCATCACCGAGACCGAAGACGGCCCGGTTGCCACCGGTGTCATCTGCTACGAGCTGTCGACCGGCGAGCTGCACATCTTCCACGCCAAGTCGATCATCTTCGCGACCGGCGGCTCGGGACGCATGTACAAGACGACGTCCAACGCGCACACCCTCACCGGTGACGGCATGGGCATCATCTTCCGCAAGGGCCTGCCCCTCGAGGACATGGAGTTCCACCAGTTCCACCCGACAGGACTCGCCGGTCTCGGCATCCTGATCTCGGAAGCTGTCCGTGGTGAAGGTGGCATTCTCCGAAATGCCGACGGTGAGCGCTTCATGGAGCGCTACGCCCCCACCATCAAGGACCTCGCTCCGCGTGACATCGTGGCTCGTTCGATGGTCCTCGAAGTTCTCGAAGGCCGCGGCGCCGGCCCGAACAAGGACTACGTCTACATCGACGTGACGCACATCCCCGAGGAAGTTCTCGACGAGAAGCTCCCCGACATCATGGAGTTCTCGCGCACCTACCTCGGCGTGGACCCCGTCAAGGAGCCCGTGCCCGTCTACCCGACGTGCCACTACGTCATGGGCGGTATCCCCACCAAGATCAACGGTGAGGTTCTGCGCAACAACGACGAGGTCGTCAAGGGCCTGTACGCCGCCGGCGAATGTGCCTGCGTCTCCGTGCACGGCGCAAACCGCCTCGGCACCAACTCGCTCCTCGACATCAACGTGTTCGGCCGCCGCGCCGGCATCGCTGCAGCCGAGTACGCGAACTCCACCGAGTTCGTCGACCTGCCGGAAACCCCGGCCGCGATGGTCGAAGACTGGGTCGGCGTCATCCTGTCCGATCACGGCCACGAGCGCGTTGCGGACATCCGCACCGAGCTGCAGCAGTCGATGGACAACAACGCCTCCGTCTTCCGCACCGAAGAGCGCCTCACCCAGGCACTCAAGGATGTGCGTGCTCTCAAGGAGCGCTACAACCACATCACGGTCCAGGACAAGGGCAAGCGCTACAACAGCGACCTGCTCGAGGCCATCGAGCTGGGCTTCCTCCTCGAAATGGCAGAGGTCACCGTCGTCGGTGCCCTCAACCGCAAGGAATCGCGCGGCGGCCACGCTCGCGAGGACTTCCCGGATCGCAACGACGCCGAGTACATGAAGCACACGATGGCGTACAAGGAGGGTGACGGCCTGCTCTCCGACATCCGTCTGGACTACAAGCCGGTGATCCAGACCCGCTACGAGCCGATGGAGCGTAAGTACTGATGTCTGCGCCTGCTGTAGATGCACCAAAACTCCCCGCTGTTCCCGAGGGGGCCGTCATGGTCACCCTCAAGATCGCGCGGATGAACCCCGAATCGGGCGAGGGCCAGCACTGGGACAGTTTCCAGGTTCCGGCACTGCCCACCGACCGTCTGCTCAACCTGCTGCTGTACGTGAAGGGCTACCTCGACGGCACCCTCACGTTCCGTCGCAGCTGCGCACACGGAGTCTGTGGATCGGACGCCATGCGGATCAACGGTGTGAACCGTCTGGCCTGCAAGCTGCTGATGAAGGACATGCTCCCCAAGGACGGCAAGCCTGTCACCATCACGGTCGAGCCCATCAAGGGCCTGCCCGTCGAGAAGGACCTGGTTGTCGACATGGAGCCCTTCTTCGACGCATTCCGCGCCGTGAAGCCGTTCCTCATCACCAGTGGCAACGAGCCCACTCGTGAGCGCATCCAGAGCCAGCACGACCGTGCTCGTTTCGACGACACCACCAAGTGCATCCTCTGCGCATGCTGCACCACGTCGTGCCCCGTGTACTGGAGCGACGGCAGCTACTTCGGTCCCGCTGCCATCGTGAACGCACACCGGTTCATCTTCGACAGCCGTGACGAGGCCGCTTCCGAGCGTCTCGACATCCTGAACGACAAGGACGGCGTGTGGCGTTGCCGCACCACGTTCAACTGCACCGACGCGTGCCCCCGCGGCATCCAGGTGACAAAGGCTATTCAGGAAGTCAAGCGAGCGCTGCTCTTCGCTCGTTAGGCCTTCGCCTGTGCGCGGTTAGGGAGTCTCCGGACTCCTTGACCGCGCACAGCTATGTCGGGGGCATGTTGAGCGGAGTCACGACCTGAACCGGTGACGTCGTAAAACCGAAGTGGGCGCCCATGGCGCCGTGCTCTTTCATGACCACCTGAGCGGCAGTGCGAAGATCCGCCCGCAGATCGTGGTGTAGCACCGCCGATATTCGCCTCTCCCCCAGCAACTTTCGATTGTCTCCGTCGAGATCGTGGGCGACGAAGACGGAGCACTCTCGATTCAGTTCTTCGAACGCGTCGACCGTGGCCAGGTTGCCGCCACCGATCGAATACACAGCACGGATCTGCGGATCGGATTCGAGCGCTGCCCGCACCAGTTTCCTACTCGTCTGGTCCAAACCGTCACTGTTCGGAATGTCGATCAAACGTCGATGCGGAGCCGAAACGCGCATGGCGGAGCGAAATCCCATCTCCCGTTCTTCCTCTCCGCGAAAGAATCCGCTGCTCATGCTGACCAGCACGTTGCCGTCCCGATCCCCCAGCCACTGATCGATCAAATACGCGGCGGTGGCTCCGGCTGCTCGGTTGTCGATGCCGATGTAAGCGGCTCGCCTGCTGCCGGCAACGTCGGTCACCAACGTGACGACCGGAATCTTTGCCGCCACGAGCCGATCGATCGCCGCCACGACTTCCGGAGTGTCGGGAGCCTTGACGATGACACCGTGGGACCCGCGTCGGCGAATCTTGTCGAGCGTCGATGTCATCGCTTCTACCGAACCGGTCTCACGAAAGTGGAACCGGGACCGCACCACAGCGGGCGCAAGGGTCGGCAGTTCGGCCTCGAGCGCGTCGCGGACGGCGTCGGAAAACCGTGCGGGAGTTTGCAACACGACGTCGACGATGAATGTTCGACCGACCAGTTTCAGTTGCGAGCGTTGACGTTCCAGGTCCGTGATCGCCTGCCGAACTTCCGATCGTGTGCCGTCGCGAACTCCAGGACGGTCGTTGAGCACCCGGTCGACGGTGGCCTCACTCAGGCCCGACTGCTGGGCGATCTCCCGCACTTTGAATCGATGCGCCACAACTACCTCACAATGATGGATATTTGATGGTTTTTCGCTGTTGCTCGAGGTCTTCGTCACAGCCAGACTAAACCCATGACCTCTCCGCCGGGCGTAATCAGGCCCGCACTCCTAGCCGACACTGTCGTACTGGTCAGTGGTGGCTCGCAAGGCGTCGGCGCCGGCGTCGTACGTGCCGCTGTCCGTGAGGGCGCGCAGGTGGCTTTCACCGGCCGACGCCCTGACGTCGGAAAGGCTCTCGAGGCAGAACTTCCGGGAACCCACTTCATCGAAGCCGATGTGGCTCAAACGGATTCCGCGCTCGCCAGCGTGGCCGAGACGATCTCACATTTCGGCCGCGTGGATGCCCTCGTCAATTCTGCCGGGCTCACCTCGCGCGGCACGCTGCTCGACACCACCGAAGAGCTCTTCGACCAGCACATCGCGGTGAACCTTCGCGGTCCGTTCTTCACGATGCAGGCAGCAGTCAAAGACATGCGCGAGCGTGCGGTCTCCGGGTCCATCGTCAACATCATCTCCACGTCCGAACTCGGCGGGCAGCCGTATCTCGCGCCGTACGTGGCAGCGAAGGCCGGGCTGGCGGGGCTGACCCGCAACGCCGCCCATGCGCATCGCTGGGATCGTATCCGGATCAACGGTCTCGACATCGGGTGGACACAGACCGAGGGAGAAGACCTCACGCAGAGAGCTTTTCACGACGCCGGTGACGATTGGCAGGAACGTGCAGGCAGCACCCTCCCCATGGGCAAGCTCGGACAGGTCGACGAAATCGCCGACTTCGTCGTCTTCCTGCTCTCCGATCGCAGCGGAGTCGTGACGGGTTCGATCATCGACTGGGACCAGAACGTCTTCGGAGGGCTGGACTGATGGGCGCTCGCATCGGAGTCATCGGGCTCGGAAGAATCGGCAGCTACCACGCCCGAAACCTGCTCACGATGGACGGCGTCGACTCGCTGGTGGTCACCGACGCCGACGCACCTCGCACCTCCGACGTGGCAACCGAACTCGACGTGGAGTCCGCCGCCGACCCGGAGTCCCTTTTCGCCTCGGGAGTCGACGGCGTTCTGATCGCCGCGTCGTCGAGTTCGCACGCCGACTTGATCGAAGCCGCTGTCCGCCGGGGTATCCCGACGTTCTGCGAAAAGCCGGTCGCCGACTCCATCGAATCCTCCGTTCGTGTACTCGAGGCTGTCGAGCAGACCTCGGTACCGGTCCAGATCGGATTTCAGCGCCGCTTCGATCCGTCATTTGTGGCGGCATACGACGCAGTTCGATCCGGACAGCTCGGTTGGATCCACACTCTCCGGTCGACCACCCTCGATCCTGCTCCCCCACCGATCTCGTACATCGAACACTCCGGCGGCATCCTCCGCGACTGCTCGATCCACGATTTCGACATCGTCAGGTGGGTCAGCGGCCGCGAAGTCACCACGGTCTTTGCCACCGGCTCGAATCAGGGTGATCGCGCGATCGCCGATGCCGGTGACGTCGACACCGCTGCAACGGTTCTCACGTTCGAAGGCGGGACCATCGCGGTCGTGTCGAATACTCGCTACAACGGCCGTGGCCACGACTGCCGGCTCGAAGTCCTCGGCTCGAGAGACTCCGTCGCTGCAGGACTCGACGACCGTTTGCCGCTCCGCTCGCTCGACCCCGGAATCTCGTTTCCCTCGAAGGAGCCGTACACGTTTTTCATGGACCGTTTCACTTCCGCCTACCGTGCCGAACTCGAAGCATTCCTCGGCGTTGTCGCCGGGCGTCGGGAATCACCCTGTACTCCCGCGGATGCAGTCGAGTCGGCCTGGATTTCCGAAGCTGCAACGTACTCGCTGCACCAGGGTAGGCCCGTGGCGATCACCGAAGTCAAAGATCTGTTCCTTCACAACAAGAATGAGGCACACACATGAGCACTCCCCGCATCGCCGGCGCACCGATCTCCTGGGGTGTGTGTGAAGTCCCGGGTTGGGGCTACCAGCTCGACCCCGCGCAGGTTCTCCGTGAAATGCGCGAAGTCGGTCTTGCAGCAACGGAAATCGGTCCGGAGGGCTTTCTGCCGACAGCACCCGCCGAGATGGCCAAGGTGCTCGCGGATCACGACCTGAGCGCAGTCGGCGGGTTCGCACCGGTTCTGCTGCACGATCACGATCACGATCCGGTGCCAGGCATCTCCCCGATCCTCGACGGTTTTGTCGCCTCGGGTGCCGAGGTTTTGGTTCTCGCTGCCGCGACGGGTTCCGACGGCTACGATTCACGTCCGGAATTGGACGAGCAGAGTTGGAAAACCCTGCTGCACAATCTCGATCGGCTCACCGACGCTGCGGCCGAGCGCGGCATTCGAGCAGTCGTCCACCCTCACGTCGGAACGATGATCGAGCAGCGCGACGAGGTCCTGCGCGTGCTCGACGGCTCGGCCATCCCACTGTGCCTGGACACCGGCCACCTGTTGATCGGCGGCACCGATCCGGTCGACCTGGCGCGTCAAGCTCCCGAGCGCATTACCCACGTACATCTCAAGGACGTCGACGATGCCCTCGCATCACGCGTTCGCAGCGGCGAGCTCACCTACACCGACGGCGTCAAGGCAGGAATGTACCGTCCGCTCGGTGGTGGCGACGTCGACATCGCCGGTGTCACGGCCATCTTGCAGCGACACGGTTTCGACGGGTGGTACGTCCTCGAGCAGGACACAATTCTGACCGAGGCGCCATCGGACGAGGGGCCGGTACGCGACGTGCGAGCCAGCGTCGAGTACCTGCGGTCGGTTCTGTGACACCTACCCCGTTGCGAATAGGCATTCTGGGAGCCTCACGAATCGCCGAGAACGCGATGATCAAACCTGCAACGGCCACCGGGCACCGCCTGGTGGCCGTTGCCGCACGCAACCCCGAGCGTGTCAGAGCCTATGCGGCACAGCATGGGATCGAACGGGTGGTCGGTTCGTACGCGGAGCTGATTTCGGATCCGGAGGTGGACGTCGTCTACAACGCGCTGCCCAACAGCCTGCACGGCCCGTGGAATCTCGCCGCCGTTCAGGCGGGCAAGCACGTGCTGACGGAGAAACCGTTTTCGAGCAACGCGGCGGAAGCACAGGCGGTAGTCGAGGCAGCACGCGTGAGCGGAGTGACGTTACTCGAGGGTTTCCACTACCTCTTTCATCCGGTGAATCGGCGCCTGCTGGATCTGGTTCGGAACGGCGCCGTCGGCGAAATAGCTCGGGTGGAGACGGTACTGCAGATGCCGACCCCCGCCGAGAACGATCCGCGGTGGGAACTCGCGTTGGCGGGAGGGTCTCTGATGGACCTGGGCTGCTACGGATTACACGCTTCCCGGATGCTGAGTGACGTGTGTGGTGGGGCGCCGGTGGTGACTGCGACCCGTCACGAGGAATACGTTCCGGGAGTTGATTCGTGGTTCGACATCGAACTCGAATACCCCAGCGGCGCCACGGCATCCGTGGTGACCACGATGTTGGACGAGCGTTATCACTTCACCTTCCGAGTCTTCGGCACGGAAGGTGACGTCCTGGTGCACAACTTCCTGCAGCCGGACGTCGACGACCGCGTCTCCGTCACGGCCGGTGGGCGCACGATCGTCGAGCATCTGGGCACCAAGTCGTCGTACACCTACCAACTCGAGGCCCTGGCCGATCATCTGGCCGGGGACTCGACACTTCCCATCGGCCCGGCCGACGCGCTCGCCAACATGACGATGATCGACGAGGCGTACACGCATTCCGGCCTCGGGGTTCGGCCGACTACCACCCTCTGACGAAACGACTACTGCCTCGGTTCGATTCGAACCGAGGCAGTAGTCGTGACGTTCTGATCTAGCGGCGAAGCTCGTGGGTCAGTGTCTCGAGCTCGTCACCGCCTGCCATCTCCTTGGTCAGTTCTTCGAGCGAGATGTCGTCGTACTTGGCGTCGAGCTTCTGACGTCCTCGGTTGAGGAGAACGAAGTGATCGCCGACCATGTACGCGTGGTGCGGGTTGTGCGTGATGAAGATGACGCCGAAACCCTGCTCCTTGGCTGCGGTGATGTAGCGCAACACCATTCCCGATTGCTTGACGCCGAGCGCTGCTGTCGGCTCGTCGAGAATCAGCACGCGCGCGCCGAAGAAGATGGCGCGTGCGATGGCAACACACTGACGCTGACCGCCGGAGAGGCTGCCGATCGGTGCGTCGACGTCAGGCAGTTCGATGCCCATCTTCGACAGTTCCGAGAGCGTCGTCGCGCGCATGGCGTTGGCGTCGAGCGACTTGATGAGTCCGCCCTTGCGAAGTTCCTGCCCGAGGAAGAAGTTGCGCCACACCGGCATCAGTGCAACGACGGCGAGGTCCTGGTAGACCGTCGCGATGCCTTTGCCGAGGGCTTCTTTCGGAGAATGGAACGTCGTCGGTTCGCCGTCGACGAGCAGTTCACCTTCGCTCTGCTGGTGCAGGCCGGCGATGATCTTGATCAATGTGGACTTGCCTGCGCCGTTGTCACCGAGCACGCCGGTCACCTCACCCGCGCCGACGCGGAGGTTGATTCCCTTGAGCGCGATGATGTTTCCGTATTGCTTACCGACGTCCTTGAGCTCGATCAGTGGCACGTTGCCGCCCGAGTTCGAGAGAGCGGGAACTTCAGCTGTGGTACTCATGTGTCACCTTTTCGCAGCGTAGTTGCGGAATGCGTTGTTGGCGATGACCGCGAAGAGCAGCATGGCGCCGAGGAAGAACTTGAACCAGTCCGGGTTCCAGCCTGCGTAGACGATGCCCTGGTTGGTCATACCGAAGATGAATGCGCCGATCGCAGCGCCGATCGCGGTTCCGTAACCACCGGTGAGCAAGCAACCGCCGATGACTGCGGCGATGATGTACAGGAACTCGTTACCGACTCCCTGACCGGACTGAACGGTGTTGAACGAGAACAGCAGATGCATGCCCACGAACCAGGCCGCAAAGCCGACGGTCATGAACAAACCGATCTTGACTGCCGTCACCGGCACACCGATCGCGCGTGCGCTGTCCTGATTACCACCGACCGCGAAGATCCAGTTGCCGATCTTGGTCTTGAACAAGATGAACGTGGCAATCGCGGTGAACAGCAGCCACCACACGACGGTGATCTTGACGGACACGCCGAAGACCGAGAAGGACGACGCGAATACCTTTTTGGCGGAATCGAATCCGGCCATGTCGGAGACGCTGGGTGTGGCCACTTGACCACTCACGAGCTTGGTGACGGCCAGGTTGATGCCGGTCAACATCAGGAACGAACTCAAGGTGATGAGGAAGCTGGGGATCTTCGTCTTCATGACGAGGTAACCGTTGAAGAATCCGACCGCGAGCGAAACGACGAGCGCCAGAATTGCGCCCACCCACAGATTGAGGTGCAGGTTGTAGGCGATCATGGACGCTGCCAGCGAGGACGTGGTGACCGCGACGCCGGCGGAGAGGTCGAACTCGCCGCCGATCATGAGCAGGGCGACCGCGCAAGCCATGATGCCGATCGTGGAGCTGGAGTAGAGCACTGTCGCAAGCGCTTCCGGCGTACGGAACGGCGCCGCGACGATACAGAAGAAGATGAAAATAGCGATGGCGCCGACAAGTGAACCCATCTCGGGGCGGAGCAGCAGACGCTGAATGCGCTTCTGCTCCTTCACCCGTTCATCGGTCACGACTTTGTGGGCGGCAAGGTCGAGATCTGCCTGAGTGGACATGATTTCCCTTCCGTGCTGGACAGGCGCACGGTGGGCGGATTCTCAGCCCTCCGTGCGCCCGGATCAGCGAGTTCCGTTCTTGGCGTACTCGGCGACCGAGTCGATGTTGGTGTTGTCGATGAACGCGGGTCCGGTCAGCGTCGGCAGGCCGCCGCCGATCACGTTGCCGTTGTTGAGGTAGAGCCACAGCGAATCGATGGCGAGGTAGCCCTGCAGGAAGGGTTGCTGGTCCACTGCCCACTGCACGTCACCGGATTTGATGGCGTCGACGAGAGCCGCGTTGGTGTCGAAGGTGACCACCTTCGCCTTGCTGCCTGCGTTGCCGACCGACGTCACGGACGTCAATGCAAACGGCGCACCGAGAGCGAGGACTCGATCGATGGCCGGGTCCTGCTGAAGCTTCGCGGTGATGGTCGACTCCACCGACGGCATGTCCTTGCCGTTGACGTTGAGAATCTCCGTCGCTCCCTTGAACGACTTCTTCACACCGGCACACCGTGATTCGAGGCTCACGTTGCCCTGCTCCTGAATGACGCACAACACCTTGGTCGCTCCTTCGGTGTTGAGTCGCTCGCCCGCAGCTTCACCGGCAATCGACTCGTCCTGACCGAAGTACTCCTTGACGCCCATGTCCTTCCAGGTTTCGAGGCCCGAGTTGAGGGCGACCACCGGAATGCCCGCGGCGGTGGCACTTTGGACCGCGGCAACCATGGCGTCAGGCTTCGCGAGGGTGACTGCAATCCCGTCGACCTTGCTGTCGATCGCGCTCTGAACCAGGTTGGCCTGATTCGGTGCCTCGGGATCGGCGGAGTACCGAAGTTCGATGTTGTCCTTCGCCGCTGCGGTTTCGGCGCCCTTGCGCACCAGATCCCAGAACGTGTCACCGGGAACTTCGTGGGTGATCATCGCAATGGTGGCGCGGGGCGTGTCCGCCGTACCCGCGCCCATTCCGGATCCGGAAGAATCCGGCTTACCGCCGGTGCTTGAACAGGCGGCCAGACCCAAGACCACGACTGAGGCTCCGGCCAGTACGGCAACGCTCTTGCGCCCCGTGAGAAACGACATGTGAACTCCCTCTCGACATCAACCAACGGCCCGCGAACGGATGGTGCTCGGTTGTATGAGAAAGATGTAATACCCGTCACAGTCGAATGTCAATAGTTTGTTCTGACATTAGGACTGCTTATCAAAGACGGGACAAACCGGATCCCGTGGAAACGCCAGGTCAACGCGCTGCAGGTCCAGTTGAACCTCGAACTACTAGTTGTGGCTGCGCGACTATGTCCTTGCCCAAGAGTCCACTTCCGCCGTCGAGGCGTTCGGAGATCCGCTCCACCGCGGCGCCGCCCAGAAACGCCGTGTCCTGCCCGACACTGGTCAGATCGATGTGCGTCAAACCTGCCAATGCACTGTTGTCGAATCCGATCACGGAGACGTCGCCGGGCACCGAGACTCCGGAACGCAAGAAGACGTCCAGGACTCCGAGCGCGCAACGATCGTTGAAAGCGAAGACCGCACTGGGAAGCCCTTCTTCGACCATCGACCGCGCGGCGTCTGCCCCGAACTCCTCCGTGAGACCACCAGGAAGGAGCCGCGATTCCAGGCCGGCCGCCCGCATGGCCTTCCGGTAGCCCTGACGCCTCTCCTGGGCACCCGGACCGCGTCCGCCGTCGACGTGGACGATCGAGCGGTGCCCGAGTTCAACGAGATGATTCACGGCCATCATGGCGCCCGCCTCGTCGTCCGTGCGGACAACGTCCACATGCGCTGAGGGCATCTTCCGCGCGAGCACGACGACGGGAACCTTGGCCGCCAGGTCGACGATCTCCGATTCCGGCGCCTGCGAACCCAACAGCAAGATCGCCTCGCATCGGTCATCGAGAAGGGTACGCACGGCGCGCGAGCCAGGCCTGCGATCCGAGACGGCACTGAGGACGACGTCGTAGCGCAAGCGTTCTGCTGCGTCGTAGATCTCGTCGAGCAGCTCCGCGTGAAATGTCTGCGCCGCAACGTAACTGACACCGATCAAGCGGCTGCGATGTTGCCGTAGCAGTCGCGCCGCGTTGTCGGGTCGATAGCCGAGTCGGTCCGCGGCCGCCTTGACCCGTACACGCGTCGCATCGCTGGCACCCGGGACATCACGAATGACGATGGACACCAGTGCGCGTGACACTCCGGCCAGATCGGCAACATCCTGCAAGGTGGGGCGTCGACTGTTCACCTCAACAGACTAGATCGTTCCAGCAAGTACGCACGCAAACGTTGACGCGCGCCGCAACCGGCGCTTTACTGGCATCACTAGAACGATCTAGTTCCTCATTCTCACTCCGAACGGAGCCCCCATGTCTGCCTCTGTTGCAGTCGGTCTCATCGGCGCCGGATGGATCGGCCGTTTCCACGGCGAGTCCGTCGCGCTGCGCATCCCCGGCACCCGTCTGGTCGCCGTCGCCGACCCCGCGCCCGGCGCTGCGGCGTCGTTGACAGAGCGTGTCAGTCCCGACACTCGCCCGTATACCGATGCACTCGAACTGATCGCCGATCCGACCGTCGAAGCGGTGCTCATCAGTACGCCCGCATCAACTCACACCGATCTCGTGGTAGCAGCAGCGGAGGCCGGCAAACATGTCTTCTGTGAAAAGCCGATGGCCTTGACGCTCGAAGACGCCGATCGCGCAATCGGCGCGTGCGCTGCGAACAACGTTGCGCTGCAAGTCGGTTTCAATCGGCGCTTCGCCGCTGATTTCGCGGCAGCCCACGACGTGATCACCACCGGCGGGATCGGGACCCCACAGCTACTGCGTTCCCTGACCCGCGATCCGGGCATCACCGCCGACGTCGCTGCTCGGGTCAAGCCGTGGACCATCTTCAACGAGACGCTGATTCACGACTTCGACGCTCTGCTCTGGCTCAACCCGGGGGCACGCGTCGTCGAGGTGTTCGCGCAGGCCGATGCTCTCGTCCATCCGCAGTACAAGGAGCAGGGGTACCTCGATACGTCGATGGTTCAGTTGCGCTTCGACAACGGCGCCCTCGCGTCGGCCGAGGCCAACTTCCAGGCCACTTACGGCTATGACGTGCGCGGTGAAGTTTTCGGTTCCGGAGGAATGGTGAGTGCAGGAGAGGTCACTCGGACCGCGATGCGTCATTACAGCTCGCCGGGTGTTCTGGCCGACACACCTCGGGTGAACATCGAACTCTTCCATGACGCCTATGTCGCTCAGCTGGCACACTTCGCCGATTGCGTCCGCTCCGGCACTGCGCCGTCAGTTGACGGTCTCGATGCCCGCAATGCGCTGGAAATTGCCTTGGCTGCAAAAGAATCCGTGGAAACCGGACTGCCGGTGTCGCTACTGTCGGTGCCGCGATGAACCCCTTCGACTTGGCAGTCTCCGCCGAGATGACGTTCACCGAATTGCCCTTCGAAGAACGTGTTCGGCGGATCTCGGATGCGGGCTTTGCGGCAGAAATCTGGAGTTGGCAGGACAAGGACCTCGACGCTCTTGTCGCTACCGGAGCTCGGTTCTCCTCGATGACCGGCTACCTGCACGGCGATTTGTTCGACGAGGCGGGCAGCGCCGAACTGGTACGCACGGCGCAGCTGTGCCTCGCTCCGGCAGCGAAACTCGGCGTTCCCCGGCTGAACTTCCATACCGGTGAGCTGATCGACGGACAGGCTGCGCGCCCGCAGTATCGAACTACGGGAGCGATGTGGCTGACGGCCCAACGCGCTCTCGAGAAGATCGCGCGCCTCGGCGAAGACGCCGGAGTTGTCTTCTGCCTCGAGAATCTCAATACGATTGTCGATCACCCCGGAGTTCCGATGGCCCGAGCCAAAGACACTCTGGCACTGGTGGAATCCGTCTCACACCCGAACCTCAAGATGATGCTCGACCTCTACCACGCGCAGATCGGCGAGGGGAACCTCATCGAACTCGTGCGGCGTTGCGGTGACAACATCGGAGAGATTCAGGTGGCCGACGTACCTGGGCGCTGCGAACCTGGAACTGGCGAGATCAACTACCCCGCCATCGCACGCGTTCTCGCCGACCAGGGATACACCGGCACAATCGGTTTGGAGGGTTGGGCGTCGGGAGACAGTGACGCCGCGCTCACTGCTTTCCGGAAGGCCTTTACTCTCTAGCCCTCACCCGGGAACGTGATCCCTACCTGACGGCGGATCTCGTCGAGGATGTCGAGCGTCGCAATGGCCGCGGCGAGCGGATGGACCGGAGACTCGACATCCCCGGCGGTGATCCGCCGCGCCGCCTCGGCCGCCTCGAACGCGAGACCGCCGACGTATCCGTCGACCGCGTCGTCGTAGCGCGCAGATCTTCCGTCTCCGAGCAGGACAGTAAAGGACCCGGGGCGGTAGAACGTCGAGTCCAGAACGATCATCCCCTTGTCGCCGCAGATCGAGGCGGTGTTGGGTGTGTCTGCGAGGATGGTGGTGCTCAGACTGGCCTGAGCTACACCGGACCACGAGAGCACCGCGGAAATCTGGCCGTTCACTTGGTGGTTGGCCGGTTGACCGAGAGCGAAAACCGAACTCGGAACACCTAGTACGCGATGCGCAAGACTGACCGGATAGGTCCCGAGGTCGAGAAGCGGCCCGCCCGCGAGCGTCGGATCGTAAATACGGTGATCGGTCTCGAACCGTTCACCGTGATCTGCCAGAACCGTACGTATGGTTCCCAGAAATCCAGCCTCGATGATCTGGTCGATCACGTCGAACTTGGGCAGGAACGACGTCCACATCGCTTCCATACAGAACAGTCCGAGCGCCGTTGCCCTCTCTCGAATGGCACGCCCCTGTGCACCGTTCAAGGCAAGCGGTTTTTCGATCACGACATGCTTGCCGTGATCCAATGCCGCCATCGCGCAATCGAAATGGGCTGTGTGCGGCGTTGCTACATAGACGACGTCCACCGCCTCGGACGCAAGCAAAGCGTCGTAGCTACCGTGAGCGCAACGGATCCCCCACTGGTCCGCGAAGGCCTGAGCTCGGGCCAGTCCGCGCGAAGCAACTGCCGTTACCTCCTGAGCTGTATTGGTCTGCAGGGATTCCACGAAGCGCTGCGCAATCCAGCCAGGACCGAGGATCCCCCAGCGCAAAGTCGGGGCGTCGATCGGATCGGGGACCCGGGTGCGAGGGAGTTCCAGAACTGTAGAAGAAGTCATGCCTCGAACTGTAGAGTCGAATCTCGAAATATGTAAGGACATTATGTTGTCCAGCTAAATTGGAAAACTGGGTGAAGCTATTGAGCGAAGAATTCTGAGGTCTATTTGATGGATTTCGGGGGTAGTTTCGATGGCTTCTCCTTGGCAGTCTTTGAGGTAGAGCGCATCTTGAACACTGCAGGAAAGGTCCCCGAATGACTCCAGCACTGACCGACCACACCGTGCCGTCCGCGGGTAGGTTGCACCGAGAAGATTGCAACATCGAAGACTTCGCCGCTCTGGTCGCCCACGAGACAGACCCCGCCGACTACCCGTACGCCCATTCGGTGGCCGACGGCGTTCTTCTCTACCGCTCGGATGCACTGGTCGACCAATTGTCGAATCCTGAAATCCGGGCGGAGATTCAGGACGAGATCGCCCGCGCGTTACTCACCGGTCCAGGCATCACGGTCTTCCAAGGCGCGTTCGACGCGGAGGTATTGGATCGCGCCAGTGCGGTCTTCCGTGAACTCATTGCGCGCCAACACGAATCCGGCGCGACGTCCGGGGATCACTTCGCCAAACCCGGAGCCAATGACCGGATCTGGGGAGCACAACTGAAGTTGGCGCTCGAAGATCCCAAGGCTTACGTCGACTACTACGCAAACAGCATTGTCGCTTTAGCTTCGGAAGCCTGGCTCGGCCCCATGTATCAGGTGACGTCGGACGTCAACGTCGTCAATCCCGGTGGCGCCGCACAGAATCCACATCGCGACTACCACCTCGGTTTCATGTCGAGCGACGTCGCTGCGAAGTTCCGGGCGCACGTTCATCGCTTGACCCCCGCCCTCACCTTGCAAGGTGCAGTCGCCCATGTGGACATGCCGGTCGAGACGGGCCCGACAAAATATCTGCCGTACTCCCAACAATTCGAATCCGGATACCTCGCGTTCGAGCGTCCCGAGTTCAAGGAGTTCTTCGAGGCCAATTACGTCCAATTACCTTTGGAGAAGGGAGATGCCGTCTTCTTCAACCCTGCACTGTTCCACGCCGCCGGCCACAATAAGTCCGCCGACGTCTTGCGTATGGCAAATCTTCTTCAGGTGTCGTCAGCCTTCGGTCGCGCCCTCGGAACCATTGACCGGGAGGCGCTCGTCAACGCGATCTATCCGGCACTGCTCGCCCTCAGCGAGGCGGGGTCAGACGAGGCAGTTCGGTACGCCGTCGCCGCTTCCGCTGAGGGCTACGCCTTCCCGACCAATCTGGACCGAGACCAACCGATCGACGGCCTCGCGCCTCAGACGCAAGCCGAACTCGTGATGGAGGCGGTTCGCGAGCGGATCTCACCTGATCGACTGGCCGATCTGCTGAAGGCGCAGTCCGAGAGGCGAATGAGCTGACGGACGGCGGCGCTGAAGAGCACTCGAGCCGCTTAATGCCGGTCAGTCGGTACGCTCGTGGCATGGGGTGGGACTTATTAGTGCTGTTCGCCATGATCGGCCCGTTGGCGGTGTTCGGGTGGGCGGCTGTTCGGGCAAGGCGCCGCGGGCTTGGGGGGTCGTTCGTCGGGCCGTTTCAGGAGATGTTCGATCCCGGTGCGGCGCGAGCACAGACTGTCATCGAACAGATCGCGGAACTTCCGGATCCTGCGGACTCCGGCGACCCGGACAACGACGACGATGTGCCGTACACAGTCGCCTATGAGGGTGTTCGGCTCCACATCAACCCCGGCAAGGCTCGGCAGCGCGGAGGCGACGGGACCACCAAGCGAGCTGAGTGAAAGTCGGACCGGATACAACGCGAGGGAGAACTGGTTCGGTCAGGGCCGGCGAAGTTGATAGGTGATACCGTTCTCCAACTCATCTGAGCTGAAGGACTCCGAAGAGAAGTGGCCCAAGCTCACCTCATAGTTTCTCTGGTTTGCGGGGACGGCATCAAAATGTGCGGTGTAGGAGCAGGTGCTCATTCCGTCGGGAAGTTGATCGATTGCCTCGACCTCGAGTGTCGACCTTGCGGATGCAGCGCCGCTGCCCCCGAAAATCTGAATCTGGTCGTTCGGAGCAACACGGATCATATCGATCACGCACTCTCCAGAGACCGTCTCGGCTTGCTCTGCCTGACCGGTCACCGTTATCGTGGCGGCAAAGGTTTTCGGCACATCGACATTGGTCGTGCAGCTTGTCAGCATCAGCGCTCCCACAGAGCCCGCTGCCGCAACCGCAACCTGTGCTGACCTTCGCCTCATAGTCGTCAACGGTAGTGCGTCCGAGTCGCCACGGTGCTCGGTTGCCGAATCCGAAGAGTCACACGGGGCCCCTCGCCGGCCGGCCGAACCACGTGGACAGCTGAGTATCCAACTCCGCCTGCGAATCCCCGACCCATGCCACGTGACCATCCGGTCGAAGCAGTACGGCCGGTGCGTCCAATTCGGTGCTGGTGTCGACCACGTGGTCGACGCGATCACTCCAACCATCTACCGACAGTTGGCCACCCTGGTCGAGCAGAAGTCCGTCGAGCAGGAGTCCGCGGCCGGATCGCATCAGGTCGTAGAGGTTGCCGCGCGTCAACGCGATGTTCCGCAGCCTCCGACCGAGTAGGTCGTCACCTTCGCCGAAGTCGTAGCGAATCGAGATCGCAGTGATCTTCTCGGTCAGATAACGCTTGACGTCTTCGAAGTCCATCAGCTCGGAGATCAAGCGTCGCACAGCTTGTGGACCGGCTGCGGTGGAGATCAGCTCCGCCTGCGCGCGCGTGTTGTCGAGAACGTCGGCAGCCACCGGACGCCGTTCCGATTCGTAAGTGTCGAGCAGGCTCTCCGGCGCCCAACCGTTGATCTCTGCGGCGAGCTTCCAGCCGAGGTTGAAGGCATCTTGGACACCGAGATTGAGGCCTTGTCCGCCCATCGGTGGGTGGATGTGAGCGGCATCGCCGGCGAGGAAAACCCGGTCACGGCGGTAGTGCTCCGCCAGTCGGGTGGCGTCACCGAAGCGCGAGAGCCACCGCGGCGAGTGCACACCGAAGTCGGTGCCGGCAATGGCCAGTAGCTGTTGCTTGATGTCGTCGAGCGTCGTCGGAACCGCGCGACCGTCGGCAACTTCGGCCGCGGGTACCACGACGCGAAAAGCACCATTGCCGGCGGGACCGACTCCGAATCGTTTGTGCGTTTCCCGGATTTCGGCGACAACGGCGGCCAGTTCATCAGCCGGCATTGTCACGTCCATTTCGCCGATCAGCGTGTCGGCGCTCGACGGCTCGCCGGGAAACCCGACGTCGATCAGCTTCCGAACGGTGCTACGCCCACCGTCGCAGCCTACGAGGTACCGCGCGTGAAGTGTTGTGCCGTCCGACAATTCCGCTGTGACGTTGTCACTGTCTTGACGGATTGCGACGACGCGCTTCCCTCGCTGAATGTCCGCGCCGACTTCGGTGGCATGTTCGGCAAGAATCCGGTCGATCTCGGGCTGAGGTATGCCCAGTACGTATCCGTGCGCAGTATCGAGGTGAGCGGGTGCCGGCTTGCTGATCCCCGCGAAGAATCCGCCGAGCGGGTACTTGCGGCCGTGCGCGAGGAACTTGTCCAGCAACCCGCGCTGTTCCATGATTTCGATGCTGCGGACGTGAATGCCGAGGGCACGGACGAACCGGGTCGGCTCCTCGTCCTTGTCAATGACAACGACGTCGACGCCGTGTAGCCGGAGCTCGCCTGCCAGCATCAATCCGGTTGGTCCGGCACCGACGATGATGATGTCACTCATGCAAACCCCTCCTCCGGGCAAGGCATTTGCTTGCTCGCAGCAGCCGAGTCTGCACCATCACCCGGGCCTTGCCGCAAGCCCCCGGTCCCGCGTTATGATGAAAGTGGCGGGAGGCCCCTCTTCATCGGCGCGCAAACACCGCAGCGCCTGTACCGTGCGGGAGCCGCCAACTCTCGATCACCGTCGGCACCAGCATGAGCCCGAGAACACCCAGTGTCAGCGAAAACGGCACTCCTCCGCCAAGATCACCGGACTCCGCCAGCGGCGTGAAGAGCGTGATCACCAACGCGGACAGCGCAATACCCAGACCGGACGCCAGCTCCTGCAGGGTTGCATGCAAGGTATTGGCATCGGTCAGCTCCCCCGAGTCGACCTCGGCGAATGCCAAGCTGTTGTACGCGGTGAACCCGATTGATCGCAGCGCGCCACTGACGAACAGCGCCACGGCGACAAACTCCGTCCGGTGTCGACGACGAAATCAGTGCCAGCGCACCGAAGCACACCACCGACAGAACGCCGTTCCCCACCAGAACTCGTCTGATCCCGAACCTGCGCATGAGCGGCGTGGTGAGCGGTTTGATCGCGATGTTGCCCACAAACAGAGCCATCACCAGCAGACCAGCGTTGAACGCCGACATTCCGAATCCCACTTGGAACAACAGCGGCAGCACAAACGGCACACCCATGATCACGAGCCGGTACAGCGAGCCGCTCGACGCGACAATCCGAAACGATCGGAGCCGCAGGACCCCGAGCGCAATGAGCGGGTGATCCGACCGGAGGAGGTGAATGACGGCCAAGGTCAACAAGATCAGAGACACAACGATCCCGAGGCCCACTCGAATCCAATCGGTCCCGGAACTGTGCACGCTGTCGAGTGCCACAACGAGCACGGCGACGCCTGCTCCGATCACCACCAGGCCCAGCCAGTCGAGGCTTCGTTTTTGCGCTTCCCGAATTTCAGGCACCATGCGCAATGCAAGGAGAAACCCGACGATCCCGATCGGGACGTTGATCAGGAATATCCAGCGCCACGACGCGATCGACACGATGGCTCCCCCCAGAGCGGGCGCGAGAACCGGCGCTGTGAGCGCCGGCCACGTCAGGTAGGCGATTGCCCGTACCAGTTCCGCCTTCGACGTCACCCGCAATACTGCGAGCCTCCCCACCGGCACCATCATGGCGCCGCCTACCCCTTGTAATGCGCGCATTCCCACCAGCATCGGGAGGGACGTACTGAGTGCACATCCCACCGATGCCACAGTGAAAACGGCTATGGCGGAGATGAAGACACGGCGCGTTCCGAATCTGTCGGCCATCCATCCGCTCGCCGGAATCAAGACTGCCAACACCAAGAGATACGAAGAAACGGCGACATTGACGTCGACGGCAGCGACTCCGAAGGATTCGGCGATCGACGGCAGCGCCGTTGTGAGAATCGTCGCGTCGAGCATCTCCATGAACAGCGCTGCTGCCACCAGCAACGCCAGTCCGCGGGGAAATGTCACTGCACCAGAGCCTTTCGGAGCGATTCTCGATCAGCCGAGAGAAATCCAGCCACCGGAGGACACCGAGGCGACCATCGCGTCCAGAGCCTGCGCCGACGCGACTGCATCAGCGATGGCCGCGCCCTGCGGCGCTCCGCCCACGATCGAGGAGATGAAATTGCGAGCCTCGATCACTTTCAGGTCGTCGTAGCCCATCGCGTTGGCCGCGCCGGGCTGGAAGCGGCCGAACTCACCCGACTCGGGGCCGACCAACACCGTCGTGACGGATTGGTCCTGGTACTTCGAGCCGAGGCTGGTGCCCAGTTCACCCATCCGGCGGTAGTCCCAGAACACGGCGCCCTTCGTACCGTGAATCTCGAATCCGTAATTGTTCTGCTCTCCCACGGCGACGCGGCAAGCTTCGAGGGTGCAGCGGCCACCCGAACCGAGGCGCAGCAGTGCGCTGACGAAGTCCTCGTTCTCGACAGCCCCCATCTCTCCGCCGCTGGCGCGGGCATGTCCACTGGTTGCGGCGGACGGTCGCGCCCGCTCCGGGATGAAGATGGCAGTATCCGCAACGAGGGCGTCGACGTCTCCGAGGAGATGACGGATGAGATCGATACCGTGCGAAGCCAAGTCACCCAAGACGCCGGCGCCGCCGCGCTCACGCTCGTACCGCCAACTCAAAGCGCCTTCGGGGTGCGCCGCGTAGTCACTCAGGAAGCGAAAACGCGAATGGGTGATCGTGCCCAGCTCCCCCGACTCGATCAGGCTTTTTGCCAGGGCCACGGCCGGCGCATTTCGATAATTGAAGCCGACGCTCGACTGCACACCGGCCTTCGAGACAGCTGCTGCAACAGCTTTCGCGTCTTCCGTGGACAACCCGACGGGCTTCTCGATCCAGATGTGTTTGCCGGCCTCTGCCATTGCGACGCCGATTTCACGGTGCAAGAAGTTCGGGGCCGTGATGCTCACCGCGTCGATCGCCGGATCGGCTGCGATATCGCGCCAGTCCTGGGTGAAAGCGTCGAAGCCGAATTGGTCCGCGGCTTCCTCCCCTCGGCCCGGCACTTCGTCGGCGACGGCAGCGAGGCGGATCACGGGAAGCTGGGGATAGTGCTGCCGCAAACGCAGATACGCCTGCGTGTGTACGCGGCCCATCCATCCGAATCCGGCAACTGCTACAGAAATGCCTGTCATGAGGCTCCGTTCGGGTCAAATGATCGAAGGATCGCAGAAATTCTGGGGTCACAAATCACCCCCACTGACTCAGTCAGGCGGGTACTCGTGTCACCGGGATCGAGATCTAGCGGTCGACCACAGTGGTGTCGAAGTAGTAACGCGACGCTCGGTAGCAGTGGCTGCCGTACTCGACGGCGCTACCTGAATCGTCAAATGCAGTGCGGCTCATGGTCAAGAGGGCAGCACCCACTTTCTCGTCGAGCAATCCTGCTTCTTCGCGAGTCGCCGCCCGGGCGCCGATTCGCTGCCGAGCCACACGAATGTGAACGCCGCGAGTTCGCAAGGTCTGGTAGAGCCCCTGCGTCTCCAACTCCTCGGGATCGGGTGCGATGTCCACCGGAATGTAATTGGTCATCACTGCCAGTGGTTCGCCGTTGGTGCTCCGCAGACGCCTGATGGTGGCCACTTCGGCGTCTGGTTCGAGGTTGAGCTCCGCGGCAACGTCCTCGCCGGGAACTCCCACCGTGAACTCGAGGAGCTTGGTCGTCGGAGCCTGGCCTGCTCTCGCCAGGTCGTCGAACAGGCTGGTGAGCTCGACAGGGCGGTGCACGGGACTCTGCACCACCTGAGTTCCGACACCCCGCTTGCGAACAAGTAAGCCCTTGTCCACCAATTCCTGGATCGCGCGCCGTGTGGTCGGACGCGAGAGATTGAGCCGTTTGGCCAACGCAAGTTCGTTCTCGAACCGATCGCCTGGGGCAAGGTCGCCACCGAGAATAGCGCCCTCGATTGCCTGGGCCAGCTGAAAATACAGCGGCACCGGGCTCGAGCGGTCCAACTCGACGGCGAGTGCTGCGACCACGGTCAACTCCGATCTCTGACTTGGGAAGGCGCCGTATCGACGCTACTTCTCTCGGCAGTGTATGCGAACACTAACATTCACTTGACCGCAAGTCATAATGTCCAGACAAACTATTGACAATCGCTGTGTCGCGGCGCACAGTTTCAGTCATACATCGGTGCCCTGCGTGGGCAACCCACCACGAACTCTCGGGAGTCAGTTTTGACAAGCATCAACACTCACCAGAGCGGGTCACACATCCCTGACGCACCCTTCGACGTGCTTGCCATCGGCCGATCGGGTGTGGACATCTACCCACTTCAGACCGGTGTCGGACTCGAGGACGTCGAGACGTTCGGCAAGTTCCTCGGCGGCAGCGCAGCCAATGTCTCGGTGGCGGCCGCGCGCCTCGGTCGGCGAGCAGCATTAATCTCCGGCGTCGGCAACGATCCCTTCGGGAAGTTCGTCACACGCGAATTGGCACGTCTCGGTGTCGACAACAGGTTTGTCGTCACCAATTCGGAGCATCCGACACCGGTGACGTTCTGCGAGATCTTCCCCCCGGACGACTTTCCTCTGTACTTCTATCGCAAGCCGCATGCGCCTGATCTTCGGATCACCCCGCAAGACATCGACCTCGACGCCGTTCGAACAGCCTCGCTGTACTGGTCGACTGTGACGGGGCTGTCCGAAGAACCGAGCCGCAGCGCACACTTCGCCGCTTGGGAAGCCCGCGAACGCCGCCCGCTGACCGTTCTAGACCTGGACTACCGCCCGATGTTCTGGTCGACGCCGCAGGACGCGACCACGCAGGTACAGCGCGCCCTCGCACACGTGACGGTAGCCGTGGGAAATCGTGAAGAGTGCGAAATCGCTGTCGGTGAGACCAACCCGAACAAGGCCGCGGACGCGCTTCTCGACCTCGGAGTCGAACTGGCCATCGTGAAGCAGGGCCCGAAGGGTGTACTCGGCAAAACGCGAAAGCAGTCGATCACCGTGCCGCCCAACACCGTCGACGTGGTCAACGGGCTGGGAGCAGGCGACAGCTTCGGCGGATCACTGTGCCACGGACTGTTGGCCGGGTGGCCGCTGGAGAAGGTACTGCGCTACGCCAACGCGGCCGGCGCGATAGTCGCATCTCGGCTCGAATGCTCCACTGCGATGCCGACCGCCGAAGAAGTCCACGATCTCGCCGAAGCCACAGCCACGGAGGCAGTCAATGTCTGACAAGCTCGCCGCCCGCCCCCTCGCCACCACCTACGCCGAAGTGACGGAACTGCGTGCGAGCGATCCGCAGATCATCGAAAAGGCTTGGGCTGCACGAACTCCTCGCGCCACTGTTCGAGGCAATGGCCGGGTCATGATCGTCGCGGCCGATCATCCGGCGCGTGGGGCGCTGTCTGTCGGCGGCAAGCCGACAGCGATGAACAGTCGTACCGATCTGCTGGACCGGTTGCGCACTGCTCTCGACAATCCCGGAGTCGACGGCGTTCTCGGTACTGCGGACATTCTCGACGATCTGCTCCTCCTCGGCGCTCTCGACGACAAGGTCGTCTTCTCGTCGATGAACCGCGGCGGCCTGGCAGGTGCCAGCTTCGAACTCGACGACCGCATGACGGGTTACACCGCGGCCGGTACCGCAAAGTTCGGTATGAACGGCGGAAAGATGCTGCTGCGCATCGCACTCGACGACGCGGGCACTCTGCCCACCATGACGGCATGTGCGGAAGCCGTGGACGAACTGGCCGCGGCCGGACTGATCGCGATGCTCGAGCCGTTTCTCTCCAGCCGCGTGAACGGCAAGGTGGTCAACGATCTCAGCCCCGACGCCGTCATCAAGTCCATCCATATCTCCCAGGGCCTCGGCTCCACCTCGGCGTATACGTGGATGAAGTTGCCAGTCGTCGACGAGATGGAACGGGTCATGGATGCGACGACTCTCCCGACGCTCCTGTTGGGCGGCGACCCGCAGATCGCGCCGGAAGAGACGTACGCAAAGTGGGACGCTGCCCTTCAGTTGCCGTCCGTGCGCGGATTGATAGTCGGGCGCGCGCTGCTCTACCCACCCGACGGCGACGTGACCGCGGCCGTCGACACCGCAGTCAAGCTCGTCCACTAGAACCGACCTGGCAGGAGCAAGATGTTCAGCAAGTACTATGTCCCCGCCGACTCTTCCGCCGACGGTGATTTCACGACAGTGGTCACACCGGAGTCTGCCGGGTGGACCGAATCCAGCTTGTGGACACTCGAACTCGCCCCGGGTGCGAACGTCCACCTGCAGTCCGGCGAGAACGAGATCATCGTCGTTCCACTGGCGGGTTCGGCCGTCGTCGTTGCCGAGGGGACGGAGATTCCCCTCACTGGCCGCGCATCGGTTTTCGACGGTCCGAGCGATTTCGCGTACGTAGGACGCGACGCCGACTACTCGGTCAGCAGCACCGGCGGAGGCCGCTTTGCACTGTGCGGAGCGCGCGCCGGCGCAAAGCTCCCCCATCGATACGGCCCGGCTTCAGGAGTTGCGGTCGAGCTCCGCGGTGCCGGGAACTGCAGCCGACAGGTTCACAACTTCGCCACCGCAGACACCTTCGAGGCCGACTCCATCATCGCGTGTGAGGTCATCACCCCCGGCGGGAACTGGTCGTCGTATCCCAGCCACAAACACGACGAGAACAGCGACGTCGAATCGGCCTTGGAAGAGATCTATTACTTCGAGATCGACCGAAGCCCGACCGGCACCGAAGGATTCGGCTACCACCGCGTGTACGGAACCGCCGAGAGACCTATCGAGGTGCTCGAGGAAGTCCGCTCAGGCGACGTCGTCCTCGTGCCGCACGGCTATCACGGCCCGTCCATCGCAGCGCCGGGGCACCACATGTACTACCTCAACGTCATGGCAGGTTCGGGCGAGATCCGGGCGTGGAACATCTGTGACGATCCGCAACACACCTGGCTGCGCGGAAGCTGGGATCACCAGGACATCGACCCTCGACTGCCGTTGCAGTCCCACAACTGACGGAAGTGAAAGCTGTGGCACCCACCAACAACGCAACCGGCAATCGTCTACCTCGCGACGAGCCGACCGTTCACCTCACCGTTTCTCAAGCTGTCGTCCGCTTCCTCGCCAACCAGTACACCGAACGCGACGGCCAGCGCACCAAGCTGTTTGCCGGCTGCTTCGGAATCTTCGGGCACGGGAACGTCGCCGGGTTGGGGCAGGCACTCTTGCAGGCCGAGATCCAGGACCTCGACGCCGGCCGTGAGCCGACGCTCCCCTACGTGCTCGGCCGCAATGAACAGGCGATGGTGCACTCGGCGGTCGCCCACGCCCGCATGATGGACCGCCTGCAGACGTGGGCAGTCTCGTCCAGCGTCGGCCCGGGCGCCACCAACATGATCACCGGTGCGGCACTGGCCACCATCAACCGTCTACCTGTATTACTTCTGCCCGCAGATACTTTCGCGACCCGAGCCAGTGCCCCGGTCCTGCAGGAACTCGAACTCCCGTCGAGCGGTGACGTCACAGTCAACGACGCTTTCAAACCGGTCTCGCGATACTTCGATCGGGTATGGCGCCCGGAACAGTTGCCGAGCGCTCTGCTGGCCGGCATGCGAGTTCTCACCGACCCCGTCGAGACCGGCGCAGTCACCATCGCCATCCCGCAGGACGTACAGGCCGAGGCTTTCGACTGGCCAGAGTCGTTCTTCGCCGAACGAGTCTGGCACGTGGCCCGTCCGCTCCCCGAGCGATCGGCGATCGAACGCGCCACCGCGATCATCCGTTCGGCTCGCAAGCCGCTGATCGTCGCCGGCGGCGGCGTGATCTACAGCCAGGCCACGGACTCTCTGGCAACGTTCTGCGCGCAGACCGGAATCCCCGTGGGGCAGAGCCAGGCCGGCAAGGGTTCCTTGGTCTACGACCATCCACAATCCGTCGGAGCGGTGGGGTCCACTGGCACCACCGCTGCAAACGCTCTGGCCACCGAGGCGGACGTCGTCATCGGAATCGGTACGCGGTACAGCGATTTCACGAGCGCATCCCGCACCGCCTTCACCAATCCAGACGTTCGCTTCGTCAACATCAACGTCGCTTCACTGGATTCCGTGAAGCAGGGCGGTGTCAGTGTGGTGGCCGACGCGCGTGAGGCTCTCGACGCCCTGGCGCTCGCGCTGAGCGACTACCGGGTGGACGACGAGTACGCGTCCAGGATCGGTGAACTCGCTCGCGATTGGGATGCTGTCGTCGAATCGGTATACAACCCGGCCGAGCCTGCAGCCGACGGGTCGCTGAATCAGAATCAGGTGATCGGTCTGGTCAACACTCTGTCCGATCCACGTGACGTCGTGGTGTGCGCTGCCGGGTCCATGCCGGGTGACCTCCACAAGCTGTGGCGTACTCGCGATTCGAAGGGCTATCACGTCGAATACGGATACTCCTGCATGGGATACGAAGTTGCGGGAGGTCTGGGCGTCCGGATGGCTTGTCCCGATCGCGACGTGTTCGTCATGGTCGGCGACGGTTCCTATCTGATGATGGCCACAGAATTGGTCACCGCCGTGCAGGAACGCCTCAAGGTCATCGTCATTTTGGTGCAAAATCACGGATTTGCCTCCATCGGTTCGCTGTCCGAATCGCTCGGTTCCCAGCGCTTCGGCACGCAGTACCGCTACCGCTCGAATGACGGACGTCTCGACGGAGGGGTTCTCCCGGTCGATTTGGCCGCGAACGCCGCCAGCCTCGGTGTCGACGTCATCCGCGCCAACACCGCTGCCGAGTTCGCCGACGCGATCAAGGTTGCCAAAGCAAGCGACACCAGTACGGTCATCCACGTCGAAACCGATCCGCTGATCGGCGCCCCGGACAGCGAATCCTGGTGGGATGTACCGGTATCGGCCACCTCCGAACTGGAGTCCACCAAGAACGCACGGACAACGTACGAGTCCTGGAAGAAGATCCAGCGACCGTACCTCCGTCCATCCGAATGAAAATTCCGCACAACCACACCCCATAAAGCTTGCCCGCGAAAGGAATCTAGACATGAGCGCGATTCGCGTCGGATCAGCCCCCGACTCCTGGGGCGTGTGGTTTCCGGACGATCCACAGCAGACCCCTTACACACGATTCCTCGACGAGGTATCCGCGTCGGGATACGAATGGATCGAACTCGGCCCGTTCGGATACCTTCCGACCGATCCAGCCAAGTTGACGGACGAACTCGGCGCCCGCGGCCTGAAGCTGTCGGCCGGTACCGTTTTCGAACACCTGCACCAGGATAATTCCTGGGATGCCGTCTGGAATCAGATCAAGGACGTCGCCAAGTTGACCGCGGCCGTCGGCGGCAAGCACGTGGTGGTCATCCCTGAGATGTGGCGCGATCCTTCCACCGGAGCGGTACTCGAAGACCGCAATCTGACGCCTGAGCAGTGGCGTAAGAAAACCGACGGCATGAACGCTCTCGGGAAGGCGATGCTCGAGGAGTACGGCGTCATGGCGCAGTACCATCCTCATGCCGACAGTCACGTCGACATCGAGGACAACGTCTACAAGTTCCTCGAAGGGACCGACGAGCGTTTCGTGAATCTGTGTCTCGACACCGGCCACATCAGCTACTGCGGCGGTGACAATCTCGCAATTATCGACAAACATCCGGAGCGCATCGGGTACCTACACCTCAAGCAGGTGGATCCGGCGATAGTCGCCAAGGTTGAGGCGGAGGACCTGCCGTTCGGTGAGGCCGTCAAACTCGGTGCCATGATCGAACCGCCGCGCGGAATCCCCGACATGCCACCGCTTCTGGAGGCCATCGAGAAGCTCGGCATCGACGTGTTCGCGATCGTCGAGCAGGACATGTATCCCTGCCATCCCGACACACCGCTGCCCATCGCAGCGCGCACCCAGAAGTACCTGTCCACCTGTGGCGTCCCCGCCGTCCGTTTCAGCTGAGCAACACAATCGAGGAGTACCACCGCATGTCTGACAACCAGGATCTCCGGATCGCAGTGCTCGGCGTCGGCATCATGGGGGCCGATCACGTCGACCGCATCACCAACAAGATCGGCGGTGCCCGCGTCACCGTCGTCAACGACTACTCGCTGGCCCGCGCCGAGGAAATCGCAGCACTGACGCCAGGGGCGCGCGTCGTCGTCGACCCGTTCGATGCCATCGCAGCCGAAGACGTCGACGCCGTTGTTCTCGCAACCCCGGGCCCGACTCATGAGAAGCAGGTTCTTGCCTGCCTCGAAGCGGGCAAGCCTGTTCTCTGCGAAAAGCCGCTGACCACCGACGCGGACAGTTCGCTGGCGATCGTGAAAGCCGAAGCAGCGCTGGGCAAGAAGCTGATCCAGGTCGGCTTCATGCGGCGGTTCGACCACGAATACACCCAGCTCAAGGATTTGATCGACAGCGGCGATCTCGGTCGCCCGCTCGTGCTGCACTGTGCGCATCGTAATCCTGCGGTTCCGAAGGGTTTCGACAGCGCGATGATCGTCAAGGACTCACTCGTCCACGAGGTCGACGTGACACGTTTCCTGCTCGACGAAGAAATCACCTCCGTCCAGATCATCCGACCGGCCGCGAATTCGCTGGCTCCCGCGGGTATTCAGGACCCGCAGATCGCGATCTTCGAGACCGAGTCAGGCAGGCACGTCGACGCCGAGGTTTTTGTCACCACCGGCGTCGCCTACGAGGTGCGCACCGAGGTTGTCGGCGAACTCGGCAGCGCGATGATCGGACTCGACGTGGGGTTGATCCGAAAGAGCAAGCCCGGCAACTGGGGTGGGCAGATCACCCCAGGATTCCGCGAACGCTTCGGGCAGGCGTACGACACCGAGTTTGCCCGCTGGATCAAGGCCGTCAAGACCGGCGCCGACACCGGTCACTACATCGACGGCCCCGGCGCCTGGGACGGCTACGCCGCGGCCGCGGTCTGCGCCGCTGGTGTGAAGTCCCTCGAGTCTGGTCAGCGCGTAGTTGTCGACATGGTTCCGCGAACCTCGGTAGCCGGAGCGTAAACGATGAAGGTCGCACTCGATCCCACACCGTTCCACCACGATTACTCACTGCTCGAGCTTCCTCAGGTTGTTGCCGATCTCGGGTACGAGTACCTGCAACTCACACCGCACGTCGACATGATCCCGTTCTTCAATCACCCGAAAGCTGACGACGCACTCGTCGCCAAATTCCGGAAGGCTTGCGCGAGTGCAGGAGTCGGCATCGCTTCGGTGCTCCCGGTCCTTCGCTGGTCCGGCCCGGACGAGGACGCCCGCGAAGCAGCAGTGCGGTACTGGAAACGGGCCATCCAGATCACCGTCGACCTCGGAGTCAACGTCATGAACACCGAATTCTCCGGCCGCCCCGAAAAAGCCGAAGAGTCCGAGCGTGCGTTCTATCGTTCGATGGAGGAACTGGTTCCGATCATCGAGCGCGAGGGAATCGACGTCCTGATCGATCCACACCCGGACGATTTTGTCGAAGACGGACTTGCCGCGATCCGCACGATCCGCGGCGTGAACTCCAAGAACCTCGGCATGGTGATCGTGGCGTGCCACCAATTCCACATGGGTGGGGACCTCCCCGCCATCATGGAGGCCGCCGGCGACATGGTCCGTCTCGTTCATGTGGCGGACACCATGGACCATCACCGTTCCCACGGACTGCGCTACATCACCAACCCGCCAGGCAACGCCGTTCGAGTGCATCAACATCTCAAGATCGGTGACGGAGACGTCAACTGGGACGAATTCTTCGGAGGCCTGGGAAAACTCGGCTTCTACGAACGTGAGAACACCGTGATGGTGTCGAGCGTCTTCGCCGAGAACGAAAACGCGCACGAGGTTTCCCGATACCAGCGCGAGACGATGAACGACTACGTCGCCAAGTACACCTCCCCGAACTCCTGAGTCACCAGACCACTAGGAAATACCATGACCAGCACTGATACTCGTGTCATCGCGCACTGGTTGGACGGCAAGCCGTTCGCCGGAACGTCCGAGGACACCGCCCCCGTCACCAACCCCGCCACCGGACAGATCACCGGCCGACTGGCCCTGGCGAACCTCGAGGACGCCCGCACCGTCATCGACGCGGCTGCCGCAGCCTTCCCCGCCTGGCGTGACACCTCACTGGCCCGGCGCACGCAGGTACTGTTCAGCTTCCGCGAACTCCTCAATGCTCGCAAAGGTGAACTCGCCGAGATCATCACAGCCGAGCACGGCAAGGTTCTCTCCGACGCCCTCGGCGAAATCAGCCGCGGGCAGGAAGTGGTCGAATTCGCTTGCGGAATACCGCATCTCCTCAAAGGCGGATACACCGAGAACGCCTCGACCAAGGTCGACGTCTACTCCATCCGCCAACCCCTCGGCCCCGTCGGCATCATCTCCCCCTTCAACTTTCCCGCGATGGTCCCCATGTGGTTCTTCCCGGTCGCCATCGCCGCCGGGAACACCGTGATTCTCAAGCCCTCGGAGAAGGACCCCACCGCCGCCATCTGGCTCGCCGAACTCTGGGCCGAAGCCGGTCTGCCTCCCGGCGTCTTCAACGTCCTCCAAGGTGACAAACTCGCCGTGGACGAACTCCTGGAAAACAAAGCAGTCAAAGCGATTTCGTTTGTCGGTTCCACCCCTATCGCCCAGTACGTCTATGCCACCGGCACCGCCAACGGCAAACGCGTCCAAGCACTCGGCGGCGCCAAGAATCACGCGATCGTTCTACCGGACGCAGACCTCGACCTCGCCGCCGACGCAATGGTCAACGCGGGATTCGGTTCCGCCGGCGAACGCTGCATGGCAATCTCCGCCCTCGTAGCGGTCGGCGACATTGCAGATGAACTCGTGGCCAAGATCGTCGAACGCACCACTCCCCTCGTCACCGGCGACGGCACCAAGAACCCCGACATGGGTCCGCTTGTCACCCAGGCCCACCGCGACAAGGTCGCCTCCTACGTCGATGCAGGCGAGAAGGACGGCGCCACCATCGTGGTCGACGGACGCACAGTTCAGGCCGATGGTGGAGCTGACGGCTTCTGGCTCGGGCCCACCCTCATCGACCACGTCACCACCGACATGTCGATCTACACGGACGAAATCTTCGGACCTGTCCTGTCCGTCGTGCGTGTCGACACCTACGACCAAGCCCTCGAACTGATCAACAACAATCCGTACGGAAACGGCACCGCCATCTTCACCAACGACGGCGGCGCTGCCCGACGCTTCCAGAACGAGGTGGAGGTCGGCATGATCGGCATCAACGTCCCCATCCCGGTTCCCATGGCCTACTACAGCTTCGGCGGCTGGAAGAACAGCCTCTTCGGCGACACCCACGCCCACGGGACCGAAGGTGTTCATTTCTTCACGCGCGGCAAGGCCGTCACCAGTCGCTGGCTCGACCCCAGCCACGGCGGTATCAACCTCGGCTTCCCCGAGAACAGCTAGCCGGCAAGACATTTGTGGCCGAGACTCTCGAAGAGGCTCGGCCACAGATGTTTTCGACAGGGCTACGCGACGGTGGGGTGGTACGTCAGTACCTGAACTCCGGATTCGTATCGACGATCGTCCTTCAACTCGAGGACGATCTTGTCGGCCGATTCGGGGAAGACCCTCCCGCCGGACCCGAGAATGACCGGGAAGACCATCAGGCGCAGCTCGTCGACCAGACCCGCCGACAGCAACGCGTGGACGAGCGTCCGACTTCCCGCCACCAGAATCTCGCCGTCGACCTGCTCCTCGAGCTTCGGGACGGACTCCTCGATAGGACCGGTGAGCGCCGTCGAGTTGTTCCATTCGAGCGGCTCGGTCGAACTCGTGACGACGTACTTGGGCATCTCGTTCATCTTGTCCGCGAAGCCTTGGTCGTCCTCCCGCTCAGGCCAGGCACCGGCAAAACTCTCGTAGGTCCGCCGACCGAGTAGAAGCACGTCCGCGGCGAGGGTTTCGTCGAGTTTGAACTTCATCTGATCGCCCTCCTGGTAGGGAAAGACCCATCCAGTGTGCGCATAACCCGGTTCACCACCGGGCGCTTCCATCACCATGTCCAAAGACACGAATTCTGTCACCACGATCTTGCCCATACCGATCCCCTGTCGTCAGTGCGTGTGCGCCATTCGAGTAGTCGACTACCCCACTGTTACAGACTCTGCGTGGCCGGGGAACTCATCGACGGCAATCGGCAACGTCAGCATCCGAAGACGTCAGCACACAACCCAGGCGCCGTTCTCCTTGATCAATGTGATGTCCTCGCGCATCATCGCGGACGGATCCTCGGTGCTGTAATGGCGGGTGTTGGCCGTCGCCGAATCCCCGTTCACCACGATGTTCTCAACACCGTCCAGTCTCAGACTGGCAAGTGCGTCGTCGAACGGCGACTCTTCGACCCGCGGACTCTCGCTGCGCATCGAACTGCATTGAGTGCTGTCCACTGCCTCCCAGTCTCGTTCGGCCATGAATTCGAAACTCTGACCGACGACGGCAGAGATTTGGCTCTCGGCCGACCGTTCCGAATCGCCGGAACATCCGACGACAGCAGCCAATGCTCCGACGAGCGTCGTTGCCGCGAGCGTCCGGCGTCCACGTATGCCTGCGAGGTCCATCCGTCCATTATGACCGATGTACAAACCGAATCGTCTGTTTTCGATACCCGCGCTTGCGTGGCGATTCGGACGTTCACTCTGGTTCGCATACCCTCGTATATCGATGATGTGGCGTCGAAAGTGTGCAGTGGCAGTGGCCGGAACAGTGCTCTCAGGGAGCATTGCGTTTTCCGGTGTCGTAGGTAGCTCGGGAATCGCCGGCGCCCAACCGGCCCCGCCGCCGACCACCACCGAGGCGCCGTTCACAACACCCAACACCGACAGCTGCCCCTTCACGAGTAGCCCGGCACCGGCGATCGATCTCTCCGAAGCTCCCGCGCCCGGATCCACGGTCCCGACTGCTGTCCCGATTCCGGAAAGCCCCGTCGGTGGAGACAAGCTCGACGAGTGTGGTGTTGTGCTCCCAGACGGCGCTGCCCCGCTCCCGGCCGACATCGCTGCATCCGGATGGGTACTCGCGGATGCTGAAACCGGCGAGGTCCTCGCCGCCAAAGATCCGCACGGTCGCTACCGACCGGCCAGCACCATCAAGATGCTGTTGGCTCTCGTCGCGCTCGACGAACTCGATCTCGACACCGAAATCACCGCAACGGCCGAGGACGCAGACGCTGAAGGTAGTGCCGTCGGCATCGGCAAGGGCGGTAAGTACACCAACCGACAGCTGATGCAAGGTCTGGTCATGGCGTCGGGGAACGATGCAGCGCATGCTCTTGCCCGTCAACTCGGCGGTGACGCTGCAGCCGTGTCGAAGATGAATGCCCTCGCCGCCGACCTCGGCGCCCTCGATACTCGCACGGCAACTCCGTCCGGACTCGACGGCCCGGGGATGAGCAGCTCACCGTACGACCTGGCCGTGATATTCCATACCGCACTGCAGAACCCGACATTCGCCAGTCTGATCCATACCGAGACCGTCGAGTTCCCCGGCTTCCCCAAGGACCCGACAATTCCCGATGATCAGGACCGGCCCGGATTCACTCTCGCGAACGACAATCAGTTGCTCTACAACTACGACGGTGCGTTGGGCGGCAAGACCGGCTTCACCGACGACGCCCGCCACACGTACGTGGGTGCCGCGGAGCGTAACGGCCGGAAACTACTGGTGACATTGATGGGCGGCGAAGCCAAGCCGATCCGTCCGTGGGAGCAAGCTGCCCGTCTACTCGACTACGGATATGCACTCCCAGCGAGCACAACCGTCGGCTCGTTGACGGACCGATCGACCGACGATGCCACGCCCGACGTCACCCGCACACCGTCTGCCGCTGCACCAGGCTCGATCTCGGCAGCACCCACCGCCACCGACAGCGAGTCGGACACCACTGACCGCATCCTCATCGGCGCGGTCGGTGGCGTGGTGGTGATCGCGTTGGTGGCGGGAGCAGTCGCCCTCAACCGTCGACGGCGCTAGCGCGGCCGACGACGCAGGAAGCCCGAAAGACCCAGGCCGGCAACCGCTCCCGTGGCGATCAATGCAACGGCACGCGACGGTGAGGCACCATCGCTGACAACCACGCGCGGCGAGATCACTGCGGGATCGGGCGGAGGAACGAAGGCCAAAGCCATACTTTCCTTTGTCGTCGCCGCCCACGCCGTGCAGAAAAGCAGCATCCTCGACGCCGTGAACACGAACACGAGCAAACCGATGATCGGGCCGAATGCCACACCCGCGGGGCCACCGGTGACGGCAGCGAGGTAGATCGCACCCACCTGCTTGAAGATCTCGAACACAACCGCGGCGATGAGCGCCGCCTGCGCGGCGCTGCGCAGCGTGACAGGCTCGCGCGGTAGCCGGGCGATCACCCACAGGAAGACCGCCCACGTCGCCAGCAGTGACAGCAACAGTGAAACGACTCTGAGCCCCACACCGACACCGGTGATGTTCTCGAGGTTGAGCCACTTCACGATCTGAGTGGCTACCGGCCCGCTGCTCAGCGCCGACATTCCGAGCGAGACGACCATGGCGAGGGCCAGACCGATAAGTGCCCCTGCGTCACCGAGTTTGGTGCGCACGAAACCCTTCGGCTCGCGCTTGCTCTCCCACATGGCCGTCAGCGCGTCGCGAACGTTTGCCATCCAACCCAGACCCGCGTACGCGGCACCCAGGAGACCGAAGATTCCGACGCTGGCGCGCGAATCGATAGCCGAATCGATCAGCGTGTTGATGGTGTCACCCAAGCTGCCAGGAATGCTCTTGGTGATCTGCTCCTGAATCGACTCCAGGTACTCGGGATGCCCGGCCAATACGAAACCAGCCACGGCAAACGCGACCATCATGATCGGAATCAGTGCCAGAACGCTGAAGTACGTGATTCCCGCAGCGTAGTAGTCGCCCTTTTGCTCTTGGAACCGTCCAGCGGCGCGAACCAGATGATCGAGCCAGGGTCGCGCTGCCCGTTGCTTCTCCAGAAAGCTGGGTGCGTCGTCGTCCGTGTCAGCCATTGCCGTCCCCCTCATGTTCGGTCAGGCGTCGTGAGTCCGAATTCGCGTCGGTCAGCCCTTCGGTGCCAGGAATCCGACCTTGTCATAGACAGCGGCGAGAGTGCGTGAAGACACCTCGCGGGCGCGGTGCGCTCCGGCCGCGATGATGCGATCCAGCTCCGCCTCGTCTGCGAGGTAACCGTCCACCTTCGCTTTGAGCGGGGTGACGAACTCGGTCAGGACATCAGCGGTATCGGTTTTGAGGTCGCCGTACCCCTTGCCTTCGTAACCGGCCACCAGAGTCTCGATCGGTACTCCGGAGAGAGCCGACTGAATGGTGAGCAGGTTGCTGACACCGGGCTTGGCCTGGGGGTCGAAGCGAATCTCGCGCTCGTTGTCGGTGACGGCCGACTTGATCTTCCTCGCCGACACCTTCGGATCGTCGAGCAGATTGATCAGTCCGGCCGCACTGGCAGCGGACTTGCTCATCTTCGCGGTCGGATCCTGCAGGTCGTAGATCTTTGCCGTGCCCTTGATGATCTGCGGCTCGGGAACGACGAACGCCTTGCCGTAGCGGGTGTTGAACCGGCCGGCAAGATCGCGTGCGAGTTCGAGGTGCTGGCGCTGATCCTCGCCCACCGGGACTCGTTGCGGGCGGTACAGGAGGATGTCCGCGGCCATCAGAACCGGATACGTGAACAAACCGACACTGGCGTTGTCGCTGCCTTGCTTGGCGGACTTGTCCTTGAACTGAGTCATGCGGCTGGCTTCACCGAAACCGGTGATGCAGTTGAGGACCCACGCCAACTGCGTGTGCTCGGGTACCTGACTCTGCACGAACAGTGTCGCCCGATCGGGATCGATACCCACTGCGAGGAGCTGAGCCACCGCAACCTTGGTGCGACGACGCAGTTCCTTCGGGTCCTGCGTCACCGTGATGGCGTGAAGATCCGGAATGAAGTAGAAAGCGTCGAAATCGTCCTGCAACGGAACCCACTGCTGCAGTGCACCCAGGTAGTTGCCGAGGTGGAATGAATCCGACGTCGGCTGGATTCCGGAAAGCACGCGAGGCTTTGCGGTGGGCTTCTGTTCTGCAGGGGTCGACATGGTTCCGATCTTTTCACGAGTGGAAATCAGTGCAGTGGCGTGGTGCCCGGGTAGTCGAGTTCGACGAGGTCTTCACCGGTGGCGATGGGGTCGTCCTCACCGAACTGGTAGACGGTCCGGAAAACGACGGGTTCCCATTCTTCGGCGTAGAAGTCCATGGTTCCGCGGAACCACTCCAACTGATCCTGTTGCTCGGACAGTAGAGAACCCGTGCCTCGGACCACAACTACATATCCGGCGCCCAATCCGAGTACATCGTCCAGATCTCGCATGACGTCGTCGAAAGCATCCTTGTTCCGCCCGAAGTGGGACGGAAACTGGAAGGCCGCCGCGAACTCGTCGAAGACCTGCGCCGTTGTCCGCATCTTCTCGCCACGAACCACTCGAACGACAAAATTCTCGCCACGGAGTTCACGCGCAAGATCATCCGCGACCGCTTGCTCGCCGCGCAGGGCCACCGAAGTCACGTCGGAAGACGGGTCCAGCCACTGCGCCACGCTGACGGTAGACGAGTCGGACATCAGCGAATCCTCACAAAGGTGTCGTAGTGATCGAGGGTGTACCACGCCGAACCGTCGTTGCCGGTCACGATTCGCTCGGCGTCGCGGCCTTGGCCGTTCTTCTTCGCGTTGACGTCCCATTCCTGATAGACGACACGTCCACCACCCGCACCGACAGCAGGTAGACGCCCCTCACTGTTGCGGAAGGTGATGCCGCCCTTGGTGCCCGGCGCGTTGGCGGAATCCGGCCACCTCCCGGCGTCGATCTCCACGAGCGTGGCGAGAACTCGCGCCGGCGCATCGCTGCTTGCCTGCTGCGTTGTCTTGGCAGCGGAACTCGACGGCGCAGTCTTGGTGGTGGCGCCAGGCTTGGCTTGAACACCCGAGGACTGGACGCTCGAGGACTTGGTGACCGACGACGTCCCGGACGACGCCGAACTGTCGGAGTCGCGTGACGCAAGCGTCACCGCCAGCACAAGCGCCACCACGGCAACGACGACGGTGATGATGGCGTTGCGCGTTTTTGCGCTCGGCATCTTCAAACCTTCAGGCATGCGCGTTCCTACCGGTACGAGACGGTGACAGGTGCGTGGTCCGACCAACGGAGGTCGTAGGACTCAGCGCGTTCCACGAGGGCAACCTTGGCCCGCTCGGCGTAGCCGCGGGTGGCAACCTGGTAATCGATACGCCACCCCGAGTCGTTGTCGAATGCCTTGCCGCGGTACGACCACCACGAGTAAGGACCATCGACACCAGGGTGAAGGGTGCGGAAGACGTCCACCCACGCGGAATCGTCGGCGAACAGAAGGTCCATCCACGCGCGCTCCTCCGGGAGGAATCCCGAAGACTTCTTGTTGGTCTTCCAGTTCTTGAGGTCGAGTTCGGTGTGTGCGATGTTCCAATCGCCGCTGACCACCACGTGGCGATCGGCCGACTCGGCCGCTGCGGCGGTGGAGGCGAGGTGAACTGCGAAGGACGCCATGAACCGTTCCTTCTCCTCCTGCTTCGGTGTGAGCGCCTCACCGGACGGCAGGTACAGGCTCGCGACGGTCAGATCCGCGAAGTCGGCTTCGATGTATCGACCGGCTTCGAGAAATTCGTCGTCTCCGTGACCGATCCGCACCGCGTCGGGTTCGGTGCGTGAGAGCACCGCGACTCCGTTGCGTCCCTTCGCGGACGGCTCGGCCGAGACCAGGAACCATCCGTTGCCGAGCGCTGGCTCGAGGGTCTCACGAAGCTGATCGTCCGACGCACGCGTTTCCTGAAGGCAGATGAAATCCGCCGACGTCTTCTCCAGCCAATCGAGCATGCCCTTGCGGGCCGCTGCTCGAACGCCGTTGACGTTCACGGACGTGATGGTGTGGGGAGCAAGAATGTGGGAGTCAGCAGTTTGTGGCACGGCAAGCACCGTAGCCGATTCCACCGACGTGGATCGGCGCCCAGGTCAGCGCACGGCCCTACGCTGCAGAATCACTGCAATCGCCAGTACGGCAAGACCCGCGACCGCCAGCAAAGACCCTACCGCCGCCGGCGCCGTGTACCCGTAACCGGCCGCGATCACGACGCCGCCGATCCACGCTCCGAAGGCGTTGGCGATGTTCAGCGCGGCGTGATTGAGAGAAGCAGCCAGGGTCTGAGCGTCCTCGGCGACGTCCATCAGCCGTGTCTGCAGACCTGGAACCATCGAGGACCCCGCGAGACCGATGAGGAAGACGAAGATCAGTGCCGTGTAGGGATTGCGCACAGCGATCACGAAGACCGCGAGGATCACCACGAGGGATCCCATCGACAGGAACAGACCCTTCATCAATGCGCGATCCGCGAGGTATCCGCCGACGAAGTTGCCGGCCACCATGCCCAGTCCGTAGAGCATGAGTGCCAGGGGAATGAACGAAGCGCCGAGCCCGGACACGTCGGTGAGCGTCGTACTGATGTAGGTGTAGACGGCAAACATGCCGCCGAACCCGACCATGCCCACGATCAGCGTCATCCACACCTGGACGCGGCCCAGTGCCCCGAGTTCGGTGATCGGATTTGTCACCGGCATGCCGTCCAAACGCGGAATCCAGACGAAGAGCGAAGCAACGGTTGCCACCCCGATCACGGCGACCAAAGCGAAAGCGCTGCGCCAGCCGAGTGCCTGACCGATCCAGGCGGCGACCGGTACCCCGATCACGTTGGCCACGGAAAGACCCATCATGACCATCGCCACGGCCTTGGCGCGTTTGCCCGGTTCGGCCAGGTGAGCTGCGACCAACGCGGCGACTCCGAAGTACGCGCCGTGCGGCAATCCGGCGACGAAGCGAGCCATCATCAGAGTCGTGTACGAGGGAGCGAAAACCGAGGCGGCATTGCCGACGGTGAAGGCGACCATGAGCGCGATCAACAGTGTGCGGCGCGGTACCCGTGCGGTGAGAGCAGCGATCAGCGGAGCGCCGACGACAACCCCGAGCGCGTACGCGGAGATCACGTGACCTGCGATGGGTTCCGAGACGCCGAGCCCGGATGCCATTTCCGGGAGCAATCCCATGGCGACGAACTCGGTGGTGCCGATACCGAAACCGCCGAGGGCGAGAGCGAGCATCGCCGGACCTCTGGTGGAACGAACCCCGGGTGTCGAGGCGTCAGAACGGGAGAGGGTAGACGAAGTCACTGATCAATTGTGATCTCACACCTGGTTGAACTTCCAAGTGAGAGCGGGTGAGTTCACTCACGTGAGACCGCGAACACAAATGGGACGCCCGGTTTCCCGGACGTCCCATTCGCGAGGTGAAGCGGTGAATCTACTTCGCGGCCATGGCCTTCTGCAGGTTCACGTCGAGTGCGCCGAGGAACTCCTCGGTGGTCAGGTAGCCCTGATCGCCGCCGACCAGCATCGAGAGGTCCTTGGTCATCTGGCCGCTTTCGACGGTCTTGATGACAACGTCTTCGAGCGCCTGCGCGAAGCCGATGACCTCAGGGGTGCTGTCGAGCTTGCCACGGTGCTCGAGCCCACGGGTCCACGCGAAGATGGACGCGATCGGGTTGGTCGAGGTGGGCTTGCCCTGCTGGTGCTGACGGTAGTGACGCGTCACGGTGCCGTGAGCAGCCTCTGCCTCACAGGTCCGTCCGTCCGGTGTGAGCAGAACCGACGTCATGAGGCCGAGCGAGCCGAAGCCCTGGGCCACGGTGTCGGACTGGACGTCACCGTCGTAGTTCTTGCATGCCCAGACGTAGCCGCCCTCCCACTTGAGTGCGGAAGCGACCATGTCGTCGATGAGGCGGTGCTCGTAGGTCAGACCTGCGGCATCGAACTCAGCCTTGAACTCGGTCTCGTAGATGTGCTGGAAGATGTCCTTGAAGGCACCGTCGTACGCCTTGAGAATGGTGTTCTTGGTGGACAGGTACACCGGGTAGTTCTGCTGGAGACCATAGGTGAGCGACGCGCGAGCGAAGTCACGGATGGAATCGTTGAAGTTGTACTGCCCCTGAACGATGCCGCCGTTCTCGGGGAAGTTGACCAGTTCGTGCTCGATCGGTGCGCTGCCGTCCTCGGGCGTGTAGGTGATCATCACCTTGCCGGGGCCGGGGACCTTGAAGTCTGTGGCGCGGTACTGGTCGCCGAATGCGTGACGGCCGATGATGATCGGCTTGGTCCAGCCCGGAACGAGTCGCGGAACGTTGGAGATGATGATCGGTGCGCGGAAGATCGTGCCGCCGAGAATGTTGCGGATCGTTCCGTTCGGGGAACGCCACATCTTCTTGAGACCGAATTCCTCGACACGTGCCTCGTCCGGCGTGATCGTGGCGCATTTGACGCCGACGCCGTGCTTCTGGATCGCGTGCGCTGCGTCGATGGTGACCTGGTCGTCGGTCTCGTCGCGGTACTCGATACCGAGGTCGTAGTACTCGAGGTTCACATCGAGATACGGATGGATCAACTTGTCTTTGATGAACTGCCAGATAATGCGCGTCATCTCATCGCCGTCGAGTTCGACGACGGTGCCCTCAACCTTGATTTTGGACATGGGTGCTTCGCGTCCTCCTAGGAAGTTTCCCTGGTTACACGGTTGCGGTCACACTTTGTGAGTGGGTCCGCGAACGGTTCGATTATCAAACCTAGACGGTGTGGACTGATCTCGGGAGATGAGTCCCAAACAAGACAAGCGTACTGCTAACCCGTGAGGCCGCAACCGGCAGGTCCACTCACCGGTCTCTACTCACGAGTAACTTTTGCCTGCTAGTGGGCTACGTCGCTCTGCCGCGCGTGCGGTTGCGGCTCACATTTCGCCCCGTGTCAGGACTGCGCTCACTTCCCGGTAGAATCCGACTTGGTCATGAGTGCCAGCGTCAAGCCCCGGCTCGCTGGACGGCAACCCTCCAACCGCGGTGGGGTGCCCCGGGTGATGACCAGGTTTCCCGAAGTGGATCTGCTCGCGCAGTTCCACCGCAATTCGGGTGACAAGCGCGGGTCCGACAGGGACGGACCCCAGACCGGGCCGAGCCCCACGGAGGTATTTCAGTATGTGTCGCACTTGCAGATAGACCCCAGCACGGGGCGGCGATCATTCGCCCCCGTCCGACATCTATCCGTCAGACCACTGGAGTGAACAAATCATGACCGACAACACAGCCGACGCCGCAGCAACTTCTGATCCGACCGCGAACTGGTCGTTCGAGACCAAGCAGGTGCACGCCGGGCAGACAGCGGACACCGCCACCCATGCGCGCGCTCTACCGATCTACCAGACCACCAGCTACGTCTTCGACAGCACCGATCACGCTGCCGCACTGTTCGGCCTGGCCGAGCCGGGCAACATCTACACGCGAATCATGAATCCGACGCAGGACGCCGTCGAGCAGCGGATCGCCGCCCTGGAAGGCGGAGTCGCCGCACTCCTCCTGTCCTCGGGTCAGGCTGCCGAGACCATCGCGATCCTCAACATCGCCGAGGCCGGCGATCACATCGTCTCGAGCCCGTACCTGTACGGCGGCACGTACAACCTCCTGCATTACACACTTCGTAAGCTGGGCATCGAAGTCACGTTCGTCGAAGATCCCGACGATATCGACCAGTGGCGCGAAGCCATTCGCCCGAACACGAAGGCGTTCTACGGCGAAACGATCGCCAATCCCAAGAACCACATCCTCGATCTACCCGGCATCTCGTCGCTGGCCCACGAGAACGGTCTTCCGTTGATCGTGGACAACACCGTGGCGACGCCGTACCTGCTACGCCCACTCGAACACGGCGCCGACATCGTCGTTCACTCCGCCACGAAATACCTAGGTGGACACGGCACCGCGATCGCCGGCGTCATCGTCGACGGCGGCACCTTCGACTGGACACAGGGTCGCCACACGAACTTCACGACGCCTGATCCCAGCTACCACGGCGTCACCTTCGCGGACCTCGGTGCACCGGCGTTTGCACTCAAGGCTCGCGTCCAACTGCTGCGCGATCTCGGCTCCGCCGTGGCGCCGTTCAACGCGTTCCTCATCGCGCAGGGCATCGAGACCTTGAGCCTGCGCATCGAGCGCCACGTATCCAATGCACAGAAGGTCGCCGAATTCCTCGACGGCCACGGCGAGGTGGCCTCCGTCTCCTACGCGGGACTCCCCTCCTCACCCTGGTTCGAACGTGGAAAGCAGCTGACGCCCAAGGGAACCGGCGCCATCGTCACCTTCGAGCTGCCCGGCGGGATCGATGCGGGCAAGAAATTCGTCAACGCCCTGACGCTGCACAGCCACGTCGCCAACATCGGTGACGTTCGCTCACTCGTCATCCACCCCGCGTCGACGACGCACTCGCAGCTCACCCCCGAAGAGCAGCTCGCCTCCGGTGTCACGCCCGGACTCGTCCGCCTCGCGGTCGGCATCGAAGGAATCGACGACATCCTCGCCGATCTCACCGTCGGCCTGGCTGCGGTGGCAAACTCGTGACCGTGAACGAATTGGAGCCCAGGATCGACCTCCTACCCCCGGCCGACGGTCAGGTGGGGTTCGTCGACATCGGCGCCCTGGAACTCGAAAGCGGCGCGGTGCTCCCATCCGTTTCGCTCGCCGTTCAGCGCTGGGGTGAGCTGTCCCCGAACCGCGACAACGTCGTACTCGTCGAGCACGCACTGACCGGAGACTCGCACGTCACCGGTCCGATCTCCGCGAATCAGCCCTCCCCCGGCTGGTGGAACGGAATGGTCGGCCCCGGCGAACCGATCGACACCGGGGAATGGTGCGTCGTCGCAACCAATGTCCTCGGTGGTTGTCGCGGCACGACCGGTCCCAGTTCACTGGCCGACGACGGCAAGCCGTGGGGCAGCCGGTTCCCGGAAATTTCCATCCGGGATCAGATCGCGGCGGAGAAGAAGCTCGTCGATCTCCTCGGGATCGACCAGTTGGCCTCGGTGGTCGGTGGATCCATGGGCGGCATGCGCACCCTCGAATGGGCAGTTACCTACCCGGACAGCATTCGCTCCGCGTTGGTTCTCGCAACCGGTTCACGGGCCACCGCAGATCAGATCGGCACCCAGACGACGCAGATCGCGGCCATCGTCTCCGATCCGGATTGGCAGGGCGGTGACTACCACGGAACGGGGCGGGCACCTCGCGCCGGGCTCGGCATCGCTCGTCGCATCGCGCACCTGACGTACCGCACCGAGTCCGAACTGGATGCGCGCTTCGAGAACTCCGCTCAGAACGACGAAAACCCGTGGAACGGTGGACGATACGCTGTGCAGAGTTACCTGGAACATCAGGCGGACAAGCTGGTCGACCGCTTCGACCCGAGCACGTACGTCCTCCTGACCGAGGCCATGAACCGGCACGACATCGGCCGTGGACGCGGCGGTGTCGCGGCGGCGTTGGCGTCGATCACGGCACCGGTCGTCGTGGGCGGCGTGGATTCGGATCGGCTGTATCCCCTCCGTTTGCAGGAGGAGATCGCCGACGGAATTTCCACGTGCAGCGGCCTCGAGATTCTCAAGTCCAAGGACGGCCACGACGGCTTCCTGACGGAGGCGGACGCCGTCGCCGGACTCCTTCGCCGAACGATGGAGTTCGCGCGCACGGGTCGCTGATCCGGGACAGAGCCACATTTTCAGGATTCGTCAATGTCGGGAAAACCACAGCTGATCTGCGGGTTTTCCCGACATTTTCATTGGCGAACGTGAGCCGGCGCGGCTAACATCGGCGAACGTGACTCAGCCATGCTCGACGCGCCTGCAGGCTACGTACATTCCCGAGCACATGTCCTTCGCGTTCTGGGGTGACGCAGACCCGGCAGCGCGACTGTCGGCACTGGGGATGCCGATCGGGTCGCCGGGCGTGTGCAGGCTTGCGATCCCGGTCGACGAGTCGATCACAGCAACCGACGTCGAAGCGCAACTGCTCGACCTCACCACCTCGATCGACGCCTTCCACAACCTCGATGCAGGTCGCGGCGACCTCGGACCGTCGTTGCTCGCGTGGAAGCGCGTCATCGAGACCGGCGCACATGACATTCCGACCGCGGCGCATGCGGCGATCGACGGGGACGACACGAAGATCCGAAGCGCCCGGTCCACGGTGCGGTTGTTCACGGATGCGCGTACAGCCCTGGACAGCCTTCGCCGAGCAAAGATTCAGGCGAATCTGCGCCCGTATCAAATGCAGGGAGTTGCCTGGCTGACGGCGCTGTCGGGTTCGGGTGGTGGGATCTTGGCCGACGAGATGGGTTTGGGTAAGACACTGCAAGCGATTTCGATGATCGCGATCCGCGCCGACGACGGCCCGCATCTGGTTGTGTGTCCCACCTCGGTGATCGGAAACTGGCGCCGCGAGATCGAGCGATTCGCTCCGCATCTGCCACTGCACGTTCATCACGGGGCTGCTCGCGCGCTTCCCACTCGTATCCCCGCCGGCACCACGGTTCTGACCAGCTACAGCGTCTTGCGTTCCGATGCGGCCCAATTGAGCCCGATCCACTGGAGTTCGGTGATCTTCGACGAGGCGCAGCAGATCAAGAACCCCGCTTCCCTCGCTGCGAAAGCGGCAATGCAGTTGTCGGCCGACGTCAAGGTGGCGATGACCGGCACGCCGGTGGAGAACCGCCTCGAGGAGTTGTGGTCACTCTTTCGCGTTGCCAATCCCGACGTCCTCGGAACTCGCGCACGTTTTCGTCAACGCTTCGCCGTCCCGATCGAATCCGGTCGATCCGCCACTGCGGCGACCAGGCTTGCCGCGGTCATCGATCCTTTCATTCTGCGCAGAACCAAAGACACAGTGGCCAAGGATCTTCCGCCCAAGCAGTTCTCCACTGTCTCGTGCACTCTGACATCGGAACAGGCGCGGACCTATCGGTCGGCAGTCGCCGATGCTTTCGACACCGGGTTGGGCACGGGAATTGCCCGACGCGGCAACATCCTTGCGCTGCTGACCACCCTCAAACAGGTATGCAATCACCCCGCGCAGGTGACCGGCGATACGGACGACCTCTACGGAAGATCCGGAAAGCTCGACCGCGCAACGGAAATGATCGCCGAGATCGTCGACGACGGCGATCGCGCGCTGATATTCACGCAGTACCGGACGATGGGCGAGATGCTTTCGCGGCACCTGGGATCCGAATTGGGAATCGGCGCCGTGCCTTTCCTCCACGGCGGCCTGAACACCGACAAGCGCGACGGGATGGTCGACGCGTTCCAGAACGACGCGGATTCCCCGCCGGTTCTGATCCTGAGCCTGCGCGCCGCCGGCTTCGGCCTCAACCTCACCCGCGCAAGTCACGTCGTGCACTACGACCGGTGGTGGAACCCAGCCGTCGAAGATCAGGCAACCGACCGGGCACACCGCATCGGCCAGAAGCGCACCGTCAACGTCCACACCTTGGTGACGGGCGGAACCGTGGAGGATCACATCGCAGCGATGCACGAGTCCAAACGAGCTGTAGCCGATGCTGTTTCCGGCAACGTGGAGGCCGCCCTGGCGGATCTTCCCGACACCGAATTGCGTGAACTTCTCGAACTCGACGGCGCGGTGATCATCTGATGGCCAACGAATTCGGCGTCACCGCTTGGGGTCGGGCGTGGCTGCGCACGGTGGAACGGACCGCGGCATCCGGTCCGAACCCATCCCTGCCGACAGCTCGAACCCTCGCACGCAACGGGTCGGTGGAATTCACCGCGGTCTCATCGGGGACCGTCGTCGCCGAGGTGAGCACCAAAGCAAAAACCTCGTCGGTGACGATTGGTGTCCCACTGTGGACCAAATCCGAAATCGCTGCAGTGAAGAGCCTTCTCCGCTCGGCTGGCAAGGCCAACAGATCCGTCTGCACCGGCGAACTACCGGACAGCGTCGTCACCGAACTGCAGGCTCGAAATATCGCAGTAGCCGTTGATCTTTCGGAGTGCACTGCCAGTTGCAACTGCTCAGGCCGACGCTCGCCGTGCGTTCACCATCTCGCCGCGATCTACGCCCTGGCCGGGCGAATCGACGAGGAACCGGTCCTCGCAGTGACGCTGCGAAGTGCACCGGACAAGGCCGGAAAGAAGTCGGCATCCACTCAGTCACCGGAGTGGATCCCCTTGAGCGACATCGACATCCGCTCGTTCTACGGGGACTGACCTTCTCAGTCGGTACCGAGCGGATCGATGGTCAGGGCAAGCGTCGCGATCAACGCTCCCATGACGCCCATCGCCGCGGTGTCGAAAACCCTTCCGCGCACGGCAAGCAACCCCACACGATTCTCGGGAACGAACCACCGAGCGGCAGCTCCGATGATGACGGCAACACCGAAGACGAGAGCGCCGCGGCGCCACCGGTCGGCCAACACGAGAACAACAGCTGCCGCGATCACGGCAAGGACCGCGAGCATGGGCAGATTCTTCTTCGCGAGGCCGACCAGTGAGGACATCGGACTCAGACTCCGGCCAGAACCCGCTCGGCGCGCTCGACCACGTTGGTGATCAGGAACGCGCGGGTCAGCGGCCCGACACCACCGGGGTTGGGTGAGACGAACCCGGCGACCTCGTTGACGTCGGCTGCGACGTCGCCGCGCAGGCCGTCGTCGGTGCGACTGACGCCGACATCGAGGACCGCTGCTCCGGGCTTGACCATGTCGGCGGTGATGAGACCGGGAACCCCGGCGGCGGCGACGATGATGTCGGCGCGGCGAACCTCGGCTGCGAGATCGCGGGTACCGGTGTGGCAGAGCGTGACCGTGGCGTTCTCGCTACGACGCGTCAGCAACAGTCCGATCGGGCGACCGACTGTGACGCCTCGTCCGACTACCACCACGTGTGCGCCTGCAATAGGGACCTCGTAGCGGCGCAGGAGATGCAGGATTCCACGCGGGGTGCACGGCAGCGGGGCTTCCTTGCCCAACACCAGTCGACCGAGGTTGACCGGGTGCAAGCCGTCGGCATCCTTGTCAGGGTCGATGCGCTCGAGGGCCGCGTTCTCGTCGAGGTGCTTGGGAAGGGGCAACTGCACGATGTAGCCGGTGCACTCGGGATTGCCGTTGAGCTCGTCGATCGTCGCGTTGAGCTGCTCCTGCGTGATGTCGGCAGGCAGGTCGCGTCGCAAAGAATTGATACCGACCTTGGCGCAGTCGTTGTGCTTGCCGCGCACGTAAGCAGCGGATCCGGGGTCGTCGCCTACCAGGATGGTGCCCAAGCCGGGCGTGATGCCCTCTGCCTTCAGAGCGCTCACCCGCACCTTCAGGTCTTCGAAGATTTCGTCGCGGGTAGCTTTGCCGTCGAGGATCGTTGCAGTCACGGCGACCATTGTTCCAGGTTAGGGTCGATGAGTGACAACGGCTCCGGAACTACGCGGCCCGAGAGTGGTCCTCTCCCCGCTCGCGCCCGATCATCACGCCCGTCTGCGGGCAATTCACCTGCACCCGGACGTCGTGCAGTGGTGGCAAAATCCCGATGACGACTGGCCTGCGGCGCCGGAGGCCGGCACCATGCGCTACAGCATTTTCTACGGTGACCAACTGATCGGCTTCATCCAGTGGTACGAAGCTGAGGACAACCCCGACTTCCGCCACGCCGGGCTCGACTTGTTTCTCGATCCCGACTTCCACGGCCAAGGGTTCGGTCGCGAATCGATACGGGTGCTGTGCGCCCATCTGATCGACGATCTCGCATTCCACCGTCTTGTCATCGACCCCGAGGTCGACAACTCCGTCGCCATCGCGTGCTACCGATCTGTGGGATTCAAGGACGTCGGGGTGATGCGCGAGTACTCGCGAGATCGCCACGGTGTGTGGAAGGACGGACTGTTGATGGATCTCCTTGCTCGGGAATTCATCCGCTGATCGACTGGGACGAGTTCGAAAGGACCGACATCATGTTGCTGGACAAGGAATTCACGGCCACCCTGCAGAAGAGCGACGCCAGGGGCGGGTGGACTTATGTGATCTGGCCGGAGTCCGCCGAGTTCTTCGGCACCCGTGGCCTGGTCAAGGTGCGCGGGACGATCGACGGACATCCGTTCCAGAGTTCGTTTATGGCGTTGGGCGACGGCAACCACAAGCTGCCGGTCAAAGCCGATCTCCGCAAAGCCATCGGCAAGGACACGGGCGAGCGGGTGACCGTGCGACTCGAGGAGCGCTTGCAGAGCTAGGCGTCACTACTTCATATCGACGACAAGACCGTGCGCCGACGCGTACGCCACCGCCTGCATCAACTCGATCTGTGCGTTTCCGACGGATGCGGACGTCCACAGGCTCGGATCGATCCGCGCACCGCGCAGGTCTGCACCTTCGAGTTTGAGTCCACCCGTGCGAGCACCGGACAGATCCGCGGACGCCAGCACCGCGCCCCGCATGTCGGCCCGAACCAGGTTCGCTTCACGGAAGCGGCATGAGGTGAAGTCGATCTTCCTCAGGTCCGCCCCGCCGAGTGAGGTCAACGAGAAGTCGACTTCGTCGAGCGTCAACGGCCGGATGCGGCAACCGTCGAACGTCGACCCGAGCAGACTGCAGTTCCGGAACGTGCTGTGCCACAGGCTGGTCCGCGCAAAATTGCAGGATCGGAACGCTGTTCCCGTGTGCACGGACTCCCCCAGATCGGTGCCGGTGAAATCACAATCCGTGAACACCACCGACTCCGTCGTGAGTCCGGTGAGATCGGCGTCTCGGAAATTGCAGTTGGTGAAAGTGCGCTGACGCCACTTCTGCCCGGCCAGCCGCGCGTCTGAATAGTCTTCGCCGACGACATCGTCGGATTCTTCGGGGAGCATGCCGTCCATACTGCCCCGCCGCACCGACACCGGTTCAGCGCCCCTGATGGCAGCCGACAATCAGCCGGCCGACACCCAGCGATCTCGTCCGTCGCTACCAATCCCACACACCATCGGAGTGCCCTTCTTTGTCACGCCTGTTGCTCCAGGGGTCGAACAGAACGAGCCCGGATTCACCGTTCCTCCCGACGGTTTCGGTGGAACGTACGCCGGTTCTGTTGTCTTCGGCGGTGTGTACGCCGGAGCGGGCGGAACGTACGGCGTTGTCGTGATCGCCGGGACCTGCGGCACCAGCGGCACGATTGCCACGGTGGTTGTCGTGGTCGGCAGCGTCGTCGCTGTAGTCGTGGTCGGCGGGGCGGACGACGTTGTGGTCTTTGTCGTCGACGGGACGGTGCTATTGGTTGTCGTCGCTGCAGCTGTCGTCGAAGAGGTCGCAGCAGGCGTCGTCGATTCTTCCGACTTGCCCGCTCCCGTCGCCGCAGCGATGGCCACCAGTCCCACGACTGCTGCGCCGGCGATCCACGGCCACTTCCGCCGCTTGCTTCCTTCTTCGGCGTTTGCGTCCGGCGCCGCCGATCCCGGCGCACCGTAGACCTGCGTCGGAGTACCGAATGCTTGAGTAGGTGCGTCGACGCCCTTGGGCCGTGTCTGTGCGGTCCACTGCTGACCGTCCCAGTAACGGTCGATCGTGGGGTCGAAGGGGTCGGGGTTCCAACCGGCGGGAGGGTTCATGAAAAGTCCGTTCTGAGAAGAGTGCCGGAAATAGGTTCGCACGGACTGGCCGGTTTGTTACCAATTCGCCCACACTTCTCGACCGCTCTTCTCGCCGACGCGGGCGCCGATATGCCGCCCGGTACAGTTCCTCGAGTGTTCCGAGTGATGTTCCACGAGCCCCGCATCCCACCCAACACCGGAAACGCGATCCGCATGGTCGCAGGCACCGGTTGCGAACTCCACCTGGTCGGCCCTCTCGGGTTCGATTTGTCGGAGCCGAAGCTCAAGCGCGCAGGCTTGGACTACCACGATCTGGCGACTGTCACCGTCCACGAAGACCTGGCCGCTGCCTGGGAAGCCGTCACGCCCGCTCGCGTATTCGCCTTCACCGCACACGCGACCACGTCGTATGCCGATATCGCCTACCAACCCGGGGATGTCCTGCTGTTCGGCCCCGAACCCACCGGATTGTCCGAGGAAGTGCTGGCGGACGAACACATCACCGAGCGTCTGCGTATCCCAATGCTTCCCGGACGCCGGTCCCTCAACCTCTCCAACGCTGCCGCCCTGGTGACGTACGAGGCCTGGCGTCAGCACGGGTTCAAGGGCGCCGTCTGATCGACGTCAGTAGACGTCTCGGACGTAGCGCTTCTCCGCCGAAAGAGCCTTCACATACGCCTCGGCACTACGCGGGGCCAGTTTTCCGTGTTGCGCGACTACACCGTTGAGGGCGTTGTCGACGTCCTTGGCCATCCGGTTGGCATCGCCGCAGACGTAGAAGTGTGCGCCCTTCTGCAGCCACTCCCACAGCAGCGCGCCTCGTTCGCGCATCCGATCCTGCACGTAGACCTTGTCGGCTTGATCCCGGGAAAATGCGAGGTCGAGTTCGGTGAGAAAGCCGTCTTTCCGCAATTCTTCGATTTCTTCGCGGTAGTAGAAGTCGGTCGCCGCATGTTGTTCCCCGAAGAACAGCCAGTTCGGACCCGTGTGCCCCAACGCCCGCCGCTCATGCAGGAAAGCGCGGAACGGCGCGATGCCGGTCCCTGGCCCAACCATGATCATCGGGGTCTCGGGATCGGACGGAGGCCGGAAGTGAGTCGACTTCTGCACGTAAATTCCGATGTCGTCACCGTCAGCGTGATCTGCGAGATACGTCGAGCACACTCCGCGGCGTGGGACGCCCGCGACGTTGTATCGGACGGCGGACACCGTCAACTGCACTTCGCGTGGGTTCTCTTTCGGACTGGAAGAAATCGAATACAACCGCGGCTGAAGCGGTTTGAGTAACGAGAGCCATTCGTCGGTCGAAGCACGAACCGGCGACTGCGCGAGTACGTCGACGGACTGTCGTCCCCACGACCAGTCTTTGAGCGTGGAGATGTTCTCCGGCTTCATCAACTCGGCCAGGTCCGCATCGCGCGTTCGTTGATGCACGAACCGAATCATGTCGCTCGAGATTCGCGTGATCTCCAGGCGTTCGGTCAACGCGGTACGCAAGGTCATCGCGCCGTACTGCCCCAGATCGACGGTCTCCTCACCGTCGAGGCCGGTAAGGGTGAGCCACTCGTCGACAAACGGGGAACTGTTTCGCGGCCAGACTCCGAGAGCGTCGCCGGCTTCGTAACTGACCGTGTCGTCCGGAAGGTGAAAACCCAACTGCCGCACGTCTTTGGAAGAGCCTGGCCGGTTGAGCAGGACATTGCGCGTCAAAGCGGTAGTCAGTGGCGCCTTCTTGTTGTACTGCAGCGGCGCCGACATCGCCGGTGAAATCGGCGCGGCCACAGCAGTCGTGCCGGAGTTCTTCATTGCAACGACGACGTCGGTCGTCTCGCCAGCCTCCGTGCTCTGAAGTTCGGCCGTGACCGCATCGAGCCATCCAGCAGCAGTGTCTTCGAAATCGGGCTCGCAGTCGGCGCGATCGACGATACGACTGGCTCCCAGTTCAGCAAGGCGAGTGTCGAGTTTTCGTCCGTGTCCACAGAAGTCGTCGTAGTTCGAGTCACCGAAAGCGATGACTGCATAACGTGTCTCGACCATGCGGGGCGCTGTGTCAGCAGCCAGGGCATCCCAGAAACCGCTGCCGTTGTCGGGGGATTCGCCATCACCGGAGGTACTGGTGATCAGCAGAACCTCTTGGGTGGCCGCCAGGTCGGCAGCCGGGAACTCGTCCATTGCGTGCATCACCACGGGTAAGCCGACTTCGCTGAGACGAGCAGCGCAGGAGGCGGCAAACTCCTCCGCGTTTCCGGTTTGCGATGCCCAGAGCACGACGATCGGCGCCCGCTCGGAGGCAGTGTCCGTACCCGATGACAACGCGGGCCCGTCAGTGCCAGGGAGCGAGGTCCGTGAGTACAGGCCGGCCAAGACACCGTCTACCCACATCCGCTTCTCGGCATCGAAGGGTGCAGCCGGAGGCAAGGTCGGCACCCCGGGAGTGCGATCGGCATCCGCACGCAACGCCGCGAGAAGACCTGCCAGGTAGCTCTGCTGTAGCGGATCGAATACCACTGCGGGTGTTCCTGTTTGACCGATGACATCGGCGAGGACATCTGTTCGCGACAAAGCCCGATCATCCGCCACGGGAGCCACCCGCGGCGATTCGGCGAGCTCCGTTTCCGGCGTGTTCACGGCGACCTTCGTCATAGTGACGGCACAGGCTTTGAACTCCGGTTGCTGGGAGGCAGGGTCAATGGCGTCGTTGGTGACGGCGTTGATCGAGAGGTACTCGCCGAAGGCGTCGTTCCAGTGAAACGGTGCGAAGCAGTTTCCCGGACGCACTCGGTCGGTGACCACGGCCGGGAGCACTGCGCGGCCACGGCGTGAGGCGACCTCGATCGCGTCCTTGTCGACGACGCCGAGGCGTGTGGCGTCGTCGGGATGGATCTCGACAAATGGCCCGGGGTTGAGTTTGTTCAGCTTGGCCACCTTGCCGGTCTTGGTCATGGTGTGCCATTGGTGCGCAAGACGACCGGTGTTGAGCAGGAACGGGTAGTCGTCGTCGGGCATTTCGGCGGGAAGCATGTGTGGCCGGGCGAAGAACATCGCACGGCCCGTGGCGGTGGGGAATGCGAGACGCGGAGTGCTTCCATCCTCCCGGACCAGAAGCCTTTGACTGACACCGTCATTGAGGTATCGGATGGGATGACGGTCTTGCTTACTCTCGGGCGGGCACGGCCACTGGATCGGCGACTTGCGAAGGCGCTCGTAGGTGACTCCGCGTAAGTCGTAGCCGGTCTTCGGATTCCAGAACTGCTTGATCTCCTCGAACACCTCTTCGGCGCTGGTGTAGGTGAATGCCTCGGCATAGCCCATCTCGCAGGCGATTCGGGCGATGATCTGCCAATCAGGCAGCGCCTGCCCGACCGGATCCAGTGCCTGTTGGAAGAGCGTCAGGTTGCGTTCGGAGTTGATCATCACTCCGTCGGACTCTGTCCACAATGACGCCGGCAGCAGGACGTCGGCGTATTCGTTGGTCTCGGTGCCCAAAAAGGCATCCTGGGTGATGACGAGGTCAGCCTTCTCCAATCCGTCGATGACGGTCTTGCGGTTGGCCACCGTCGCAACAGGATTGGTGCAGATGATCCAGCACGCCTTGATTTCACCCGCCGCCATTCGGGAGAACAGGTCGATGGTCCCACCGCCGGTTTCGGTGCGCAGCGAACCCTGCGGGATCCCCCATCGCTCCTCGACGAAGTCGCGATCGGCGTCGACCATCACGGCACGCTGACCTGGCAAACCTGGCCCCATGTAGCCCATTTCACGCCCACCCATGGCGTTCGGCTGACCGGTCAACGAGAACGGGCCGCTGCCAGGCGTGCAGATCGCGCCGGTCGCCAGATGAAGGTTGCAGATGGCGTTGGTGTTCCACGTGCCGTGGGTGCTCTGGTTCAGACCCATTGTCCAACAGCTCATCCAGTTGTCGGCCTCACCGATCCATTGCGCTGCGGTGCGAATGTCGACTTCGGGGATGCCGGTGATCTCGCTGACCTTCTCCGGTGTGTACTCCGCGAGGAAGCTGGGCATCACCTCCCAGCCTTCGGTGAATTCGGCGATGAAGTCCGGATCGGTGTGCCCGTTCACGACGAGTAGGTGGAGAAGTCCATTGAGTAGTGCGAGATCGGTGCCGGGGGCGATCTGCAGGAACAAGTTCGCCTTGTCCGCGGTGGCGCTGCGTCGAGGATCCACGACGATCAACTTCGCGCCCGCCTTGACCCGCTCCTGCATTCGAAGGAAGAGGATCGGATGGCAGTCCGCCATGTTCGCGCCGGTCACGAAGAACACGTCGGCATGTTCGAAGTCCTGATAAGAACCGGGCGGTCCGTCGGCCCCGAGCGATTGCTTGTATCCGGTGCCGGCACTGGCCATGCACAGTCGGGAATTCGATTCGATCTGATTGGTGCCGATGAAGCCCTTGGCCAGTTTGTTCGACAGGTACTGGGCCTCGAGAGACATCTGCCCGGACACGTACAACGCAAATGCGTCGGGGCCGTGCTCGTCGATGATTGCCCGCAGGCGGTGGGCAGTCTCGGTGATGACTGCGCTCATGTCCGCAGCTTCGATCGCCTCACCTCGGTGCGGACGCCGATACGCAGATTCCATGCGCCCCGGGCCGGCGAGCATGTCCGCCGTCGTGGTGCCCTTGGTGCACAAACGTCCGAAATTGGTGGGATGTGTCTTCGAACCGAACGACTTCGCCGCCTTCCGACGCCCTGTCTCGGGATCGGTGATGATGTCGAGGACAAGTCCACAGCCCACCCCGCAGTACGCGCAGAGGGTGTCGACACTGGTGGTAGTGAGTTGAGCGCCCATCGATTCATGCATCCCTTCGACCGAGGATCAAGGTCGACTTCCATCTTCGGATGCAGTTGTTTCGGGAGTTCATGCCCGATGTTGCGTATCAATCACTCTTTCCTCACCGCCGCCTTCGGACTGATGTGCGGTCCCGGAACCAGCAGTCGTCGACGGGCGAGATACGCGAATGCCCAGTTCTACGCCCTGCCACCGAATCGAGCGATGTAGTGCCAGACCTTTTTGACGTCCTGCGGATCGTAGGAGCCGCGCCGGGCGAGACCCAGGATGGCAGGCGTCAGTCGACCGTCGAGCGCAACCTCTCGGGCAAGGTCGACGATGGTCGCTCCCCGATAGTCGGGATGTTCGGCGACCTCGTCGGCGTCGACCGCGTAACCGTCGTGCCACACCACCGGGCACGTGAGCGAGTGGGCGATCTCTTCGATCCGTGTGCCCCGGTAACTCGGATCCAGAACGAGTGCCTCGACGTCCGTTCCGATGTCGACGACGCCGTGAACGTGCGCCTCGATGTAGTGGTCGAGCGGATCCGCGAACTCGGTGGCTCCTGCGGCGTCGACCAAGCTCATCGCTTCCGCCGTTCCGAAGAGGCTGGGCTCGAAGACGCTGTCCGGAAAGCAGAAAGTGGTGCGGTCGAGCGTGTGCTCGGCAAGCCGGAAGTAGGACGAGCCGAACCGAGGAGATGCCCCGTACGGATCGGCGGAAAAGTTCAATGATCCGTACTTCGGCCGTTCCGACGGCTCTCGCTCGTCGTAGGCTCGGCCGAAAATCCGACTCTCCCAGCGCCAACGGTCGCCGCCGCGATGTGCCGTCAGTCCCCCGTTGCTCGTACGAGTCTCGAACTGGGTCACGTAGGTGCCCTGACGTGCGATCGAGGCCAGTGTCAGGTCACCTTCAAACGGGAGGTCTGGATGAAAGTGCAACGTCACCCGGTGATTTCGGTCCAGCGGGCCGCCCTTCGAGAGGTCGTGCACGTGTGCAATCGCGGCAGACGCGGGAGAGGAATCGACAGGCATTCGCCCATTATCCGGATACGGAAGCAGCACCGGTGAAGAAGTCGACCAGTGAGTACGGTGCATGGTCACCGAGGCAGAGATCAAGGATCACGTGCGAGTCCGCTGCCTCGGATGCGCTGCGCACGAACATCGCTTCTTCGTACTCGGCGAGTGCCGCTTCGATGTCGTCGGGGTGCGCGGCGATCGCCTTTCCCAGTTCGGCTCCGTCCAACATGGCCAAGTTCGCGCCCTCACCGGACGGAGCCATCAGGTGGGCCGCATCACCGAGGAGCGTCACCCCAGGCACGCGATCCCACCGGTGCGCGTCGGGAAGGGCGTAGATCGCCCGCGGAATCGGAGCGGTTTGGCCGTCTGTGATCAGCGCCGTGAGTTCCGGTGCCCAACCGTCGAACTCGGCCACGATCCGCGCTGTCGCAGCGGCGGCGTCGGTGAAATCGATACCGGCAAACCATTCCGCCGAACGGTTCAACTGAACGTAGGTGTGCAGGATGTCCCCCGCCTCTCGATGTGCCGCGATCGCTTGTCCGGGCGCGGGCGCGTACATCGCCCCATCACCGACCGCTTCGGCTGCAGCCGAGTGCTTCTCGTCGACGTCGTAGAGGTAGGTCTCGACGAACGTAGTTCCGACGTAGTCGGGCTTTGCATCGGAGAGCAGCGGCCGGATTTTCGACCAGGCGCCGTCTGCACCGACGAGGAGGTCGGTGGTCGCTGTCGAACCGTCGGCGAAGGTCAACTCGTGGCGGCCGTCGGCTGTGTCGGGTGAGCCGAGCAAGCGCACACTTTCGACCTTGCGTCCCCATTCGATCGTCCCGTCGGGAAGGGAATCGAGCAGGATTCGACGGAGGTCTCCGCGGAGCACTTCGGGACGTGTTCCCGTGCCGTCGTCGGGTTCGTCGAGGAGCACGGCGCCGTGTTGATCGAGTACGCGCGACGCGGCGCCGCCCTCGTGGATGATCGCGCGAAATTCGTCGGTGAGGCCGGCCGCCTCGAGCGCTGCCTGGCCGTTGTGTTCGTGGATGTCGAGTTGTCCGCCCTGCGTACGGGCCTCTGCCGACGGTTCCGCCTCGTAAATTTTCGCGGGAATTCCGTGGACGTGGAGTACGCGCGCGAGGGTCAGGCCGCCGAGGCCTGCCCCGATGATCGAGATTGACGTGTTCATGTTGATTCCTTCCAATGAATTGGAACGGCGTTCCAACAATTATCTTGGAACGCCGTTCCAGATATGTCAAGATGGTGCGTATGGCGACCAGAAATCAGCGGACCGAACGACGCACGGATGCGCTCTCGAAGGAGCGCATAGTGGAGACCGCGATCGAGATCCTCGATTCCGAGGGTGAAGGCGCGCTGACATTCCGTGCTCTCTCCGCACGCCTGACAACAGGCAGTGGGGCGATTTACTGGCACGTTGCCAACAAGAACGACCTGCTCGCGGCGGCGACCGACGACGTCATCGCCCGCGTGACAACCGAAGGAACCGAGAGCGCAACACCGCGTGAGGCGATCCGGATCATCACCCTCGGCGTGTTCGACGCGATCGACGCCCACCCCTGGGTCGGCACCCAACTCTCACGTGAACCGTGGCAATCAGCGGTGATGCAGATCTTCGAAAGTCTCGGCGAGCAACTCCAGGCGCTCGGCGTTCCCGAATCGGCACAGTTCGACTGCGCGTCCGCGCTCCTGAACTACGTGCTCGGTCTCGCCGGACAGTACGCCGCGGGCGCCCGTCTGCTCCCCCGTGAGACAGATCGGTCCGCTTTCCTCGCGGGCGTCGCCACGCGGTGGGAAGAACTCGACTCTGCGAAGTACCCGTTCCTCAGTCAGGTGACTGCACAACTGCGCGATCACGACGACCGCGAGCAGTTTCTGGCAGGCATCAACCTCATCCTCGCGGGGATCGACACCGTCCGATAGTCGCCGCAGCCGTCAGCGTGAATGAACAGCGGTGTTGGAACCGAGCGCGATGTCGAGGAAATCTCTTGCTGCACCGCGTAATCCGCGATCGGGATCCCAGACGGCCTGCAGTCGCCGCGGCATCCGCAAGCCGTCGACGTTGACCGCCACCAGTCGGCCGTCCGTCAGGTCGGCGGCAACAGCCAGCGACGACAGAACGGCCGGGGCGTTGCCTGCCACCACCGCAGCCTTGACGGCGGTGCACGAGGTGAGCTCGAGCAACGGCGGCACACAATCGGGAACAGCATTCTCGAGTGTCAGACGCGTGCCGGACCCTGACTCGCGCTGAATGAGCGGTGTGCGTGCGAGGTCCGCGACCGGAACAGGCGCACCATTCGCCCAGTCATGCCCCGGTGGAACCACCACCACGAGGTGATCACGCGCCACCTCGCACGACGCGAGCGCCGACGGCACATCCGGCCCTTCGACAAATCCGATATCAGCCTTACCTGCCTGGACTTGGGCGGAGACGTCCGAGGAATTGTGCAAACTCACCGACGCCACGACGTTGGGGAACTTGTGGCGCATCGCAACCGTCCACCCGGGGACCAGATACTCGGCAATGGTCATGCTGGCCGCGACCGTGACGGCTGCGTCGCGTTCACCGCGAAGAGCGGCAACTCCCGACGCCATTTCCTCGGCACTGACCAGGATATGGCTGGCCCATTCGAGAATCAGTCCGCCCTCGGCAGTGGGCCGTACACCCGTCGCCGCTCGATCGAAGACCTTGATTCCGAGCTGACGCTCGACCGAACGCACGCGCGCACTGACTGCCTGCTGACTGAGTCCGTGCTCCCGGCCGGCAGCACCCATGCTGCCCAGACGCCCCACGGAAAGCAGGACGTCGAGGGCACTGAGTTCCGGCACCCGAGGAGACAACGACATAACCCAAGATTAGACCCACAAGGCGAGTTTGTGGGCATTCAAGGACAACCGGTCTACCGGTACGAACCGGATGAGACGACAGTGAAATACATGACCACCACCACGAGTCCCACCTTCGCCCACATCACCCCGAACTGGTTCGCGGCAGCGATGGGAACGGGAATCGTGTCGGTGGCCGCGGCTTCGCTGGAACCGGAGATCGAGGGCTTGAAACTGGTCTCGGAGATCTTCTGGGTGCTGGCGGTTCTCGTACTGTGCGCCCTGATCGGAGCATTCGCCACCCATTGGTCACAACATCGATGTCAGGCCCTCGCCTACCTGCACAGCCCCGCGATGTTCCCCTTCTACGGCGCCGTCGCAATGGCACTTCTGACCGTGGGATCCGCAACCGGCATCACGGGCCCGGACTTCCTCGGCCACGACGTAGCGATCACCGTGTCGCTGACACTGTGGACACTCGGCACGGCACTCGGTCTGATCACCTACGTCGTGATGATGATTCGTTTGGTTCGAGATGCGGGAATGGCAACGGCTATGCCGTTCTGGCTCATGCCTGTCGTACCTCCGATGGTCTCGGCCACCACCGGCGCAGCGGTCAGCACCCACATGCCTGAAGGCGCACTGCGCATCGCGGTGCTGGTCTTCTGTTACATCCTGTTCGCTCTGGCACTGACCGCCGCCATCGGCATTCTGGTGGCCGTCGCCAGGCAGTTCGCACGCAACCGCTCGGCCGGCGTTGATGTGATCCCGTTCAATGCCATTCCCTCACTGTGGATTCCGTTGGGCGTGATCGGACAGTCGATCGCTGCATCGAACTTGTTGGCCGCCGCCTCCCGGCATGCACTCAGTACCGAGCATGCCGACGCCCTGCACGAATTCGGAATCGCGTACGGAACCGTCGTCGGAATCATCGGCGTGATCGCCTTTGTCACAGTCACCACCGTCACCGTCCACGCACTGCGCCGCGGCTTGGACTTCTCACTCGGGTGGTGGAGCTTCACCTTCCCCATCGGAGCGTGTGCTGTCGGCGCGAATGCCTTCGGCGTCGCCACTGGTTCCACAGCAATCCTGGGTATCGCGCTTGCACTGTTGACTGTGCTCATCCCCATCTGGGCAACCGTCGCGGTACGGACCGTCCGCTCGATCCGCAGTGGCGCTCTCCCCGCAGCAGCATGAATTTGTATCGACGAGTTTGCACCGATGAGTTTTGGCTCGTCGTACGGTCTGTACTCACGTAGACCATTGTCGAGAGCGGGAGTACACGGTGAGTCAGTTATTGCGAGTGCAGAATTTCGGCGTTTCCAGAGACGGAATAGCATGCGGTCCGGACCAAAGCTTCGAGAGCCCGTTCGGCCTCGACCACGGTGAAATGTTTGCGTGGGCGGGAGCTACGGCCAGCTGGCCCAATCGCACCGATCCCGGCGGCAGCCGAGGCCTCGACGACTATTTCACCCGGGACTTCTCCAACAACATCGGTGCCGAAATCATGGGCCGCAACAAGTTCGGCCCTCACCGTGGTCCTTGGGAGAATCTCGAGTGGCAGGGCTGGTGGGGCGACGAGCCACCCTTCCACACCCCGGTTTTTGTATTGACCCACCACGTGCGGCCCTCGTTCACCCTCTCGGACACGACATTCCACTTCGTCGACGCCGACCCCGCGACGGCCCTCGAGCAGGCACGTGAGGCTGCGAAGGGCAAGGACGTTCGGCTCGGCGGCGGAGTCAGCACTATCCGCGAGTTCCTCGACGCCGACCTTGTCGACGCCATGCACGTGGTCGTCTGCCCGGTCGAATTCGGATCCGGTCTACGGCTGTGGGAGTCACCCGACGAGCTACGAGACCGCTTCAACCTCGAAACAGTGCCGAGCCCGAGCGGCGTGACGCACCACTTGTTCTGGCGGAAGTGACCTGGTGGGGCAGCTCCGGAAAACTGGAGCTGCCCCAACGGTTACGCCTTAGGCCCCGGTCTCGACCTGGCGCCCCGACTGGAACCACGCCATCGTTCCACCGGCCACCGAAACCGCATTGATGCCGCGAGCCTGCAAATACTCTGCCGCTTGCAAGCTACGGCCACCGACAGCGCAGATGACGTAAACGGTTTCGGCGTCCGGAATCTCGCCTACACGAGCGACGAATTCGCTGAGCGGAATGAGCGTCGCACCCGGGACTCGAACCTGAGCGAACTCGTCGGCCTCACGGACGTCGATCAACGGCTCACCCGCTGCCAAAGCCGTGTCCAGTGCATTCAAATCGACTTCCAACATTATTTCTGCGCCCGCCTTCATGTTCGCTGCTGTCCGAATAGACGGTACCCGCGCGCGTTCCTACGACTCCCTTTACGATCTGACAATGACCAATACGATTCCCGAAAAGTCCGGGTTTTGGAGTCGCCCCACGGTGTGGAAAGTACTCCTGCTGATCGTCGGCTACCTGGCCTTCTATCTCGCTGTCGGGCAGGTTACCTCTCGGGTTTTTGCAGACCAGATCGACACGGACAACGTCGTCGCGAGCGCCTCCAGCATCATCTTCGGCGTCGCATTGCCCATCGCGATCGGCGGGATCGCCCTGCTGGTTTTCGCGACCAAGGTCGGCTGGCTGCGCGATATCTTCGGCCCACAGCCCATTCGTGGGCGGGGTTGGATGTGGATCGGTCCGATTATCGTGGTCGCCGCCATTGTTGCGCATCTCGCGGGAACTGACTGGAGCGCGTGGACCACCGGCGAGATAATCGCCCTGCTGGTACTCGGTGCGTGTGTCGGACTGACGGAGGAACTGGCCACACGCGGTCTCGCAGTGAAGATGCTGCGCGACGCCGGCCACCGCGAGCGCTTTGTCGCCGTCGTGTCTTCACTGGTGTTTGCACTCATGCACACGGTCAACCTGATCGCCGGGATGAAGCCGTCGACCGTCCTTGTCACCGTTGTCTACACGTTCGGATTCGGCATGTGCATGTACCTGACCATGCGTGTGACGGGCACGATCTGGGCCGCAATGGTGTTACACGGCCTCACCGACCCCACCACCATTCTCTCGACCGGCGGGCTGGACACCTCGGTGACGACGGAAGTGAGTGGCGCCGCCGCCATCACCTCTCTACTCACGGTCCTCTTGGTCGTCTTCGGGGTGATCGCCGTCTTCCTCATCCGAGATCGAATCGGCGAAGAACGGCACACACCCGTCTCGGCCTGACCGACCGCGACCGTACAAGACATACTTGTGCCCATGCCTTCTCGAACCACATACTCGATCGCCGTCGTGACTGCATCGTGTGTACTGGCGCTCTCGGGTGCCGTCACTCATGCCACCGCGGGGGTTCCGACAACTTCCGACGTGTCCACGACCGAGGCCGTCGTACAGCAGTCGGTCAGTGAGATATTCGCGAATCCGGGTTCCCACGAGGTCACCGAGGAATCGGTGACGGGGTATCAACTCTTCTATCCCACCGATATCGCCACAGTCGAGGAACAGCATCCCGTCGTCACCTTCGGCAACGGCAGCTACGCGACCTACGAAGAGTACGAAGCGCTCCTGCAGCATCTCGCTTCTTGGGGTTTTGTCGTTGTGGTGGCCGACAGCAGCGTCACCGGCGACGGGACGGAGATCTTGGGGGCTGCCCAGTACGTCGTCGATCAGAACACCAACGCTGAGAGCATTTTTCACCAGCGGATCGACACCGACAACATCGCCTCGGTCGGACACTCCCAGGGCGCCGGTGGCGCGATCAACGCGGCAACCCAGTCCGCGAATCTGATCACCGCCACGGCGGTACTCGATTTGCCTGACCCGTGGTGGGCCTCGCGACCTGTCGACGTGATCGACGTGGCCCAGTTGACCGGACCGACGTTCTTCATGACCGGCGCCGACGACCCGGTCTCCACCGCCGATCCGCAAGCTGAGTACTTCGACAAAACCACTGGGCCGGCGGTCCGCGGCAGACTGCTTGGAGTCAGCCACAATTGGGCCGCAGACGGTGAAGGATTTCGTGGCTACCTCACCGCGTGGCTGAGGTTCACCCTGAGCGGCGACCAGACTGCTGCACCTGCCTTTGTCGGCGACTCGGCGGAAATTCTCACCGATCCCCACTGGGACCGGCAAGCCGTCAAGGGTTTGTGATGACGATCTTGCCGTAGGCCTGCCCTGATTTCTGTTGCTCGAATGCGTCAGCGAGGCGGTCGAGGCTGTAGGAAGAATCGATGACGGGACGAAGCGCGAGGCTCTCCAACCCGGCGACCATCTCCTCCTGGTGGGCACGACTGCCCACCAGGACACCTTCGATGGTGACCTGTTTGGTCAGTAGCGAAGTCAGGTCGATCGACGACGAGGGGCCGTTCATGATGCCAAGCGCGCAGATCCGCCCGCCTGGTCGGACTGCCGCCAGAGATTGACCGAGGGTGGACGGCCCGCCGACGTCGAGGACGAGGTCGATCCCGCCGCTGAGCCGCATCGCTTCCGTACCCCAGTCCGGGCGCTCACGGTAGTTGACCACGTGATCGGCACCGAGCTCGACCAATCGTGCCATCTTGTCGGGGGCCGACGACGTTGCGATCACCTGAGCTCCAACAGCTTTGGCCAGCTGGACGGCAAACAGCGCCACCGTGCTGGTCCCAGGGATCAACACCGACGAACCGGGGATGATCGGGACGCCCGCGAACAGTGCACGCCACGCAGACAATCCCGCGGTAGGCAGGGTCGCGGCTTCCTCGTAGGTATAGTTTCGCGGCATCGCCGTCACGGCCGATACCGGCACGGTGACGGTGTCACGGGCGAACCCGTCGACACCGTCACCGGGTGAATTTCCGAATCCGTCGAAATCCGGTGCACCGCTGCGCCAATGCGGTAGGTAAGTGCTCATCACGCGGTCCCCGACAGCGAACTGCGTTACGCCGTCTCCGACGGCAACGACCTCCCCGGCAGCATCGGACAACAAGATCCGCGGACCGTCGGTCGCTATCTCGCCGGTCGCTACGAGGTAGTCATGGTGATTGAGCGAATTCGCGTGGATCGCGATCGTCACCTCACCCACACCCGGCCCGGGGGTCTCGATCGTCCTCGATTCGAGGTTGTTCAATCCTCCAGGCGGAAGTACGTACACGGCGCGGTTGGTCATGGTGTGGATCCTCGCACGAATGATGATCGGGTGATGTTCGGAAAGGTGCTGCGACTCAGAGGAGGGAGGCGGTAAACCCTCCGTCGAGAACCAGACTGCTGCCGTTGCACCACGACGACTGGTCGCTCGCAAAGAACACTGCTGCGGCGGCCACTTCCTCGGTCCGCCCGTAGCGTGTCTGCTTAGTGACCATTAAGTCGTCGAATCCCCCGGACTCGAGGCCGAGGGCGTTCTCGAAGTCTTGCTGGTGACTCTTGACCAGGTCGGTATCGATGAATCCGGGCAGCAACGCGTTTGCGCGGATTCCATGGAAGCGAAGTTCGGCCGAGAGGGTTTCGGTGAGATTGCGAACCGCAGCCTTGGCGGCGGCATAGCTGCCGATCAAAGGCGAGCCGGTGGTCGACGAGATCGACGAAATGTTCACGATCGAACCGCCACCGGACGCGACGAGCGCGGGTAGCGAATGGCGGACGGTCAAGAACACTCCGTCGAGGTTGACGGACATGACTTTCCGCCAGTCCTCGAACGAGGTTTCGATCAGTGGAGTCGTGGTGGCGATGCCGGCGTTGGGTACTACGACGTTCAGTCCGCCGAACTCTTCGACCGCTCTGGCGACAAGATCTTTGACCTGCTGTTCGTCGGTGACGTCCGTGGTGACCGCGATGGCGCCCTCGATCGAGTCCGCCACGGTCTGTGCTGCGTCACCGTTGATGTCGGAGACTACGACGCGTGCACCCTCCGCCCCGAATGCCCGGGCAATGGCCGCACCGATGCCTGCGCCTGCTCCGGTGACTATCGCAACTTTGTTCTCGAGTAGATCTGACATGTCGGGTGCTTCCTTCAGTTCTCGGTCGGGACGTAGAAGAGCAATTCGGGTCCGGTGTCACCGGCGGTCGCGATGGCCTCGGACATGTCGAGAGTTCCGTCGCCCAAAGCACTTCCCAATGCCTGGGCGGTGCCCGCGAGATCTTCCGTGTCGAGCTGATAGATGCTCAGGTAGCGGCGAGCGGGCAAGGCTTCCTCGGGCAGCAACTGCACGTCCGCCAGAGAGAATCTGGAAGCGGAGACAACCCCAGGCACTCGTTCGACGACCTGCGGAATATGCACGTCGTCGTACCAGCGGTTGAATGCTTCTTCCGAAGACGGATCGGTGGGGTGTACGTGTGCGACGAGGATCGCTGTGCTCATGGAGTTCCTGTTCGATTCGAAGTACTTTGGGTTCAGCGTGTTTGGAAGGCGACGATTTTCACCTGCAAGGCAACTGACCGTGGCTGCGTGTGGTGAATCGATCGCGCTCAAGCGACAACCCTAGGGAGTAAATGTGACCCGCGCCATATGCTCGGAGGTCAGAGTTGAGCTCCACATTTGTCCTCTCGGCACAAAACGGTGGCCGGAATCAAGCGTTAACGGAAGTCTCGCGATTTGGCCGTGACTCGCAGATCCATCAGCTGCATCCGGTCTGCCACGACAGTGACAGCGCCTTCTGCATTCTGCACCTTTCCTCGAATAAGCAACGCCGGCGCCGTATTTGCCAGTTTTCGGTACTTTGCCCACAACCCCACCGAACACACGACGTTGACCATGCCGGTTTCGTCCTCGAGGTTGATGAACGTGACGCCCGCAGCTGTTGCCGGACGCTGCCGGTGTGTGACCGCTCCCCCCACCAGCACACGGTCACCGTCCGGGATGTCGAGAAGTCTCGACGCCGGCACCACGCCGAGCGCGTCGAGTTGCGGGCGGAGAAACTGTGTCGGGTAGGTGTCGGGAGATACTCCTGTCGCCCAGACATCCGCTGCCGCCAATTCGACGTCGCTCATGCCGGGCAGAGTGGGAGCTGTGACCGATGCACCGATACCGGGCAAGCGGTCGGGGCGCTCCCCCGCAGCAGCGCCCGCTGCCCACAGCGCTTCTCTTCGCGAGATACCGAAGCTGGCCAGCGCCCCGGCGGTCGCCAGCGATTCAGCTTGTGCGGTAGTCAGTTCCACCCGCCCGGTCAGATCGAGAAACGACGTGAACGGTCCACCGAGGTCGCGCTGTTCGACGATCTTCTCGGCCAGTGCATCGCCGATGTTGCGCACTTCCCCTAGTCCCAGCCGAACCTCGAATCCACCTGCTTCGACGGTGGCGTGCGCGAGGCTGACGTTGATCTCGGCACCGTGTACCTGCACTCCGTGCCTGCGCGCATCGGCAACCAGGGACTGCGGTGAGTAGAAACCCATGGGCTGCGCGCGCAGAAGCCCAGCGCAGAACGCAGCGGGGTGATGGAGTTTGAACCACGAGGAGTAGAAGACCAGCGCGGCAAAACTTTGTGAATGGCTTTCCGGGAAACCGAAATTGGCAAACGCATACAGCTTTTCGTAGATCCGGTCGGCAACCTCGTCGCCGATACCGTGTAGGTCTCGCATGCCCTGGTACAGCCTCGCCCGCAGTTGCTCCATCTTCTCGGTCGAGCGTTTCGATCCCATTGCCCGACGCAATTGGTCGGCCTCGGACGGCGTGAAACCCGCAACGTCGACGGCCATCTGCATCAACTGTTCTTGGAACAGCGGAACTCCCAGCGTGCGTTCGAGTGCCTTCTCGAGCGAAGGATGGTCGTAGGACACAGGTTCGAGTTTGTTGCGCCGACGAATGTACGGATGCACTGATCCGCCTTGAATCGGCCCCGGACGGATGAGTGCGACTTCGACCACCAGGTCGTAGAAGTTTCGAGGCTTCAGACGCGGCAGTGTCGCCATCTGCGCACGTGATTCCACTTGGAATACCCCCACCGAATCTGCCCGCTGCAGCATCTCGTACACCGCTGTTTCCGACAGATCGAGTTGCGCCAGATCGACTGTGATGCCTTTGTGTTCGGCCACCAGATCCATCATGTAGTGCAAAGCGGAGAGCATACCGAGGCCGAGCAGGTCGAACTTGACCAGCCCAGCGGCAGCACAATCGTCCTTGTCCCATTGCAGGACACTGCGATTGGCCATCCGCGCCCACTCCACCGGGCAGACGTCGGCGATAGGACGATCACAGATGACCATGCCGCCTGAGTGGATGCCCAAGTGCCGCGGATAGCCTTCGATCTGCGCCGCCAGTTCGAGTACCGGACGCGGAATATCGGTATCCGCGTTCTTGTCGATACCACCCCACCGGCCGACCTGCTTACTCCACGCATCTTGCTGGCCCTGCGAAAAGCCAAGTGCCCGAGCCATGTCCCGCACTGATGATTTTCCTCGATAGGTGATGACATTGGCGACCTGCGCGGCATACGTACGCCCGTACTTCGCGTACACGTGCTGGATCGCCTCTTCCCGGCGGTCGGACTCGATGTCCACGTCGATGTCGGGCGGGCCGTCACGCTCGGGCGCAAGAAACCTCTCGAACAGCAATTTGTTGCGAACCGGATCGACATTGGTGATGCCGATCGCATAACACACCGCCGAGTTCGCGGCGGAACCTCTTCCTTGACAGAGGATGTCGTTGTTCTTGCAGAACGAGACGATGTCATGCACCACCAGGAAGTATCCGGGAAAATTCAATCCCGCGATGATGGCAAGCTCGTGTTCGAGCTGTTTGTATGCCTTCGGTGCACTTTCCGGTGGACCGTAGCGTTCCATGGCTCCCACCATGGTGAGCTCACGTAACCACGACGCCTCGGTATGCTCGGCGGGAACGTCGAACGGCGGCAATTTGGGTGCGATGAGCTTGAGATCGAAAGCGCACTCACGTCCCAGATCGGCGGCACCACTGACGGCCTCGGGATAGAGCGAGAACAGTGTCGCCATCTCCGCGCCGGACCGCAGGTGCGCTCCGCCGGTAGGGGCCAGCCATCCGGCCGCCTCGTCCAAACTTTGACGCGATCGCACGGCTGCCATCGCCATGGCGAGGCGTCGACGCGGCGGAGCGGCGAAGTGTGCGGCGGTGGTCGCCACCGTGCGTAATCCACGCTCTCTCGCCAGTTCGGCCAGAACTGCATTGCGCTCGTCGTCCTCCGCCAGCCCGTGATGGGTGAGCTCCACCGACACTCGTTCCGCCCCGAAACGCTCGACCAGATCCTGCAAGGCCTCCGCCGCAGCTTTGCGACCACCCGACGTCAAGGCCTGCCGCACATGACCTTTGCGGCACCCGGTCAGGATCTGCCAGTGCCCACCGGCCGCTTCGGTCAGCACGTCGTAGTTGTACTGCAGTTTGCCCTTCTCACCGCCGGCCAAATGCGCGGCGGCGATCTCCCGTGAGAGACGGCGATACCCTTCCTGCCCACGGGCAAGTACCAGGAGGTGCGTTCCACCGGGATCAGCCGTCCCGGTTCTGGGTACCGAATCCAGAGACAACTCGGCCCCGAACACGGTGCGCATTCCCCATTCACGTGCGGCTTCCGCAAACCTCACCACGCCGTAGAACCCGTCGTGATCGGTGACGGCGATAGCTTCGAGCCCGAGACGCACTGCTTCTTCGACCAGCTCTTCCGGCGGCGATGCGCCGTCGAGGAAACTGAAGGCCGAGTGAGCATGCAACTCTGCGTAAGGAACCACGCCGGTGCCACGGGTGAGCTCGCCTGCGTGGTACTCGCCGCGCTTTCGCGACCAGGCGGGGCTGTCGCTTCCATCGCCGGGGTACAAATCCTCGTGTTCCACGCGGCCGGGCCGCCCTGAAAGCACCCGTTCCATCTCGGACCACGTCGGCGGCCCATTTCCCCAACCCACACTGACCTCGCACCTGATCGAGCCGGCCGTCACGGACGACCGACTGCTCGAGGATGCCGAAAGGGAAGACGCACCACATACATCGAACTGATGTTCGATGTAGTTTCAGTCTGACAGGTCACTCACTCGCAGTCAACAGAGCGAACCTCAACCCTCACCGTCTCGTCACATTCAGATGTACGCATGTCTGCACTCCGTTCACTTTGGACCCAGATCATTAGCGGCGTTCATCATCTCCATCCACACTGTTTCCAGGAGTACTACTCGTATGTCGTTCTCGCGCAACACACGTAGGTTGACCGCCGTCGCCGGCGCCGTCGCCGTTCTGGCCGCTGCCGGCTGCAGCAGCAGTGCCGACGAGGCAACAGGCTCGAACGGAACGACCGTCGATCGAGCCGCGACCGGCGAACTGTCCTCAAACGGTGGTGCTCGTCGTATCGACGGTGATCAGTCGGCCGCAGTGCGCGACGCCGTCAACGCCTCCGGCGCGAAGAACGTCATTCTCTTGATCGGCGACGGCATGGGCGACTCGGAGATCACAGCCGCGCGCAACTACGCCGAGGGCGCTGCCGGCAGCTTCCCCGGTCTCGACGCCCTGCCGATCACCGGCCAGTACACGCACTATGCACTGACCAAGGACGGCAAGCCCGACTACGTCACCGACTCCGCAGCCAGCGGATCGGCGTGGTCCACCGGCACCAAGACCTACAACGGCGCGATTTCCGTCGACATCAAGGGGCAGGCCCAGTCGACCGTCCTCGAGATCGCCAAGGCGAACGGCAAGGCCACCGGCAACGTCTCCACCGCCGAGGTGCAGGACGCCACCCCCGCAGTGCAGGTCGCGCACGTCAGTGGCCGCAAGTGCTACGGACCGGAGGCGACGTCCAAGTCCTGCCCGGAGAACGCCCTCGAGAACGGCGGCCAGGGATCGATCAGCGAACAGCTCCTCGACACCCGCGCCGACGTCACCTTCGCCGGTGGCGCCAAGTCCTTCGCCGAGACTGCGAAAGCCGGTGACTGGCAGGGCAAGACACTCAACGAGCAGGCCGCAGCTCGCGGCTACCAGCTGGTGAAGAACGCCGCCGAGATGAACGAGGTCGGCAAGGCCGATCAGGATGCGCCCGTGCTCGGCCTGTTCGCCGAGGGCAACATGCCCGTCCGCTGGGAAGGATCCGTCGCCACCCGTGACGGTTACCTGCAGCCCGCCGAAACCTGCGTCGACAACCCCAAGCGAACCTCCGACATACCCAAGCTCGCGGACATGACTCAGAAGGCCATCGATCTACTGAAGGTCAACGACAACGGTTTCTTCCTCCAGGTCGAAGGTGCCTCGATCGACAAGCAGGATCACGCAGCCAACGCGTGCGGTCAGATCGGTGAAACCGTCGACCTCGACGAAGCTGTGCAGAAGGCACTCGAATTCGCGAAGACCGACGGAGAAACCCTGGTCATCGTCACGGCCGACCACGCTCACACCAGTCAGATCGTCACCAATGTCAGCGCCGACGACATCGCCACCATCGCCAAGGACCAGAACATCCCGGTCGAGCGCGCCCAGGAAATCGTCTACCCCGGCCTGACCCGCAAGCTGACCACCAAGGACGGCTCGGAGATGACGATCAGCTACGGAACGTCCGAGGATCCGGCCGTCGAGTCCGAAGGACATACCGGAACTCAGTTGCGCGTAGCAGCTTTCGGCCCCCACGCGGCCAACGTCAGTGGCCTCACGGACCAAACCGATCTGTTCTTCACCATGACCGACGCGCTGGGTCTCGACCGTTCCAAGGTCGCAGCGCACTGACCTGAGAAACACCCGACCCGGTAATTCCTGGGTCCAGTCACACCAGAGCTGCCAAGGCGCGCACCCGATCTTCGGGTGCGCGCTTCGGGCAACTGGTGCACTTGCCTTCACCGGGCACCTCGTAGATCAGGCAGCACGACGCCCGCTGCGTGAATCTACGTCGCCCGAATGCCACCGGCATCAATGGATTTGAAACGCGCACAACACTCTCACTGCGGTCGACATCGACGAAACGCGGGAGCGGAATTCCCGGGCTCTCACCGCGGAGAACATCGATCAGGCCGGCAGCAAATGCACTTCCACGCTCCCGCGCGCTACCGGCCGCGTCAAGGCTGCGATTGGCGATGGAGTCCGTCGCGATCGCCCACAGCGCCTGCTGCCGAACGCCGGACACGTCGGCGAGTACCTCGATCACGGGACCGAGCGAGCCGAACATCGCGCGACCCAACTCCGCCACACTCTGCGAGATCGGGATGACCGAACCGGCAGCAAACCCACCCAGATAGCCGTTGTCACGCAAGAAGATCCGTCCACCATCCAGCGACGGATCGGCCGCGAACCCGGTAACCATTCCGGTTCCGATCGGAATGCCTGCCAGCGTTGAGCTGGCCGAGTACCACCACAACGTGCCGTTGACTCGACTGTCCGCACTCCCCCATCGCCTGGCCGTATCGGCGACGCGAGCTGCCAACCACTGGGGGTCGGTCATCAACACCGCGGGTACCGTATCCGGATACGCGGTCAGGTCGTCGAAGAACGGCACAGCTGCTGCCATACGGGCGTAGACCCCGGCTATAGATTCCGTCATGCCAGCCCCAATATCTCCATCCGCGGGCGTACTCCGCGTTCGACTCGCGCCCTGATACCGAAAACCTCGGCCAACAACGGCTCGTCCAACACCTCGACCGTAGACCCACACGCGCGGAGTTCACCATCGGTGAGCACAGCAAGGTTGTCGCAGTACTCGACTGCCAACCGTAGATCGTGCATCGTGACCACAACCGCGAGCCCCGCCGAAGCAAGCTCGGCCAGCAATTCCATCACGATCAGCTGGTGCCGAAGATCGAGATGATTGGTCGGCTCGTCCAACAGCAGAACCTTGGGCTCCTGAGCCAACGCGCGAGCTATCGAGACACGTTGCCGCTCACCACCCGACAGGGTCGACACGTCTCGTCCGGCAAGCTCGACCAAACCGACCTGCTCGATGCACCGGTCCACGATGGCGGTATCCCGCTCCGTGCTTCGGTCCAACCAGCTCCGGTGCGGAGTTCGTCCGAGTGCGATCGATTCACGAACCGAAAGACCCGCCGAGACAGTAGGTTCCTGGACGCTCGCCGAGATGGTTTTGGCGATGTCCTTGCGCGAGAGCGTCGTCGAGTCGGCCTGATCGATCAGAACTGCGCCACCTGTTGGCGTCAGGGCGTTGTAACAGCAGCGCAGCGCCGTCGTCTTGCCACTGCCGTTCGGCCCGACCAAGCCCAATATTTCACCGGACGTAACTGCGAAAGTGATGCCGCGCAACACTTCGCGATTACCAAGCCGCGCCCGGGTCTCGACGAGTTCGAGCAGTGGCGCAGCTTCGGCATCCTTCGTGAGTGTCACTGTTCTGGCCTGTGTCACTGTTCTGGCCTGTGTCACTGTTCTGGCCTGTGTCACTGTTCGAGCCTCCGATACTGCCGGTAGAGCATCCAGACGAAAATCGGCGCACCGACGAGGGCGGTGATCACTCCGACCGGGACTTCAGTGGATTGCGCCACCGAGCGCGCAGCGGTATCTGCGGCAACCATGGCGACAGCACCCAGCAGAGCTGCGGCAGGGAGCAGTCGAATTGCTCTGGTGCCGACGATGAAACCGGCCAGATGCGGGATCAGCAGACCGATGAAACCGATTCCACCGGCAACGCTGACAGCTGCGCCGGCCAGTACGGAGACCGCAAGCAAGGACAACACACGAAACCGTCTGACGTTCATACCGAGTGCAGCAGCCCCGTCGTCACCGGTCTGCAACACGTCCATCCATCGCGAACTGAGCAGAAGCGCGGTACCGACGACGACCAGCGCCATCGTCGGGAAGATCAGCGTCGACCATCGCGCATCTCCGAATCCGCCGGCAATCCAGTGCATCACCGACGTCACGTGCCGATCGTCGGCCAACACCAGGATGCAAAAGGTGATGAGCGCAGAGAATATCTGGGCGAGCGCAACACCCACCAAAATGATCGCGGTCGGCTGCGGATACCGGCCGCCGATCAGCAGTGCGAGAAACAACGGGATCATCGCCCCGACGAATGCTGCGACCGGAATCGTGAAAACCCCGAGGAGACCGGCGCCGAAACCCAGCACCGACACAAGCACCACCAAGAATCCCGCACCCGAGGAAACTCCGAGCAGATACGGGTCGGCAAGGGGATTTCGTGTGACAGCCTGAGCAACAGCACCCGACATCGCCAAGGACGCACCCACCACCGCAGCCGTGAGGGCACGCGGTAAGCGAGAATCGATCACGATCGACTCCCGCGCCGCGGTCCACCATGTCTCGAAAGTCCCTGGCGCCAAACGGGCTCCGACTATTGCCCACACGTCACCGACGGGAATGCGAACCGATCCCAAGGAGACGGCCAACCCCAGTACGATCGCCAAGGCGCCCGCCAAGCCGACGAGCAGGGCGCCGTACCCGTAACGCGTGCGAGTCACTTCGCCGCGTCAGCGCCCGGATGGAAAGCCGTCGCGATGGTCTGTGCCGAACGCACCAACCGCGAACTCTCGAACAGGTCCGCGAGAGGAACCACGACGAACCGGTTCTGCTGCACAGCAGGGGTGGTCGCCATCAACGGCTGGGCACGGAGGAAGTCGATCTTCTGCTCGGCTGTCTTGTCGCCGTAGTCGATGACCACGATCGCCTGGGGTGCACGCTCGGCAACAGCTTCCCACGATGCGTCGATGTAGGGCTTTGTCCCTTCGGCGAAGATGTTCGAGACACCGGAGTATTCCGCGACCAATTGACCGACGCCGACTCCGCCGATTGTCGTCGGGACCTGGTCACCGCTGTCGTAGAAGAAAGTCGGCACCGGCGCTGCGTCCCCGACCGAAGCGCGGACGGAATCGAGACCACTGCTGATCTCTTCGGCTACCTCGCGGGCCGAATCTTCGACGCCCAGGAGTCGACCGAGTTGTGTGTAGTCGTTCTCGAGCAATCCGATGTCGGGAAAACCGGTGCCACAGTATTCGGAGAAGAGGAAGGTGTTGATTCCTCGCTCGCCGAAGGCGTCTCGTGAACGCCCTTGCTTCTCGTTGAAGGCACTGGTCATTCCTCCGACCACGAAGTCGGGATCGACGTCGAGGACTTGCTCCATGCTGGGGAAGGTGTCGGAGAGACTGGGAATGTTGTTGAATTGATCGGCGGTCTCAGCAGTTGGTGGGTTGTCGCTGTAGGCCCGACCGACAATCCGATCACCCGCGCCGATCTCGATGAGGGCTTCGGTGACGTGTCCGTTCAAGGACACGATGCGCTGCGGCGGCGAATCGAAGGTCATCTCGCGATCGCAGTTGGTCACGGACACCGGCTGTGCGAAGGATTCCGCAGCAGACGCTGACTCTGATTCCTGGCCTTTGGAACAACCTGCCGAAACCAAGGCGACCGCAACAAGAACGGCGGCGGCACGGGACGGGGAGAACTGAAGTGACACGGGGACCTCGTAAGGGCTCTGAGCCACGAATGAGAATCCGACAGACAACTCCGCCCGCACGCTGATCCTCGGCCAGAGCTCCTGCTGGACTTCCTTTTCGTAGACCACGACGAATGGATGTCGCACACCGCGCGGTGGGTAATCGGGCTTGCCGACGCTCGGTGACTACCGAGAATCGACCTACCGTTGCGGGTCAGCGCCGGATTCGGACCGGCTTCCCCCACACGCGTGGCTTGCAAGTGCTTCGAGCAGTATGCATGACGTTTCCGATTCAAGACCAAACGCCCACTACAGTCGATCTGGCCAGACGCCCCCACACACCGGAGTTGATACATGACACGCTGGGCCCAAACCGTCGTTGCCCGGAAATGGTGGGTGCTGAGCCTCGCGGTTCTGATAGTTCTCATCAGTGGGGTGTGGGGACTCGGAGTGTTCGGCAAGCTCAGCCAGGGCGGATTCATCGATCCGGGCAGCGACTCCGCGAAGGTCGCCGACATCATCGAAGACAATCTCGGCCCACAGACCCCGGACATCATCGCGATCTATTCGCCCACGGGCGGTAAGACCCTGGACGACATCGGGCCGGCAGTGACGGCCGCGGTCGACCAGTTCAAAACGGAAGTGCCGACGGCGTCGGTGAAGTCGTATTGGGGAACGGACGCGGCGGCCAAGGCCAGTCTGCTCTCGAACGACAGATCCATGGGCGCCGTTGCGATCACGTTGGCACCGGACTCGGGAGTCACGCCGGCCACTTTCGCCGATCTCTTGCCGAAGCTCGAAGTCGAAGGCGCCGAGGCACAATTCGCGGGCAACACCGTCGTCGGCGTCGCATTCAACACCAAACTCGAGAAAGACCTGGTTGTTGCCGAGGCCATCGCCATTCCGATCACTCTGGTGCTGCTGGTCTTCATCTTCGGCGGCGTCGTCGCTGCCGCGGTTCCGGTGTTCGTGGGCGTACTCAGCGTCCTGAGCGCATTGGCGGTTCTCCGGATCGTCACCTTGATCACCGATGTGTCCTCATTCTCGATCAACGTCGCTTCTCTTCTCGGGTTGGGACTGGCGATCGACTACGGACTCTTCGTGGTCGGCCGGTTCCGTGAAGAACTGAATTCAGGCTCGGATCCGGGAGCTGCTGCCCAGCGAACAGTTCTGACGGCGGGTCGCACCGTCATGTTCTCGGGTCTACTGCTGATCTGTGCGTTCAGCGGCATGCTCGTTTTCCCCCAGGCCGTCATCCGGTCTCTGGGCTTCGGCGCGATCGCTGCGGTACTGAGCGCGGCCGTCCTGTCGCTGACTGCTGTGCCTGCGCTGCTTGCCATTCTGGGTCACCGCATCAATGCCCTGACGTGGCGCAAGGACGCGGCACAACGCGGCGAGGAACGCTCGCGCAAGTTCTGGGGCCGCGTCGTCACGTGGGTGATGAAGCGTCCGGTGGCGGTCTCGGTGACGATCGTCGCCGTGCTGCTCGTGATGGCCTCGCCTCTGCTCGGCGCCCGTCTGGGAGAGCTCTCGTACACCGCCTTGCCGGACAACGACCCCGCTCGCGTCGCGATGGATACATTGGTCAACGACTTCCCGCAGACCGGAAACGGCGCGACGATGATCCTGCAGGCCGAGGACGGGAACACTCTCACCCCGGCCGAAGGTGCAGCGATCGCCGAGTCCGCCGGTCAGGTCGAGGGCATCGGTCAGGCAACCGTGGTTGCGAGCACCAATCAACTCATCGCGGTTCAGGCGCTGTACAGCGAGGGCTCTACACCCCAATCACAGAGCGCCGCAGTCACGGATCTACGAGCGATCTCCGCTCCGGACGGAACGGTGCTGCTTGTCGGCGGCGGTCAAGCCATGGTCGACGACGGCAACAACGCCGTCCTGCACTGGCTACCGGTGATGATCCTCATCATGGTCGGATCCACCCTGATTCTGTTGTTCCTTGCATTCGGGTCGGTGGTCCTGCCCATCAAGGCGGTGCTGATGGCAGCCCTGAGCCTCGCGACCACCTTCGGCGTCCTCACCTTCGTCTTTCAGGACGGACACGGCGTCGAACTCCTCGGGGTCAGTCAAACTCCGCTGGAAGCGACGTTCGTCGTGCTCATCCTGGCGGTGGTCTTCGGATTGTCCACGGACTACGAGGTTTTCCTGATGTCCCGGATGGTCGAGGCCAAGAACGCGGGAGCGACGACAGAGGAAGCGGTCAAGTTCGGAACCGAGCGCACCGGCCGCATCGTGACGGCTGCCGCCTTACTCCTGATCGTGGTGACCGGGGCCTTCGCGATGTCCGGGCTGTCGGTGATGAAGTTCCTGGGCGTCGGCATGATCGTCGCACTGATCGTCGACGCGACCATCATCCGCATGTTGCTCGTGCCCTCGCTCGTGAAGTTGATGGGTGAAGCGAACTGGTGGGCTCCCGCGTGGATGAAAAAGGTTCACGCGAAGGTCGGCATCGGCCACTGATTTCTGGCCACTGATCGCGCACTAGTGGATTTCCCTGATCGGGCAGTCGTCCTCGAGGATGACTGCCCGATCGTCTAAATCGCTCCGCAGGGCGATGTTCTCCGAAGCTGATTTCGTCAGACTTGGAGCATGACAATTTTCGAATGGATCCTTGCAATCCCCGCTCTTGCGCTTGCCGTCGCGTTCTTGTTCTCCGGAATCATCGCCGCGGGCATCGACTTCGACGCCGAGGACGGGGTCATGACGCATTGATGTTCGTTTCCCTCTAGCCGCTGATCTTACTTTGGAGTAAGTTACCGACTATGGCCACATACATCGTCACTGGCGGTACCGGATTTCTCGGACGAGCTGCACTGCCACTCCTGCTCGAGCGTGATCAAACTGCTCAGATCCATGTGCTGGTCAGAGCCGGTTCTGTCGCCAAACTCGAAGAACAGGTGTCGGCAATTCCCGGCGGCGATCGCGTGCATCCGCTCATTGGAGATCTGACCGAGCCTGGGCTGGGCATCGATTCTTCCCCACCTGCCGACAACGTCCTTCACCTCGGCGCGATCTACGACATCACCGCCGGAGACGAGCAGGCTTCGACGAATGTCGAGGGCACACGCTCCGTGGTCGACCTTGCCGCACAGCTGGGAGCCACTCTTCATCACGTGTCATCAGTCGCAGTTGCGGGCGACTACCCGGGAACCTTCAGCGAAACCGATTTCGATTGCGGTCAAGGCTTTCCCACGCCGTACCACCGAACCAAGTTCGAGGCCGAGAAAATCGTTCGGGAACGAGAAGGCCTCACCTGGCGTGTCTATCGACCCTCTGCCGTGGTCGGTAACTCCGTCACCGGAGAGATGGACAAGATCGACGGTCCGTATTACTTGTTCCCAGGACTGGCGCTACTCGCGAAACTACCTGCAGCACTGCCCGTCCCGATCCCCAACCTCGGCGCGACCAACGTGGTGCCCGTCGATTACGTGGCCGCCGCCCTCGTCGAATTGATGCATGTACCCGGCCATGACGGCGAAGCATTCCATCTCGTGAATCCGAAACCTCAACCGGTACGCGAAATCTATGCCGGACTCGCCAAGGCCGCCGGAGCGCCGCGGCCCGCACTCAGCCTGCCGGGCGTGATCGCCAAACCCTTCGTATCGCCGTTGCCGATGGATTCGGCAGAATCGGCACGGAAGGTCTTCCTCGATCGCATCGGCATGCCTGCAGCATTACTCGACAACATGACGATGGCGCCGACATTCACCTCCGCGAGAACCGTTGCCGCCCTATCCGGATCGGGACTGGCGGTCCCCGAGTTCGGGTCGTACTCGACTGTGTTGTGGAAGTACTGGCGCGCAAACCTCGATCCCAATCGCGCACGTCGCAAGCATCCCGAAGGACCACTCGTCGGGCGGATAGTTCTGATCACCGGAGGCTCGTCCGGAATCGGCAAGGCATCTGCCATTGCCGCCGCTCAGAAAGGCGCCACCGTTCTCCTGATCGCGCGCCGCACCGACGAACTCGATGCCGCGGTACAGGAGATTCGATCAGCCGGGGGCAAGGCATTCGGTTATCCCTGCGACATCACGGACGACGAATCGGTCCAGCACACGATCAAAAGCATTCTGGCAGAACATGATCACGTGGACATGCTGGTCAACAACGCCGGCCGATCAATCCGACGCGGTATCTACCACTCCACAGATCGTTTCCACGACTACGAACGAACGATGGCCGTGAATTACTTCGGCGCTGTGCGATTGGTTCTGGCATTGTTGCCGACCATGCGTTCTCGTCGCTTCGGCCACATCGTGAACATCAGCAGCGCGGGAGTCCAGGCGGCGACGCCCCGATTCTCGGCCTACGTGGCGAGCAAAGCTGCCCTCGACGGTTTCTCGGACGTAGCCGCCTCCGAAACCCTGGCAGATGGAATCACTTTCACGACTATCCACATGCCGCTGGTCGAAACACCGATGATCGCTCCGACCGGCGAATACAACAACGGTCCGATCACCAGCCCGGAAAAAGCTGCGGCAATGGTGATCCGCGCGCTGATCGACCGCCCCAAACGCATCGACGTGCCGCTGGGAACCTTGGGCGATCTGGGAACCCTGTTCGCACCGCACACCAAGGACCGGATTCTCAACCAGATGTACCAGGCCTTTCCCGATTCTCCGGCGGCAAAGGGTCAGGTAGACAAGGAAACTCCGGCAGACGTTCCGGCAACACCGACGCGACAGCACCATTCACGCTCACGAATTCGCAAACTCGGCCGACGAGCCGCCCGACTCGTGCCCGGGACGCACTGGTGACCGGTCGTGCGACTTCGCCCCCGAGGGCATTCGTAAGAGGAACGGGTCTGCGGGTTCAGTCGGCGAATCGTCACCGGGGTCGGGCTGGCAAAAGCCTTCAACCGCCAGCTGCACAGCGTTCCGTATCGGTGCCTGATCCCGGGACCACCAGACCAGACTCGTAGGCGATGACGACAGCGTGCGTTCGATTCTGAGCACCGAGCTTTGCCAGCACATTTCCAACGTGCGTCTTCACCGTCTCCAGGCTCACCACCAGAACCTGAGCAACATCCGAGTTGGACAGCCCGGTGGCCATCAACCGCAGTACCTCTTCCTCCTTTGCTGTCAGCGCTGCATTCGGGAACGCCTCGGCGGAAACCAATGGACGGGGCGTAACCATCCGGCGTAGCGCGGCAGGGAACAGGATCACTTCGCCCGCCGCCACTACCCGTACTGCCGCTGCGATCTGCGGGACTGGGAGCCGCTTCAGCACGAAGCCACTCGCACCCGCACTGAGTGCGGCCGTGACGTAGCCATCGTTCTCGAAAGTGGTGATTACCAAGACTTTCGGCGGTTCGGTGCACTCGGCCTGGAGGTGCCGGGTTGCCTCTATACCGTTGCGCAGCGGCATCCGCACGTCCATCAGCACCACATCCGGACGAAGTTGCCGCGAAAGCTCCACTGCTTCGATACCGTCGGAAGCCTCGCCGACGACCACAATCCCGGGCTGAGCTGCGAGCAGCATACGCAGGCCGCTGCGGGTGACGTCGTCGTCATCCGCAATCAGCAGGGTGACTGGCATGCTTTCAGGGTTGGAGGCGTCCTCACTCCAGTTGGCTTCGGTCATCGTGCCACCCGTACCGGCAACTGAACACTCAATCGCCAGCCCTGGGCTCCGTCCGGTCCAGCCTTGAACTCACCGTTCAAGAGTCGCACGCGCTCGGTCAGACCGCCCAGGCCGCGCCCTGATCTTCGAACTACGTCTTCCTTTCCCCCGGTCACTGCCCCGATGCTGTTGACCACTCTGAGTTCAACGCTCTCCGAGCCGACTGCCACCGTGATTTCGATCGGCCCGCTGTCCCCGTGCCGCAGAGCATTGGTCGTCCCCTCTTGCAGGATCCGGTACGCCGCGCGAGAGAGTGTCCCCTGGATCTGTGAAAAGTCACCCGACAGGTTCACCTCCACAACCGCCCCCGCATGCCGCAACCGATCAATTAACGCGGGCAAGTCCGACAGCGTCCGAGAAGGTACAGCCCCAGGCCTCTCCTCGCGAAGTACACCCAGTACGTAGTCCAGGTCCTCGAGCGCGGCCCGTGTCGACTCCTCGATGCTACGCATGGCGGCCCTCGCGGCGGCAGGATCGGAGGCAAGCACCTCGCCCGCCACCGCCGCCTGGATCGTGGCGGCGGTGAGCGTGTGCCCGATCGAGTCGTGCAACTCGTGAGCGACCCGATTACGTTCGGCCAGTTGCAGTTCACGTTCTTCCGCCAGCGCGAGCCGTTCGGCCGTGGACGGCCCCAACAGTCGTGGCGCCAGCCACCTCAGCAGTGTTGCCACCAGGACACAAATTCCTGCCGCAAGCAGGAGGCAGCCGGCCGCCACGACCCAGGTCCATCCACCCGTCACGTCAACCGACGTATCGAACAGACTGATTCGCGCCGTGCCGCCGAGCCAGTTCCCCGGGAGCGAAATCCCCATGATGAAAAGGACGATGGTCGCGAGCGCCGCCATCCAGCCCACCATGACATGCAGGACAATCCAGAGCGGGGCACGCCAACGATCAATGTCCGAGAGGTTGGGAGTACGGTGTCCGAGCGCTGGGCTCGGCAGCGACACCTGCAGAAGTCGGCGGGCAGACACGATGAGCGCGCGTCGCACAGGATGCGCCAGGCCGAGTGCTCCTACCAGAGTCACCCATATGAGCAGGACCGAAAGCACCCGGACGAACTCGGGTGCGGATTGCCACGCGAGAGCAGGCAACATCGCAACCACCAGAAGTGGCAGGCTCGCCAACACACCACAAAAGGCGAAAAGCACAGCTGAGTATGTAGAGCCCCGCATCAGCGGTCGTAATCCTGTGATCATGATTCGACCAGTATGACTGGGCCGCTCGGCGATGGCCTCCCCCAATCGAGGGAGATGGTTTTCCCGCGTCGGAGCGATGCGCGACCGATCCTCCAGCAGACAGGATCGTGTCCAGACCGATCAATCTCTCCAAGGAGTTCTACTGATGCGTCGCCACAGTCGACAGGGCCAACTTAACTCACGCCAAAGACAAGGCCGGAAACGGCACCGCGCCCTCTGTTCCGTCGCAATGACTCTCAGCGTGGTCACCCTCGGCGCGTGCTCGTCGACCGCCGATACTGCCGCGGCGGGGCACGATACGGTTCAACACTCACTGGACGCACTGGTGAGCGAGGACGGACTACCCGCCGCCCTCGCAAGCATCCAAGACCGAAACGGCAACTCCCGCAACTACACCGCAGGAGTCGGTGACCTGACCACCGGATCAGAGGTACCGCACAACGGCCAGATACGGATCGGCAGCAACACCAAAACCTTCACCGCAGTAGTGGTCCTGCAACTGGTCGCCGAAGGAAAGATCGAACTCGACACCCCCATCGAGACCTACCTACCCGGACTCGTCCGCGGAGAAGGGATCGACGGCCACAACATCACCATCCGCCAACTCCTCCAACACACCAGCGGACTCCCCAACTACAGCAATTACCTGGAAGACGAAGTCCGATACTACGACCCACGCGAACTTCTCGACATCGCGCTCGAACATCCCGCCGACTTCGCCCCCGGAACGAGTTGGAAGTACAGCAACACCAATTACGTCCTCGCCGGCCTACTCGTACAGAAGATCACTGAAAAACCACTCGCCGAGGAGATGAACCGGCGAATCTTCGCGCCGATCGATCTCCAGCACACATACTTTCCTGAACCATACGACGAGAAGATCTCGGAACTCCACCCCCGCGGCTACTACCGGGAGTCATCGGACGCGCCCCCCGTCGACATCACAGAGATAGACCCCTCGTGGGGATGGGCCGCAGGGCAATTGATCTCCACCACCTCGGACCTCAACCAGTTTCTCCACGCACTCCTCGACGGACGACTGCTCCCCGCAGCCCAACTCGACCAGATGCGCACTACCGTCCCCGCGGAGGGAACCTTCGGACCCGATGCCCGCTACGGACTTGGATTGGTCAGCCGTCCGCTACCGTGTGGCGGCCTGTCCTGGAGCCACGGCGGCAGTTTCCCTGGATACGAGACACGCGGGGGCGCTACCGACGACGGACGCGAAGCGAACATCGCGGTCACCATGCAAGTAGTCGACGACGCCACCCGGAGAAAACTCGAACACGCGGTGGATATCGCCCTTTGTCGCTGAGGCCTCCTGTCAATCACCAAAGGCCGCCTACTCCGAAATAGCTCGTCAAACCGACAGTATCGGCCGCGAGACGCGGGACTCCGAGGTGCAGCCAGCTACACCCCGTACGCTCCGGCACGCACCACCGAGAGACTGCACTTCGCACCATGGAGGACGCGTACGCACGTCAATACTGTTCTCTGCATGTGGAACTCACCACGAGATCCGACGAACAGGAGACCACAACCAATGACCACCTTTCGACGTCGCCCCCTGCTCACCGTGCTTCCGGCGGTCACCGCTGCAGCCCTCATATTGGGCGTGAGCGGATGTGGTGACACCACTGACTCCACTGATTCCACTCGGCAAAGCGACGCTGCCGTGCAACAGGCGCTCGACGGCGTCATCGAGCAGGGGATCCCCGGCGCACAACTCGTGATCTCCGACCCGTCGCGGGGCACTCGCATCATTCGTGCAGGAATGGGAAACACCGCCACCGGCGAGCCTATCCCCGACGATGCGCGGGTCCGAATCGGCAGCAACACAAAGGCCTTCGTCTCGACCGTCGTCATGCAACTCGTCGACGACGGACTGCTCGACCTCGATATGAGCATCGAGCACTACCTGCCCGGAACGGTCGTAGGCAACGGGAACGACGGCAACCGAGTCACCATTCGAGATCTCTTGCAGCACACCAGTGGACTGACGGACTACCTCGCCGCCGGCGGCGCACGGCCGGAAGACATCAAGCCCGGCCAGCTGCTGGTGGGGACAAGCGCACAACCATCGGAGCACTTCTCCCCCACTGAACTGGTCGATATCGCGATGTCTCTTCCACCCGGCCCGGCCGCCAAAGACAAGGCTGTCTATTCGAACACGAACTACATTCTGCTCGGGATGCTCATCGAGAAGGTCACAGGACGCCCTGCCGCGCAGGAGATCACCACCCGCATAATCGATCCGCTCGGACTGAAGGACACCTATTTTCCCGCCTCCCGCGAGACACAGATCCGCGGTTCTCATGCACAGGGCTATCACCCGATTGACGGCATTCAGGTCGATGTCACCGATGGCGACGTGTCGTGGGCCGACACCGCAGGTGCGATGGTCGCAGCGGGCGCCGACCTCAACACTTTCTTCACGGCTTTGCTACGCGGCGATCTCGTCTCGAATGACAGGCTCGCCGAGATGAAACACACCGTGCCGTTCGACAGAAGCCCGCAGGACAGCTACGGACTCGGACTAGTCCGCGTGAACAGCTCCTGCGGGAAGGAGATCTGGGGTCACGGCGGTGGAATTCCCGGCTTCGGCACCTCGGGCGGAGTCGATACCACAGGACGCGCTGTGACTCTCACCCTCAATCACATCCCGATGAGCGAGGACGCTTTCGTAGCAGCACAGCGAGTTGTCGACGCAGCGATGTGCGAGGAGTGAAGGAAACATGTTCGTGCACGACTTCGCACGCAACATCGAACAACAATTCTTCCCGAGCGAACGATGTCCCGAACCCTACCAATCCTCAGGAGTTCTACTGATGCGTAACAATATTCGAAAGGGCTTCCCTTCCTCAGATCGCCGGCAGGACCGCAAACGGCACCGGACCTTTTCGGTCGTTACCGCGGTGGCCCTCGGTGCCATGACGCTGGCGTCCTGCTCGCCGTCATCCGCCCTCAGTCCCGATACCGTCGGTTCTTCCTCCACCGAGTCCGACGCGGTTCAACGCTCCCTCGACGCACTGGTGAGCGAGGACGGACTACCCGCCGCCCTCGCAAGCATCCAAGACCGAAACGGCAACTCCCGCAACTACACCGCAGGAGTCGGTGACCTGACCACCGGATCAGAGGTACCGCACAACGGCCAGATACGGATCGGCAGCAACACCAAAACCTTCACCGCAGTAGTGGTCCTGCAACTGGTCGCCGAAGGAAAGATCGAACTCGACACCCCCATCGAGACCTACCTACCCGGACTCGTCCGCGGAGAAGGGATCGACGGCCACAACATCACCATCCGCCAACTCCTCCAACACACCAGCGGACTCCCCGAGTACGGAATACACGTCAATGACGAAGAGATCAGATACCGCTACGCCGACCCCCACGATTTGCTCGACATCGCCTTCCAACACCCCGCCGACGCACCGCCCGGAACGAGTTGGGGGTACAGCAACACCAACTACATTCTGGCCGGCCTACTCGTACAGAAGGTTACCGGCCGCCCCCTCGCCGAGGAGATGAATCGACGTATCTTCGCGCCGATCGGCCTGCGCGACACCTACTTCCCATCCCCGGGCGACATGACCATCCGGGGTCCCCATCCCAAGGGATACCACCGCACCGCACCAGACAGCCCACTGAGTGACGTCACAGAGATGGACCCGTCGTGGGGATGGGCCGCAGGGCAGCTGATCTCCACCACCTCGGACCTCAACCAGTTCCTCTACGCGCTACTCGACGGACGACTGCTCCCCGCAGCCGAACTCGACCAGATGCGTACCACCGTCCACGTCGGCGGGCCCACCGGACTCGAGTACGGCCTCGGCCTCACCAGCAGGACTCTCTCGTGCGGCGGGGTCTACTGGGGCCATGGCGGCGACATAGTCGGTTACGAGACCCGCGGCGGCATCACCGACAACGGGCGCGCCGTAAACCTTGCGGTGACTGCTCTTCCCTCGACTGCATCCGCCACGCAACACGTCGTAGACACCGTGGACAGAGCTTTGTGCAGTTAAAGCTCTGGTGACAGCGTCACCCGGAATCTCACCCGACTGACGCTGTACCGACCGACGAAACATTCGGTTGGTTATTGGCCGAACGGACCAATGCGGCCAACGTGTCCGCTGCCACACTTCATCAGTCCATGCGGCACAACGCAATTCAGGAGGCATGATGAAGTCGGAACGCGCCACAGTTGAGGAACCCTCGCATAGCGGCGGCAAGTCGATACAAAATATATTGGACAACAAGTCAATTCGTCGAACAACGACCATGACTGTTGGGCTGCTCAGTACGATCTGGATGATCGACATGATAGATCGCGTGATGATCGGGCTTGCACTGCCGATGATCGGAGACGAATTTTCCCTCAGTAATACGCAATTGGGCGGAGTCGTGTCGATCTTCGCCATCTTTTACATGCTCGGGCAGGTCCCCGGCGGCATGTTGGCCGACCGATTCGGACCCCGGCCACTGTTGATCGTTGCGCTGATCCTGTGGTCGGTGTTCACCGCACTGACAGGATTCGCCTGGGGACTCGTCTCGCTGATGGTCATGCGTGCGATGTTCGGGCTCAGCCAGGGTCTCTTCCCAGCAGCGTCGTTCAAAGCTCTGGCTGAGCGAACCCGTCCGAAAACTCGCGCCACGGCCATGGGCTTCATGATCGGTGCAAACAACCTGGGCCCCGGCATCGCACCATTGATCATCGCCCCAGTTCTCATGGCCGTCGGTTGGCGGGACGCATTTTGGCTGGTGGCCATAGTCGGCGCCGTGATCGGCACAGTCGTCTGGTTGGTGCTCCCGGCGCCGTTGGACACAGAGATCACGGAAGATCCGGAGGCCGCACTGCAACCGCTCGCCAGTGAACACTCACGCGCCGCGGTATTCAAGTCCGTTTCGGTCTGGAAGTTCGCACTTCTGTTCTGCCTGGCCAACATGGCCGGATATGGGCTGTTGACCTGGGTGCCGAGCTACCTCCTCAACGAAAAGGGGCTCTCGCTGATCGATACGGGAATCTTCGCGGCGATCCCGTTCATCGTCACGGCATTGGCCATCGTCGTCGGTGGACGTCTGGTGGACAAGTACTTCCACGACAGCGCGCGCATTCTGCTCGTTCCGTGCATGGCCACCTCCGCCATTCTGCTGTTCTTGATGACTACCACCGATACCGTCGCGATGTTCACGTTCTATCAAACCCTCGCGATGGGCGTCAGCGGACTGTGCTCGATGTCGATCTTCGCCCTCCCGTTGCGGGCATTGCCCGCCGAATTCCTCGGTTCCGGAATGGGTTTGATCAACGGTTGTGGACAGCTTGCCGGTTTCATCACCCCCCTCGTGATGGGATGGATGGTGGACCAGTTCTCGTACATGGCCGCGTTCGGAGTCCTGGTCGGCGCGACGGCTGCTGCGGCATTGGTGGCCATGATCGTTCCACAGACCCCGGCGAAATTCTGAGGGCTCTCACGTGGTCCGGCGAAGTGGCCGCTGAAGGGTCGTTCCCGGCAGTGGCCGCTTCGCCGATCCGGAGCTGACCCCGGTGCCAGCTCGTCACCTCACTGCATCGAACCCGTTGCGCGAGCGCCGAAGTGCGCGCCCTGCAAGCTTCCCCGTCGGCACCCCGTCCGACAGTGCCGGTTGCCCATTGACCACAACGTGCCGCATTCCGGTCGCATACACTCTTGGGTTGTCGTATGTCGCGAGATCCTCTACCTGCGAGGGGTCGAAGATCGCCAGATCGGCGTATCCCCCTGGCGCAATGTAGCCCCGCTTCGCCAAACCGAAGTTTTCAGCAGGAAGGCTGGTCATTCGGCGAACGCATTCCTCGACTGATTGCCCGCCAATGCCGTGGGTGTAGCGGCTCAGAATACGGGCGAAAGTTCCGAATGAACGGGGGTGGACGGGTTGCCCCGCGAAAAGGGTCTCCGTGCTTTGAGCATCGGCATCGGAACCAACCGAAACCCAGGGACGCTCGAAGGCAATTCGCGTGTTGTCCTCCGACGCAATGAAATAGGCAGCTTCGGCTGTGGGGAGAGCGTCGAGAACAGCCAGTATGGTGTCCACCGGGTCGTGATGCCCCATCCTCCGAGCAATAGATCCCAGAGCTTCCCCCGCTCTGATTCCGAGTGCCGGTACCTCGGACAAGATCGTCACCCCATCGGCGCCTCCGGACGCAGCGTAGAGATTCTCCCAGTCCTCGTCCTCACGATGGATCCTCCCGCGGATCTGGTCTCGGACACCGGTCGAGTTAAGTTGCGCGCGCCCGGCCGTCGTGTCACGACACCGAAACTCCGGCGGCAACGCGGCACTGAGCAGCGTGTTCCCCGCCTCGTACGGATATACGTCCGCGGTGATTCGCACACCGTCCTCGCGAGCCGACTCAACCAATTGCAAGGCCTCGGACATTTTGTGCCAGTGCGACTTACCCGCAACCTTGAGGTGGTAGATCTCCCCGCGCGCTCCTGTCGTTCGAGCGATGTCGATCAGTTCCTCGATGCTTTCGAGAAACCTCTGCCCTTCGCTTCGGAGATGGCAGATATGGACGGCATCGTGTCTGGCGAGCACCTGCGAAAATGCTCGCAACTCGCCGGTATCTGCATAGCTTCCGGGTGGATAGATCAGAGCCGAACCCACTCCGAGAGCTCCATTTTCAAGCTCCTCGTCGAGCAGGGCACACGCTTCGGCCAGCTCTTGTTCACTCAACAGGCGATTGTCCACACCCGCAACCACCATGCGCAGATTCGCCGCGCCGACGAAGCTCGCCACGTTGAAACCGACGCCGTTCGTCTCCAAGGATTCGAGAAAATCATGCAACCTCGGCCAATGTGATTGCACCCCAGTTGGAATCGCACCCAATCCGAGCATCGCCGGAGTCATCGAACCCGTGACCGGTCCGAGAGACACGCCTTCACCGAAGACCTGGGTTGTGACCCCCTGATACAAGTCCGACAATCCTCGTGGGTCTTGCTGCAGCGTGAGGTAACTATGGCTGAGCACATTCACAAAACCGGGAGCCACCATGCAACCGCGAGCATCGATGTCGATCGCCCCCGGCACAGCACCGATCGTTCCGACTTCCACGATCGTGTCACCGGCGATCGCAACATCCGCTTTCCTGGGCGGGCTCCCTCTACCATCGAGCACAGTCCCGTCCCGAACGACGATTGTCGGCAGCATCACGTCTCCTCCACGGTGGCCTTGCTGTCGCGAGATGCGACCCTGCTCACTCTGCTCAATCGTGGAAGCGAAATCTTGTTCCAGACACACATACGCGATGCAAAATTGGTGCCGCCCTACCAAACTGGCACATGGTTCCGATCATGCCATCGGTTAGCCGACGACCCTGCGAATCTCGCTCTCGGAGGCATTGGCGCCCGTGCAGACAACAGCAACGCGCTTGCCAGCGAAGGTGTTCGGATGCGCATAGACCGCAGCAAGTGCGGCCGCACCGGCGCCTTCACTCAAAGTGTGAGCGTCGTAGAGCAACGCCCGCTGCGCGAGGGTGATGTCGTCGTCAGTGACGAGCAGGAAGCCCCCGAGCCGTTCACGCAAAACACGTTGTGTCAGTGCGAACCCGGCACCGGTCGCAAGCCCCTCGACACGGGTGATGTTCGGGCGCTCGACGCACGTGCCGGAACTCCATGAGTCATGTGCGGCTCGCGCGGCCTCCGACTGCACTGCGAACACCTCTAGGTGCGGTGCGAGCGCACTGGCGACGAGACACGCCGCCGCGGCGCCGCTGCCGCCACCGACTGGGACTACCACCGCGTCCACATCGGGTTGTTGTTCGACGAGTTCGACGTAAGCAGTAGCGACACCGGCAAGGATGGCCGGCTCATTGGCGGCGCTGACGAGACGCAGGCCGTCACGTTCGCTGACGAACTCGGCGTGAGCACGTGCCTCGTCGAAATTCACACCGTGCTCGACGAGTTCGGCTCCGAGCAAGCGGACAGCGTGAGCCTTGACTGGATTCGCCCCAACCGGCATGACGATCACACATCGCACGCCCGCACCCGCTGCTGCATACGCCAAGGATTGAGCGTGGTTTCCGGTCGAGTAGCCGACAATCCCCCGCGCCCGCGTCGCCTCATCCAGTCCTGCCACCAGATTCAGTCCGCCGCGAACCTTGAACGCACCCGTGGCGTGCACGTTCTCGTGTTTGACGAACAATTGGCTGCATGAACCCGCACCCAAGGTCGGGTGCGATATCAGGGGCGTGACCGGTAGATGCCGACGGACGACCTGACTGGCACGCTCGATGTCTGCCCATGTGGGTGGTTGTAGCTCGGTTGTTGCCGCAAGATCCGGTGCCTGTGCCATGTGGATCACCCTGTCAAACACTGATTCATAGGTCCAATACGTGTTTTCGTCAAAAGCATCGAAATCTTCTATGATTTCGGCATGCTCGATCTAATTCGGCTGAGGGTCTTGGTCGCTGTTGCGCAGGAAGGATCGGTGACAGCCGCCGCCGATTCTCTCGGTTACGCACAGCCCTCCATCAGCCACCACCTTCGACAACTCGAATCGGAAGTCGGGGTTCCACTGTTCCAGCGAGCCGGTCGTGGGCTACGTCTGACGGATGCCGGTGCGGTACTGGTTCGGCGAGCCACCGAGATCCTCGGCCACGTCGATGCAGCAGTAGCGGAAGTCGAAACGTACGCAGGACTGAGGGCCGGGCGGGTACGACTGGCCGCATTCCCGTCAGCCCTGGCGAGTTTGATTCCGCAGGCGATGGCGGCGTTCACGTCCCAGTACCCCGATGTGTCCATCAGCCTCGTTGATGCAGAACCACCCAAAGCACTTGCACTGCTTCGTAACAACGATGTGGACGTAGCTGTTGTCTTCGCGCACGAGGACACCCCTGAAGTCGGGCTCAAGCATGTCGCGCAGACGACTTTGCTGGAAGATCCGTTGTACCTGATCACCTCCGCGCGGGATCCAGATGCCGCCAGCGAGCTCAGTGGCTGCTCCAGTGAGACCTGGATTGCCGGCTGTCCGAGTTGCCGCGCCCACCTCCTCACCGCTTGCAATCGTGCTGGGTTCATTCCGCGGATCGAGTTCGAGACCGACGACTACGTCGCCGTCCAAGCGCTGGTCGCCTCCGGAAGCGGGGTCAGCACCCTTCCAGCCCTCGCTCTCCAGGCACATCAGAATCCGGATATCCGCGCACACCGCATTCCCGGCGAGCGGCGCACTATCTCTGTCGCGACCTACGGGAAACCTCCACTTGCTCCCGCCATCGACGCGTTCGTCAGAACTCTGACAGCGATATCCGAATCCATGCGTGAGCGCGTCGAACTGGATGGGCACGTCAGTCTATGACTATCCTGAACGGCCCGATCACGACCGCCCGCAATAGCCGGTGACCTCAGGCCCTGCCGACCACCGCGACTATCAGTGCGGCAAGTTCGCTGCGAGCATCGTCGGGCGAGAGCGCTCCCGCTACAGCCGCATGCGAGAGTGCCTCTGCAGCGCCGAATATTGCAGTCATCGAAGGTTGCGCAAGTCCCCCGCCCACACCAAAGGGAGCCAGCACCTCTCGACATCGTTCGGAATACGCGTGTTCGGATTCACGCTTGACCCGCTCCAGCTCGGGCGAACCCTCCAGCGCTGCAAGCACACCCGTCAGCTCACGCCCCTGCGCCAGCGAACATCCGACGTAGGAGTCGGCGATGGCATTCGCGCGTCCGCTCAAAGACTCATCCGCGGCATCGAGATACTCCTCGAGCATCACCGTCTGACGATCGTCGAATTCCTTGAAAAGGGCTGCCAACAACGCGGCGCGGGAGGCGAAATGACTGTAGACAACGGGCTTTGCGACGCCGGCACGTTCAGCCAACCGGCCAAGGGTCAGTGCGTCTGCGCCCTCCTCTCGCACCAATGCCCACGACACCTCGACGAGCTGTTCGTACCTGCCGGCTCGCGACAGTCTCGTACGTGCCATCGGACACCTCCTTGCGCTATATACCAATAGTAACCTACTCTTAGTACATAAGCGCACCATCTACCGAAGGACGCTCATGACCACACTCGTCGTAGTCTCCCACTCCGATCCACAGTCACTTACCCAGCATGTCGCCCGTTCTACCGCCGACGCGATCCGCGACCTGGGCGGCGACGTCGACTTCGCGGATCTACATGCCGAGAATTTCGATCCCCGATTCTCCGAAGCCGATGTGAACCTGTTCCGCGGCAACGGGACTCCCCCGGCCGATGTTGTAGCCGAGCAGGACCGAATCGATCGTGCAGACGATCTGATTCTCGTGTTTCCGATGTACTGGTGGTCCATGCCCGCACTACTCAAAGGTTGGATCGATCGAGTCTTCGTCAGCGGATGGGCGTACGAATACACCCCGGGAAGCGAATTCGTGAAGAAACTGGACCGACTCACCGTCCACCTGATTCCGGTCGCAGGTGACGACGCTGAGAGTTTCGACCGACACGGCGTGTACGAGGCCTTCCGGACACAGATCGAGCGCGGAATCATCGAATATTGCGGTGCCACACTGGGATCGACAACCTTCGTTCACGAGTCGGACACGAAGAGCCGAGACGTCCTCGCCGCAGAAATCCAAGATCTCAGCGAAAGTATCGCGGCCCGTGTCGCCTACCCTGCGACCGTGACTTCCCGTTGACGGCCAAAAACGGTCAACTGACGCTTGATTGGCCCGTGGCCGCCCAGTAGCGAAGCGTATCCCCCGTATGACCGAGGTTGCGCGACAACTGATCAGCTGGGCGCACACTGTCGAGTAGACCACCACACCCTTCGATTGTCTTACGCGAACCCTCGTTCGTTTCGTCGCAGGTAATCAGGACGCGACTGAGCCCCACTGGGTCGCCGGCGTACGTGAGCACCTCCCGCAGAGCAGTCGATGCTATCCCTTTCCGGCGTTCCGACGGCCGAATCCCGTAGCCGATATGACCACCAAGATCAGCCAAGAACTCATTCAAGCTGTGTCGCAACTGGATAGCACCGAGATACCTGCCGTCTCGCACGATCCACCAGTTGGTTGCCGGGACAATGTCGGGCCCCGGCAACGCCTCAGGCTGCGCCAACAACTCCTGCACCCAGTGCCCGAACCCATCGCGGGATGCAAGATCGAGATCCAGACGTTGCGCAACTCCCAAGGCCGAACCGGGCTGATCCGCCTGCGGTCCGCCCCACTCGTCACGCGACTCCAACCAGGACACCCACAAGGCCTCGTCAGGCGCAACCAAATCGACTGTCATAGCAGCGATGCTACGTCGCACCCGCAATGGTCGAGACTTCGCCTCAATCCATCGCAAAAGCACATAGTGTCGATGTATGAGTGGACGTTTCACAGCTGGGGTCTTTATCGTCGTCGTCAGTGTCATCGCCGTTGCGTTGGTTTGGACCGGCGTTCGAGACTATGAATCTTTCACTCCACCGGTCGCGACAGCGGTCGATCGGGCGGACTGTCTCGCCCCTGATATCGCCGCCGCGCTCGTAGCCCCCGAGGCACGCGACAGCAGCATCGCTCTTCGCCCTGAGGGAAGTGGTTACCCACCTCCTGATTTCAGCCCCGTTGCCGTTGTTCGATGCGAACGCGGAGAAACGTCCGACGGCGGGTTATCGATCGACGCCGTACGCCTCGAGGGGGACATCCACGCGGTGGACGAAGCATTCCGCGAACAGTCTCGTCGATTTCCTGCCAACGTCCGAGCCGACTGCGCGTACCGTCTCGTCCCGCCAGCCGGTTTGTGGCTGGTAGACGAAGCAGGAGCAGCCATACGCCCTACCTGGCCGACCGCGCCCTGCGGACTGCAAGAGAAACCACAAGCAGCCCTGAACCGATTGCAAGAGGACAGCCGCGAACAACACTTGGTCGACGGTGTGTCCGCCGATGATGCGGGAATCTGCCCCGACTCGATCGGACAACCGTTCGCGACGACCACTGAAGTTGACATGAATCGCATGGCAGAACACGAAGACACTCACGCGCACCCACTGACGGAAACAGCTTTGGCTACACCGATTTCCGACGTCGGCAGACTACGGGTGTGCCGCTATTCCACCGAACCGCCGCTGACCGAGTCCCGAATCCGCTTGTCACGCCAGCAGAGTACTGATCTGATGGAGGGTGCATCCACCGCGCCACCTGCAGGCCCATGCGATCTCGTCGCCCAACACATCGCTTCGATCGACGTACTTCGTCCCGACGGATCGGGCGGCACACGGATGGCAGTCGAACTCGACGGATGCCAACGCGTAAACCTCCTCGGACAACGTCAATTACCGCCCGCAGTCATTCCGTTCCTGTTGCGGTAGCACGGACCCACACCCGAGTTCATCGAGACTGATCGCATGAAACCGACGAGGGAATCACAGGTCTCGAATCGACGTGACGACAACCGGCCTGACCGGCTTGGGCGCCGCGCCGCAACTCGGTGGACGCGGCGCGAGTTCGGAGACTGCAGTCTCCACGGCCCATCGCCGGCCGTCCACATGTGCGACGACGCATGTCCCGTCACTCGCCTGCTCGACGACAGCCAACTGGTCGATTCCACAGCTGATTTGTTGTCGCACTGCAATTTCCGAAGCCTGACCCGCCGGAGACCAGCAACTCCGTCCACGCAGGCCTGGCAAATGGACTTGATCTCGGGAAGCCACCTCCACGGCCGTGACACTCTCACTTGCGGACAGACGGCCGTATGTATTGCCGCTCGGCAGCAAGATCATCGACGGCGCAAATCGGTGCCCGCCGGTATGCGAACACTCCCACACCTGAGGCCCGAAGGACGACGTCAGCGCTGCGGCAATCGGCCTGCCGAATACAGCGCAGCACTGATCGCGCTTGCCGTGAGCGCAGACCAATACGACTGGCTCGGTCACTTGCTCGCCCAATCCTGGTGGCGGCCCATCCAACAGGAAGAAATCGACGTCGAGTAAGTCCATCGGCGAATCGATGTGCAACCTTTCACACCATGAGTCGCTCGGATCGGAGCGCGCAAGCAGGACGGTGTGTCCATCAGTCATCGGATCGGTGCGCCCGGGTCGCCGAACGAACATGATTCGTACGTCGGCAGCGTCGGCTCGTCGGCTCAGCTCGGCGGCGAGCTCCTCCCCCAACGCCGTTCCGTCCAGCACGTCACGACCCCAGGCTGCGTTGAATTCGAGACACACCCAACCCCGCACGACGGCAGCGCTGCCTGCCAGCGGTTCGTCGACAGCAGACAGTGCGGAACAGGTTTCGGCTTCGATCACGAGCCCTATTGTGTCAGCCGCGCTGGGTGTCGATTCGCAAGTGCCTGTGGCTCAGTGACGCGGCAGCTCAGTAGAACTTCTTGCCCTCCGCAAGCTGGTTGACGAATTTCTCGATCCGCCTGGCTCGCGTCTCCGGACGCTTTGCCTCCTGCAGTCGGTACGCGATGGTGAATCGGTTGGTGGAATTGAGCGTCGCGTAGAACTCGCGAGCCTTCGGGTTTTCCGCAAGCGCATCGAGAAAGTCTTTCGGGACCTCGGCCTTGGCTGATCCCTCGTACGCGCGATCCCACCGACCGTCGGCCTTGGCCTTCTCGATCTCGGCGATGCCGGATGGCTCGAGAAGTCCCGCGGCGTCGAGGCGGGCGACGATCTCGACGTTGCGTTTGGACCACGGACTCCGCGCGGTGCGTCGCGAAAACTTCTGTACGAAGAAATCGTCGTCGATTCGCCGTGCGAGGCTGTCGATCCAGCCGAAGCACAGGGCAACGTCCAACGCTTGGTCGTAGTCGATAGAGCTGTGCGACGAGGTCTTCTTGGCCATTTTCAGCCAAAGGCCGGGGACCACCTCGTGGTTCTCGGACAGCCATCGACGGAACTCTTCTCCGTCAGCGAAGTATTCGGTATCGAGTTCGACTGCCATCAGTGCTCCTCACATTCTCGATGCCCATACTCTGACAAAACCCTGCGACAAATATCCGAGAGTTCCGAGTGCGAGCACCCATTTGGCAATACTGACGGTCGAAGCGGCGCGAACCCTCGAGTCGGTGATGCTGTCGCGATGATCGAGGAAATGGAGTCCGACCACGTTCTCGACGTAGTCGCCGGCCGCCGACAGTACCGGTACTACGGCAAGGGCGCGCCGAGTTGTCGAGGAAAGGGGAACCCGCTCCCCGAGCCGCTTGCCTGCTGACCGCAAAGCCATCGCGTAGATCGCGGGATGTACGAAGTCGGGGTAGTAGTGACTGCGAAATCGCGCCGTGGCCGCCGCATCCATGGAGTCCAATATTTCGACGTACCGGCGAGCGGAGAACGCCGTCTGCACTTCCAATACTTTGGGAGCCACCGGCCCGAGTAGGCGAGCAATATTCGCTTGTGAGACAACAAAAGCAGTCGTCCACAGTGCCATCGCCTTCGCAGATCCAGTTGGTGCCATTCCACGATCGTGCCATCTTCGCACAACAGAACGGAACGGCCCGATGGAAAAGCTCGCCGAAAATGTGCATGAGGTTGTAAAAAGCGGGCATCCCGTATCGATCATCGGTCCGATAGCGGGGAGCGCGCATGTCGCCCAAGTCCAACCCGACTGTTCTGTTCATCCACGGACTCTGGATGCACCCAACCACCTGGGACCCCTGGGCGCAGGTTTTCAACGCGCAGGGATACCCCACGATGGCGCCGGGGTGGCCAGGGGACGCGTCGACGGTGGGTGAGACGCGCGAACACCCGGAGGATATCGCGGGACACGGCATCGACGACGTGACCGATCACTACGCCAAGGTGATCGCCGATCTCGACGAACCACCGATCGTGGTGGGGCATTCGTTCGGAGGTTTGATCGCGCAGAAACTGCTGGGCCAGAAGTTGGCGACCGCGGCAATTGCCATCGACCCGGCTCAGCCCAAAGGGGTGTTGAAACTTCCCCTCGTCCAACTGGGCAGCGTCTTCCCGGTCCTGTCCAACCCCGGAAATTACCGGAAGGCGTACTCACACAACAGGGAGTCGTTTCACAAGTCCTTTGCCAGCGCCGTGTCCAAGGACGAGTCCGACGCCTTGTTCGAGCAGTATGCGATTCCCGCCCCTGGTCGGCCGTTGTTCGAGGCAGCGCTCGCCAACTTCGCGCCTCACAGCCCCGCTGCAGTGGATTTCAACGCCCGCCGCGGGCCACTCCTGATGATCGGCGGCGGCAAGGATCGCACAGTCCCGAAAGCCAGTTCGGACAGCTCGTTCAAGAAGTATGCCAAGGCTCCAACGGTCAACGAATACAAGGTCTTCGGCGATCGTGGGCATTCTCTGACCATCGACCACGGCTGGCGTGAGATCGCGGATTACAGCCTTGCCTGGCTCGACAAGCAGGGCATGAGCCCGCCGCAAGGCAAGCACGAAAGTCAGTCTCAGCCGAAAGCTTGAAAACGACGACGGTACACCTGCGGCGAGATTCCGAGATGCGTCGAAAATGCTCGGCGTAGGGATTCCGAACTGCCGAATCCCGCCAATTGCGCGGCTTCGGTCACCGAGTGGCCGGCATCGAGGAGCGCTTTCGCGGAATCGAAACGGATCAACTCGACGTATTTGGCCGGCGTCGTACCGAGTTCCTCGCGAAAGAGCCTCGTCAAATGCCGTGGGCTCAGATGCGCCAGGGCAGCCAGTTCGTCGACCGAGTACTCCCCCGCCGGATCGGCCGCCACCGCGTCGACTACTGCGCGAAGCGCGGGCACCCGGGGCCGCGGCCCGCTCAACGACGGCGAGAACTGTGACTGCCCACCTGGACGCTGGAGGAATACCACCAGAAGCTGCGCGACGCGCCGGGCCATTTCTGCACCATGATCTCGCTCGAGCAATGCGAGCGCGAGGTCGATCCCGGCGGTCACACCCGCAGACGAGAACACCGTGCCGTCCTCGATGAAAATGGCGTCGGGAACTACCGTGATCTGCGGATAGGCGCGCGCCAGCGTTGCCGTGTGTTGCCAATGCGTGGTTGCGCGGCGTCCGTCGAGCAGTCCACTCGCCGCCAGGATGAAAGTCCCGGTACAGATCGACGCAACCCGCCCCGAACGCCCTGCCAGGTCACGTGCTGCCTCGCGTAGTTCCGGGCTCACCGGCGTGGACGGGAACACGTCGCCACCCATGACGAGCAACGTGTCGAAGGAACCGGAATCTGCGACGTCACAGTCGACCGGAATGCGCATGCCGGTCGACGAGTCGACATCGTGTCCACCCGCCGAGCAGATCACCAACTCGTAGTTCGCTCCGCCGCGATTGGCCTCTGCGAACACCTCACTCGGACCTGCGACGTCGAGTAGTTTGACGCCGTCGAACACCAGGACGGCAACTCGATGCACTGCGGTCACGATCACTCCCCTTCGTCCTGATCTGTGGACAGTATGGCCGAGATCAGGGTGCGCCCGCGTGCGTGCTCGACCGACACTGGGATAGACCGAGAAATTCGCAGCAGCGACGAGCAGAGCAGGTACCGATGAACACGATCATTGCCGGTGTGAAAATCCCCGATTCGAAGATGGCTGCCGACGCCACCGAACTCGTCCGAGATACGGCTTCCGAGTTACTGTTTCACCATTCGCGACGCGTCTTCCTCTTCGGATCGCTTCAGGGAGCGCGTCTGGGGCTGCACGCCGACCCCGAATTGCTCTACGTCGGCGCCATGTTCCACGACCTGGGGCTCACCGAGAAATTCCGAGACAGTACGGCACGGTTCGAATTGGACAGCGCCGACGAAGCGCGGCGATTCCTCACCCGCTACGGTGTCGACGAAACCGACATCCGCACAGTGTGGGAAGGCATCGCTCTACATACGACGCCCGAAATTCCCTCCCGATTGGAACCCGAAATCGCCTTGGTGACAGCGGGTGTGGAGACCGATGTACTCGGAATCGGATACAGCGAACTCGACCAGGCCGACATCGACGCCGTCACCGCGGCCCACCCCCGCCCGGATTTCAAGAATCAGATCTTGAAGGCCTTCACCGACGGTTTCAAGCACCGCCCCGAGAGCACGTTCGGAACGGTCAACGGCGACGTGCTCGAACATTTTGTACCGGGATTTCGGCACATCGATTTTGTCGAGGTCATCCAGAACTCGGCTTGGCCCCAATAGAACTCGATTTCAGCCGGCCGCCTCACTCATCGCAGCGGCATCTTCCGCCCCGAACTTTTCCTCGAGAGTTTCCGGCGAATAGTCGAGGTCGATCTCGGCGACGTCGCGCCCGCGCGCAGACTCGATCGCCGAAAGTCGGCGCTGCGCACGGTCTGCGGCATACTCGAGGAACTCCTGATTGTCCAAACCGAACGGCTGCACCTCGAATTGATCGTTGACCCAGTTGATCATTCCGAGCGCCATGGGCATGAGTTCACCCATCCGCTGCTGGACGACGTCCCAGTTGTGATCGTCGGCGGCGACGTGCCTTCGGCAGGTGAACGTCCCCCACGCCATGTGTCGTCGTTCGTCGTCACCGATCTTTCGCACCAATTGCTGCATGCCAGGCAGGATTCCGCGCGTCGCACAGACTTTCTGCCAGGCGTAGTAGCCCGTCAACGCCAGACTGCCCTCGATGACGTGGTTGTAGGTGACGCTGGCACGCACCTGGTTGACCGGGCTGGGATCCGTCTCGAGAATGCGTAGCGACGACGGCAACTCCTCGTAGAACAGTTGCCGGTAGTACGGATTGTCAGCGACGTAGGAATGCAGGTCACTGGTCAATCCCACTTCGTCCATCCACAGCCGAAATACCTGGGTGTGCTTGGCTTCCTCGAAACAGAACTGCGTCAAGTACATCTCGTCGCCGAACCTGCCCTCGGTCGACATCGCTTTCATGAACGGTTGAATGTCTTCGGTGACGGCTTCTTCACCGGCAATGAACTGCGCGCACAGGAAGGTGGCGCTGCGCTGCTGCTCGCTGGTCAACTCCTGCCAGTCGCGGGCATCCTGGGAAAAATCGAGGTCGGTTGGGTTCCAGAATTTGGCATTTCCCTTGGTGAACAATCGGAGTGGGAACGAATCCCAGTTCAACCCTCCCGACCGAAGAGTACTGAAACCTTCTCGCCCCGGCGAGGTGACAGTCATGACATTCCTTCTTCCCGAACCGAAGACAGATGCCCCATCAGCATGCCCGCAGAACTGAAACGTGAATCAGTTTTGGCGAAATTCGATCTATTCCTTCAGAGAAACACCCTTGGTCTCCATCACTGCGAAGAGCTTGGCGTTCATCTGAGCCGCCAGATCTGGCCGATACGAGCCGATATTGAGCGGATTGGCTAGATTGTTCAGTTCCAAGGGGTCGGCTTGTAAGTCGTAGAGTTCGTATTGCGGCGCAGCAACTCCCGCGGGATCGAAGTACATCGTGTACTTCCATCGACTCTCACGTATGCACCGGATGTGATTAGGCTGCGTGACGATGTTCTGACCGTCGGGCGTTGCGCAGTTCTGATCGTCGTAGGTGAACAGAATCGTGTCCTGAACCTGTGCGCTGGGACTTTGCGGATAGGCGGCAGCGTCGACGACGACCGGGGTCAGATCGGTGCCCAAGAAGTTCCACGATTCACGCGCGGGCGCTTGGGCGAGAGTGGCGAGAGTGGGCATCACGTCGATCAACGACGCCAGGGCGTCGGTGCGAACGGGCTCGGGAAACAGCAAGGGGTTGCTGATGACCAATGGAACGCGCAGCGTTTCCTCGTAGGCGTTGAACACCTTCTGCCGCAAACCTCCGTGGCTCATCCCCATCTCCCCGTGGTCGGACATGCGAACGATCACCGTGTCGTCGAGCATCTGTGGAGTGGCCTCGATCGCGTCGAGCACGCTGCCGATGTGTTCGTCCACAACCTTATGCATGTAGGCATAGAAGTTGATGTAGTTGCGGGCCTGATCGGGTCCGAGCAGCGGCCCGAGCCCGGCTGCGAGCAGCAATTCGGACTGAACCTGTGCTGTCGGTTTGTGATTGAGCGCCAGGATCTCGTCGAAGGTGGGCGGCAGGTCGATTCCTTGCTCGAAGGCGCCTGGTGCGTCCGATCCGTAGTTGTCGCACGTTCCGTTCATCGCATTCCAGGTCTGGGGGTACGCGAGGACGTCGTGTGGGTTCACGAACGAGACGATCAGCGCCCAGGGCTGTCCGGACGTGACTGCTGGTCCGGACAGAAAATCGACTGCCTCCTCGGCAACACGGCGATCATGGTCTGCGCACCCGCCGCCGAAATGATCCGGATTGGTGTCCTGGCCCGCGTCCGGCGGAATCCACCCTTCGAAGCCGAATCCCGCTACGTCCTCGCTTGTCGGATCACCGCCGTCGACGCCTTTGCTCAGATGCCATTTCCCCCGGTACTGGACGTTGTAGCCGGCCGACGCCAGCAGCTTTGCCATGTTCTGTTCGGAGACCTGCAACTGTGGCTCGGTGGGTGAAACAGTGCCGCCTTCGGTGAGCGTTCTCGTGACCCCGTGCTGCGCGGGGTAGAGACCGGTGAAGAACGTACTACGACTCGGCGAGCACATCGCGGTATTGCACACCGCCTGGTCGAACGTCAGCCCGTGATCGGCAATCCTCTTGCGGTTGGGCAGATTCTGATCAGCCCAGCCTTGCGGCCAGTACATCGGCCGGCGTTCCTGATCGGTGATGATGACAACGATGTTGGGTTTCTGTGGAAACCGATCGGCGGGCGCTGCTTGTGCCGGCGCCGCACTCACCGCGCCGGTTGCGACGTCTGCCACTCCGGCGAGGACAAGAGCACCGACGCCACCGAGGAACGTCCGGCGCGGCAATGAATGACAATGCGAGGCTGGAACGTTCTCTGGGTTCACGGGCGTCGTCCTCTCGGAGGCGTTGTCGCCCCAGAGTTGACCGAATCAGTGTTCGCTACACATGCTCGAGCAAACCGCCTGACTGATCAGCTCGATTACCCGATCCGCACAGCGCAGCGGATCCGGTGTCCGGCCGATGCCGAGAGTGTCGACTATCGAGATCGTCCTTCGCACATCAGCCTCCTCGACGCCCCACGACCAACCGAAGTCGTGATTCCAGAGCAGAACTGCGTTCTTCCCCGGATGGTTTCGGGCATGAACGGGGAGAACGATCACCGCATCCGTGCTCGGACCCTGCGGCCATCGAACTGTCTCACCGTGAACGGATCGTGCTACCGCGTCGACGTATTCGTGTGCGGACCAGTCGTTGCCGTTGGTGTGCATGGAAGTACATTCGGTGCCGCACGCGTTGTGGATGGGTTCTTCCCGGAACTGATCTGATATTCCGCTTTCAGGAAATGAACGGCAACACAACGGATTCGAATTGGCGGTGACCGTCGCGGTGGACACTGTGGCCGGTGCGGAAGGAGACCAATTCGCAGCGCGCGACGGTGGCCGCAACAGCGTCGAGGCGAACGGGGTCCACCATCCCGCCCAGACCTCCACGCAGGAACAACATGTCGGCCTCGATGAGTGGCAAGCGATCCCACCACTGCGGATCCGGTCGGCGGAACTGCTCGAGCGCGGACCGCGTCATCGAGCGATCGAACGTCAGCGCGGCTCGCGGATGTCGCACCAAACTTGTTGTGGCGTGCCACAGTTCTGGCACACTCGGCAATTTCCTCGCGAACACCTGTTCCGGGTCACCCGCACGAAGCGGTAACGGCGCTTCCTCGATGACCAACTTCCGCACCACAGTGGGACGTTTCTGAGCGATCAACGACGCCGCGTGCCCGCCGAGCGAATGGCCGACCAGATCCACCTGATCGAGTTCGAGATGATCACACACGTCCATGACGTCGTCCGCGAACTCGTCGAACAGGTACGACGACGCCCGAGCGCTCCGGCCGTGGCCGCGAAGATCGACCGAGACAACTCGTCGGTTGCGCGAACGCAAGGTCCGCGCGAACTTGTCCCAGGTACCGCTGTCGCCGCCCATCCCGTGCACGAGAACTACCGGAGGCAGATCGGCCACACTGGGATGCGAGCCGGAATCGCGGTAGCTGATCTGGACCCCGCCGGCACTTCGTACGTTAGCGACACTCACGAGTTCCCAGGATAGACCTGTCCTCGCGGATTGCTGACGCGGTCAGCTGAGGCGGCAACTCCCCTGGTCTCGTGACCTCGTCGTAGCGAGCCAGCCCGATCCTCGCGATTTTGCGCAGCGACTCACTTGCATCAGCGAAGTATCCGCAATGCCCTCGAATGGCGCCGGTGTCGAAAACTATGGCTCCGTGCTGCGCTCGGACTGGAGACGGGCCGTGCCCGAGACGACCGATCTTCACGCGCGGGAAGTACCGGATCCAGTCCGACGGCCCCAGAGCAGCCCAGAGATTTCCGCCAAAGCACAGGTCCTCGCGCGAACTGGTCCCCATTCCCGGGCTGCCGATCACCACACAATCGTCCGCGCGCGCCGACGGGAGGGCGAGTCCGCACACCACCGCCCCGTAGCTGTGCCCGACGAGCGTGACATGCGCCGAACGCGGCAGGATACGAGTCAACCGCGCCAGATCGATCGCACCGCGTTCTGCAAGAGTCCGCGAGAACGACTCGAGAAATCCCCACGGCGTCCGATAACCGACCCACACGATCACCGCGACGCGGTCGTTCGGCCCGAGCGTTCGGAGCATCCTTCCCAGTGTCCATCCGCTCGCTCGTGGTCCTGTCGGACGGTTCTCGTCGAAGTAGTTGCCCAGGCCGTTGTCGTTGCCTGGCACGAAGATCACGATGTGCTCAGCTGTGGCGACGTCCCCGAACACCTCCACGATTCGGCCTTCGCCGGCTTCGTCGTACGCCAGAAGTTGTGCGTCGCGTAGCTCCGTCGGCCGGTAGTGAAGTCGATCGGTTCCGGAAACGTCAGATCGGCCCGCCGTTTTCATGACACTCCTCGCGAAGAGTTGCAACGACGAGAATCATTGCAACAGTGAGTTTTTGAATGTCATCAACGCTAGGTGCCCAACGGCGTCAGTACGATGGCGCCAGCGCCCCTACTGTTCGTACAGCCGACTCGACCATGTCCGGTACAGCTGGCTGTACCTGTGAACTCATTCGTACACACCCTCCACCGACCATCCACCGCCTTCACAGATCATCAGCAGCGCCCGCGATTCCTCCAGCAGAACCTGAGCCCGCGCCGCCGTGCGCGCCGAGGCCGCGTCCCACCATCGCTCGTCCACCGGCCAGGGCCCGGCCCATCCCTGCACTGCCCATTCCTTGCTCCCCCACTTCAGCCTTCCCGGCTGCGAACTGAAGACTCCGCGCTCGGTGACGTACACGGCATTGCCGGCCATATCCCCCAGCCATACCTTGGGATTGTCGACGAAGATCGACCCCGGAGAGGGCTGCGGCAGACGACCAGGCCACGGGGCTGTCGGATCATGGGCAGCTACCCGCTCGTCTCCCAAGGGCAACAGGGTAATTCGCTCCGAGGGCCCTCGACCACCGCTCAGGACACCGACCTGAACCGATTCGCCGCCCAGAAGACCTTGCACGCGCACCAATGCTCGCCTGGCCCGCTCCTCCTCGTCGCCGACACCGCCCCACAGCCCCAACTGCAAGGCACCGGCACTGACCACCTCCACCGGTTCCAGACGCAACACCGCTATGCCTGCAGTCGGCCGGGTCTCACTGCGCCCGGTGAGCCAGCCGTCCAGTTGCCAACGCACTCGATCGGCCGTTCCCTCCGGCGTCAGAGGTTCGGCACAACGCCAAGTCCGAGAAAGATTTTCACCGTTGCCCGTGCTGGCCGAAATCGACAGACGCGTACACGCCACCGCGGCAGCAGACAGCTTGTCGTGCAGCAGACTTGCCAAGGCACGCCCGGCAAACGCTGCGGCATCCACACGCTCGATCGACGGATCGTAATGCTGCTCCACTTCCAGGTCCGGCGGAAGCGTCCGCGCCGACGGTGGCCGCTCGGGTTCACCACGCGCGGCACGATGCGCGAGCACCGCATCGGCACCGAAACGCGAAGCGACGTCCACTGCCGGTAGATCTGCGAAAGCACCGATGGTCCTGATCCCGAGTCTGCGCAGCAGATCAACCAACTCTCCGCGATGCGGCGCAGAGAGGCTGGGCTCGGCCGCCAACTCCGGCATGGGTAGCGGCGCCAGAAACCGTGCCCCCTCCCCCGGCGGCACCAGCGCTGCCCGGCGTGCGGCAATGACCGCCGTGGACAGCTGATCCGCCACACCCACCTGACTCTCGACGCCCGCAGCAGATGCCTGATCCACCAATCGTTCCGCCGCGGCTTCCTCCGAACCGAAGTACCGACTGACACCTCGCGCACTGAGCACCAACAAACCAGGACGGAGTACCTCGACGCCCGGTGCCACCGCATCGATGGCCGCGGCCACCGGCTCGAACAATCTGGCGTCGCGTTCCGGATCTGCCGTCGCCACATACAGTTCCGGGCAGCGGGCCTGCGACTCGCGTCGACGCAAGCCTCGGCGAACTCCCTCCGCGCGGGCCGTCGCCGAACATGCGATCACCCGATTACCCGAGGTGACCGCGACGGGATGTGTTGCCGGAAGATCGGCAAGTGCTGCCGCTGCCACCGCCGGCCAGTCCGGGCACCACAACGCCAGAACTCTGCTCACAGTGACACCACCTGCGACGACACAGTCTGCTCCGACACCATCTGCTCCGACACAGTCTCCACCGGCTGGGAAGGCACCCACTCGACCCGGCCGGCTGCACTGCAGATGTCCAGGCGCGTGGTCCGGGGCTGGAACGAGCGCCCCCGTGCACGAACCGCGAGGCTCAGGGAACTGAGCCGACCACGCCCCAACTCCCGGCCCTGACCGAACCCACCGTAACCATGGACCCGAGCGTCCAACCGAACCTCGGCTCCGTCCCAGTGACCTTCGGTGACAACAAGAGTCGAACCCTTGCTCCGAGCACGTGCCACTACCGCCCGAGCACGCGACGGGGATACCGATGCACCCGCCAATCCCAGAATCACCAGATCCATACCGTCGAGCAGCACAGCGGCGATCTCGACCGGATCCGGCCCAGGCGCCGGAATGAGTGCCAGACGTTCCAGTTGCGCACCCATCTCGTACGCCGCCAGCAATCCCAGTCGAGGCTGCCCGATGACTGCAACATGCCCTCCGGACGCCGTCACGGACGCGACCAATCCCAAAAGCAAGGACGCCGCGCCCTCGACGGACACCACCGTTCCCCGCACCAAACCGCCCTGCGGTAACAATGCGGCGATGCCCTCCGGCACCGGGAGAACACCGGCCTTGTGAGCCCGGTCCAATACCGGCCTGTCCCTGTCCGCAACACTCTCGGACACTGCTGCACCTGTCCCGGAAACACCGGTCGCGGACACACCGGCAACAGACACACTCGGTCCGGAGAACGACGTATCGCCCCGAGACGGAATGGACGCGATCTGTCGGCGGAGCTGTGCCAGCCGATCCTGACGGGACAACCCCGCCGCATCTGCCGACAGCTCTACCAACTCGGTCACCTCGGTCATCCCCATCCTCCGGAACACCGGAAAAAACTCACTGGTCGCAATCCATAACCAGCCGGCAAACCGCGGGGAAGTCGGGTTTGACATGCATCCAACGAACAGCAATTTCGAACATATTTTCGAACTGTTTTCAGTAAACCGTGTCACCCCCGACACGTCAAGCAGAGCCAAAAACCCAGTTCACAGGAGCCTCGAGCGTCACAGTGGCATCAATCCATTAACCTTGAGATGTGACAGCTCAGGAGCAGACCGGGAGGGGCATCGGGCCCGAATACCTGCTGGCGGGGCGGTACCGACTCCGTTCCAAGATCGGCGACGGAGGGATGGGCGCCGTCTGGCTGGCCCGCGACACCCTCCTCAGCCGCGACGTCGCGGTGAAACAGGTCACAAGCACGGAAGGCCTCGACACCGAAACGGCCGAGGAGGTCCGCGAACGTACATTGCGCGAGGGCAGGAACGCCGCAAAGCTCACCCATCCCCACTCCATCGCCATGTACGACGTCGCGATCGAGTCCGGCGAACCCTGGTTGGTCATGGAGTACTTCCCGGCTCGCAGCCTCGCCCAGGCCATGAACCTGGCCGACACGTTGCCACCACTCGAAGTCGCGCAGATCGGCGCGCAGATCGCTGCGGCACTCACCGAAGCGCACGCCGCAGGCATCGTCCACCGCGACATCAAACCCGGCAACATCCTGATAGCAGACCGAGGCAAGTCCCTCGGCACCGTCAAGATCAGCGACTTCGGCATCGCCCGTGCAAAGAGCGACGTGTCCGACACCCAGGACGAGGTCATCACCGGCACTCCCGCGTACTTCGCACCCGAAGTTGCCCGCGGCGACGACCCCACCGAGGCCAGTGACGTCTTCTCACTCGGGTCGACGCTGTACACGGTGATCGAGGGTCAACCGCCCTTCGGTATCGACTCGGACGCCATCGCCCTTCTGCATCGTGTCGCCAAGGCCGAGATCTACCGACCCACCAAGTCCGGACCGCTCACCGACGTTCTCCTTCAGCTCCTCGAGCCGGACCCCACCCGACGGCCGACAATGGCTCAGGCACGCGACGCTCTCGCTGCAGCCGCGACGGGCGGCAGCGGCACGATCGAGCAGCTGATCGACGCTCCCGTCTACTCGTCCGAGGGCGCCGTACCGGCCTGGGCTCACCGGACCACACAACTTGCCGACCCACACCGCCGCAATCGCCTGACCGGATCCACGATCACCGGACTTCCTGCAGTGCAACAGAACACGCCACTACGGAACGTTCCCAGTCCGATGGACATGTTCTCCTGGCCGCCGCGAATACCGACCGGGCCCGCCGATGCCAGCACCCGCGACAAGGTAGTGGCCTGGGCTCCCCTCGCCATGACCGGCATGATTGCCGTCATCATCTTGGCCGCACTCATCGTCGTCATCCTGGTATTCACGGTCTGACTGGTGTTCACACTCTGACTTGGACGCTTTACACGGGCAGAATATTTGCGTTGAGGTGAAACACGTTGTCCGGGTCGTACTTCGCCTTGACTGCGGACAATCGCGCATACTTCGCCGCGCCGTAGGAGGCTCGCACTCGGTCCTCGTCGACATCGGTCATGAAGTTGACGTACCCGCCTTGATTGGAAGAGAACGGACGCAAAGCCTCCCAGGTCTCACGCACCCACGATCGGTCCAATTCCAGCGTTCCGGCATCGGTGGCCGTCGCCGTCATGTTGCACACGTAATGTGGTGTGCGAGAACCACCGAACGCAGTCTCGTCCTCGCCGACGGAAGTGAAAGCTCCCTGCAGCGGAAAGATCGGCATGAAGGACATCGGCGACGATTTCTTGCCCGCTTGTTCGGTCAGAACATCGATCACGTCGTCGGAGAAATCCACCAGGTCCAAAGCCTTCTCATAGGCGTACGCACCCCACGGCTCCGAGTCGTCGAGCATCGACTGCAAACCGGTGTACGGGAGCGGGGTGACGAACTCGAACAGCGTCGGCACCCCATCTCGAATCGGCGCAATCGCATTCGAGTGTTCCTCTTCCGATCCGAAACCGGCTACCAGTAACGCGTATCCGGGAAGCAGGTGAAACTGATCCGGGACAAACGGTGCCGGCGGCGCGGACAAACCGACCGCAACCATTGCACCGGCGTTTCCCGGTAGGGCCGGCACCACCTCGCGGCAAAGACGAAGCGCTGCCGGCCCGTCCTCCATCCCCCAGAAGAACAGTCCCAGATGCACTTCCGGACCGATCTCGCTCAGGCGGTACTCGAATTCGGTGACCACTCCGAAGTTCCCGCCGCCGCCGCGCAGAGCCCAGAACAAGTCGCTGTGATCGTCCTCGGAGGCTCGCACGATCGAACCGTCTGCGAGCACCACCTCCGCCGACACCAGATTGTCGATCGCCAGGCCGAGCGTGCGGGTCAGCCACCCCATGCCACCACCGAGCGTCAGGCCACCGACGCCGGTATCACTGATCACGCCGCCGGTCACCGCCAACCCGTGTTCCTGCGTCGCCGTGTCGAGGTCGGCAATCGTCGCACCACCGCCGACCCTGGCTCGCTTCGCTGACGGGGCGACGGTTACCACGTTGATCGCGCTGAGATCGATCATCACACCGCCTTCACAGACCGATGCGCCGCGGTAGGAATGCCCGCCACCTCTGACCGAAACCTCCAAGGAATGGGCTCTGGCAAATGCAAGTGCCACAGTCACATCCGACGCCGATCGGCACCGGGCGATCACCGCCGGCCGATGGTCGATCTGCCCGTTCCAAATCGACCTGGCGTCGTCGTACTCCGGATCTCGGGGGCTGAACACAGAACCTGTGATCGCCGATTTCAGCGGCGCGAACTCGACCGTCGTCATCACGCACCTCCCTCATCGGGTGTCGCGGTGAGAAGCAGGTACTCCCACTCCATCACGAACGGCTTGCTTCCGCTGCCGTACTTTTTCGCCAACTCGAGCAGATCTCGGTCCAGCGCCTGCGTTCGGTCAGGATCGTCGCCGATGTTCCGGTACACCGCGATGGTCGGCCCGTAATTCTTCTTGAAGAAATCACGGAAATCTTCCGGTCCGCTGAATGTCTCCACACGCAGTACGTCTGTCCTGGCGTCGACATCACCGAGCAGATCACGAACATGGTTCTCGTCGCCCCACAACGGCGCCGGTTGGGTGCCGGGCGGTGGCGGCGGCGCATACGGCTTCATCGTTTTGAACATCTCGCCGATGAATCCCGTTGGAGTCCAACTCAGCACTCCGATCTTTCCGCCGGATCGGCATACTCTCAGAAGTTCGTCCGCGGCGCGCTGATGGTGCGGGGCAAACATCACGCCGACGCACGAGAGCACCACGTCGAACTCGTTGTCGCCGAAGGGAAGAGCCTCGGCATCGGCCTCCTGCCAATCGAGTTCGACACCCGCGAGCGCCGCGGCCTCCTTTCCTGCCACGAATAGTTCGGGAGCCAGGTCGGTGGCGATCACCTGCGCACCCAGCGCAGCCGCCGGGATCGCCGCATTGCCGGACCCCGCCGCGACGTCGAGCACCCGATCTCCTTTCTGCACGCCGCATTCACGTACCAATACAGGTCCGAGTTCCGCGATGACCTGCGCCGCCACCGCCGGATAGTTACCGAGACCCCACATTGCCCGGTGCTTGGCCTTCAGCTCCCGGTCCAGCCCGAGCGTTCCCGTTGATTCACTCATTACCGTTCTCCTTCAATATTTTTCGTACTCAGAGCCCAACAACGTTGATGCCGTTACTTCGACGCTACGACGTCGGTTCGCTCCTCTCCAGTACGAAATCTGTACCGGAGCACCCCGGAGGCCTACGATCGAGAGATGGGGTCCTCGTACCACCAGTTCTGCCCCGTCGCCAAGGCGATGGAGCTACTCGACGAGCGGTGGACACTGCTTCTCCTCCGCGAACTGATCATGGGAAGCGAGCATTTCAACGATCTCCGCCGCGGGCTTCCGCGAATGTCACCGACACTGCTCTCGACCCGGCTTCACCAGCTCGCGGTCGCCGGCATCGTGGAGCGAGAAGAAACCGACTGCGTCGTCAGCTATCGTCTGACCGACGCCGGACGCGAACTGCGTCCTGTGGTCGAAGCTCTCGGCATCTGGGGCACCAGATGGATCGGCGAGCTGGGCGACGAAGATCTGGATCCGAAACTGCTGCTGTGGGACATGCATCGCCGGGTGGATCATTCCGTGGTGCCCGACGGCAAGACCGTCGTGCACTTCGCATTCTCCGGAGTGCGTGGACATTCGCGGAACTGGTGGCTCGTCATCAATTCCGGCGAGGTGGACATGTGCGATATCGATCCAGGTTTCGACGTTGCAGTGTCGGTCTCTGCGGGCTTGCGACCGATGACGGAGATCTGGCGCGGTAACCTGACCTGGTCGGACGCCATACGGTCCGGTGACGTCATCATTTCGGGGCCGACAGCGTTGCGTCGTAGCTTGCCCTCGTGGTTCGAACTCTCGACTTTCGCATCGATCCCTCGCCCCGCGTAGCGCACGCTCACCAGCCCCGTTCCGTCCTGTTACAGAGCTGTTGCAGACCGTGACACCGCCGACGAACGGTGACCATCTGCCGGTGACACTGACCGAGCAGCCTCTGATATATGCCCAGCCACCGCGGAATCATCCGCTTCGTCGCCCTCGGTGCAGTCGTGCTCGGTGCGGTCACGCTCAGCGCGTGCTCGTACACAGACGAAGCACAGCCGAAGAGCGGTAACTACCTTGCCACTCAGCCTGATTCAGGACCTTCAGGCGGCGAGATCGAGGACGGCATCAGCTTGCAGGACACTCATGTGCCCGCGCTGGCCCGTCTCGATACCGCACTGCTCGCGGCGCTGCAGTCGGCAGCGGCCGACGCACAGGCATCCGGAGTGGACATGCACGTCACGTCGGGTTGGCGGTCTGCGGCATTCCAACAGCGACTGTTCGACGAAGCCGTCGTCAAGTACGGCAGCGTGGACGAAGCGTCCAAGTGGGTGCACTCCCCGAGTCTGTCGAAGCATGTCAGCGGACAGGCCGTCGACATCGGACCGACAGACGCCGACGACTGGCTCATTCAGCACGGCAGCGATTACGGCCTCTGCCAGACCTATGCGAACGAGATGTGGCATTTCGAATTGGCAACCACTCCCGGCGGGGAATGCCCGCCCCAGCTGAGCAACCCTTCGGACGAGAGAGCGGAAGGCTGATCATGACGCGAGTCAAACCAGCGAGACTGATTGCCGCACTGGCACTCTTGATTCTCGGAGTCGTCGAATTCGAATTGGCGGTCAACACTACCGGTGGTCAGATCGTCGACCAACAACTCATGGTGGGCGCGGCCACCTCCGAACGCCTCAGTGTGTTCTCCGCCGAATTCATCGGCCTCGTCACCCCGATACTGATAGTGGGAGGAGTGCTCGTGGCGCTCATGATCACATTGCGCAACAACCCGATTGCGCTAGCTTTACGCGTCGTCGTCGTGACCCTCGGCCCCATCACGACGGCCTGGGTTCTCAAACAATCGCTGGATCGACCGGACCTGAACGGTCTGGTGATGCACAATTCCTTCCCCAGCGGCACTTTGACGGCCATCGCTGCTCTGGTCTGCGCGATCGTGATCGTCACACCCTCGAGGTGGCGGGCGGTCGTTGCGGTCAACGGTGCGTTGGTCACCATCGGAACCGCGATCTCCGTAGTCGTGCTGCAATGGCACCGGCCGAGTGACGTGATCGGTGCGCTACTGCTCGTCGGCTGCTACACCCTCGCTGTGTCGGCATTTCCGTTGAACACCAGCGTCGCCCGGCATGCGGTACTGGCAGACTCAGGCAACGAGAGACTCTCGCGAGTGTGATCCCTGTACCCTTGGCTGACCGAGATTCCTCCGACCGCAGAAGGCCCCTGATCATGGCGAGTCCAAGGTGAGCTCATGGTGAGCATTCTTTTCATAGAAGACGATCCAGCCGTGGCCGAGGCAATCACGTTGGGACTGAACCGACTCGGGCACAACGTCAGCCATCGCCCCGACGGTAACGGCGATTTCGACGACGCCCTGGGTGCCACCGACCTCGTCCTACTCGACCTCGGGTTGCCGGGAGCCGACGGTTACGAGATCTGTCGACGTATCCGCACCCGCAGTTCGATCCCGATCATCATTCTGACCGCTCGATCCGACGACATCGACACCGTTGCCGGTCTGGAAGCCGGTGCCGACGACTACGTCGTCAAACCGGCCAGTCCGCGTGTCCTCGACGCTCGGATCAAAGCCGTCGTACGGCGTTCGGCACCCGCAACGACGCGTCCAGATGTGGCGCCGGGTGCAGAGACGTTCGGCGACCTGGAATTGGATCGGTCGTCATTGCAGGTCCGCAAGGCCGGGACGCTGCTGACCCTGACCCCGACCGAACTCCGACTGATACTGGCGCTGACCGAGAACCCCGGACAGGTGCTCAGCCGCAGGCAGTTGTTGTCCGCAGCCTGGGACCAGGAATATCTGGGCGACTCACGAATCGTCGATGCAGCAGTGCAGCGGCTGCGCGGAAAGATCGAGGACGACCCAGCCGCACCGACCGTCATCGAAACGGTGCGCGGGTTCGGGTATCGCTTCAACACCAACCCGGCCCGATGAGACCGACCTGGCTTCGGGTCGACGGTCTGCGGACCAGGCTCGTGCTCGTGTTCATCGCAATCGTCGTGATCATCGCCGGGGCAACCGCAGGCGTCGTCTCGTTCATGGCGCGGTCGTGGATCTATTCCAACGCTCAGGACGTCGCAACAGCACAATTTCGCGACGAACTGCAGTACAGCAACGGAGTGCCGGTAGACGGGTTGACACCTGCCAACCTTGAACAGATTTTCCAATCCGACATGACACTGATCGCCGACGGCGAAGTCATCCGTCAAGGAACTGTGGATGCGGCAACGATCCCGCCCAGCTTCGAGGACGGTTTGGACAGTCCCAAACTGATCCGCTTCGAGAGACTCGACTCCCAGCGCATCATGTTGGGAATGTCCGTCAATGTCGTGGACATGAGCGCAGACGACAGCTACGACAACGAGACACTGGTCAAAGCCGTCACCATCCGGCCGCTGGTAGGAGTGCAAGACAAGTTCGACGACCTGCTTCGAGCTGTCGGCCTCACCCTCGCCGCCGGCGTGTTGGTGAGCGGTCTGCTCGGGCTGTGGATCGCGTCCACGCTTGTTCGTCCGCTCAAACGCCTGGACGAAGCCGCCGCCCGTGCCGCCGACGGCGACCTGAGCGTCCGGCTCCCCGAAGACGGGGTAGCCGAACTTGCCCAGGTCACAACAACGTTCAACAACATGGTCGCTCGCAACGAAGCGGTCATCCGAGGCCTGGAAGAATCGGAAGAGCAGTCGAGAAGGTTTGTCGCCGACGTCTCCCACGAGCTTCGAACGCCGCTGGCCGCATTGGTTCCGGTCAGCGAAATTCTCCGTGAAGAGATCCCCAATCTTCCGCCCGACGCCGCCGCTGCCGCGCGCATCGTGAGCAGTGAGATCGGCAAGCTCACTCGACTCGTCGAAGACCTCATCGAAATGTCTCGCCACGACTCTCAGCAAGCGCACCTCGTCCTCGACGACGTCGACCTCGTCGAATTGACGGAGCGCACACTCGAGAGCCGCGGTTGGATCGAAACCGTCGAACTCCGCGCACTTGAAAATATCAGTGCCAGAGTGGATTCGCGTCGAATCGACATCGTCGTCGCCAACCTCGTCGGCAATGCACTGCGCCACGGAGCGCCCCCGGTTCGCGTCGAGTTGAGCGCCGAACCCGGATTCTCCGTCATCACCGTCATCGACCACGGCCCCGGCATCTCACCGGAGGATCGGCAGGCGATCTTTCGGCGGTTCTACAAGGTCGACACCGCGCGCGGACGCAGCGAGGGCAGCGGACTCGGACTCTCGCTCGCCGTCGAAAACGTGCACTTGCACGGCGGCACCATCGGCGTCGACCAGGTGGACGGTCGCACGGTCTTCACGGTTCGCCTGCCCAATCGCTGACCCCCTTCCCGAGCGAACGTACCTTTCAGCGCACCCAAGGCGATCGTCGTACCGTTCGCTCGAAAAGGGGTGGACACGTCGCAACCCAACACCGCCCGCAGCCGACCAGATAGTGGGATTATGGTTTCAACATGTGAAACTGCGCGCGTAGCCTGGGCACCGTCGAACAGCGCAGAAATCGGAGGTCACCATGACGCAGGCGTCGCGGTTGGAAAAGACGGCCGTCTCCCCGAAGGCATGGACGATGCTCGGAATCGGTGTCGCCGCCCAGGCAGCAGGCACCGTCTTCGTCAGCACCCCCGCCTTCCTGATCCCGCTGCTGCATTCCGAGCACGGCCTCTCGTTGACGCAGGCCGGAACCCTGGCCGCTGCACCCACTTTCGGCATGGTTCTCACGCTGGTGGCGTGGGGAGCGATGGCTGACAGATTCGGCGAGAAATGGGTCATCTCCATCGGGCTCGGCCTGACGGCGATCGCAGCGCTGGCCGCGACCACCACCGACAACTACACACTCCTCGGGATCGCATTTCTGCTGGGCGGAATGGCTGCGGCGAGCACCAACGCTGCCAGTGGACGTGTTGTGGTCGGCTGGTTTCCCAAGGACCGGCGCGGCCTCGCGATGGGAATCCGGCAGATGTCACAGCCCCTGGGCGTGACCATTGCGTCGCTGACCATCCCGACTCTTGCTGCGAACGTCGGAATCGGTTCGGCCGTCGGACTGTCGGTAGCCCTCAACGGCGTTCTCGCCCTGATCTGCGCCGTCGCATTGATCAATCCCCCGCGGCCGGCGGCGCGGCCCACAGATATCCCGGTCGAAACGGTCAACCCGTATCGCTCGAACTGGTTCCTCTGGCGCATTCACGTCGTTTCGGCACTGCTGGTGTTTCCGCAGTTCACCCTCTCGACATTCGGTCTGGTCTGGCTGATCAGCGAGCAAGGATGGGATGCTGCGCCCGCGGGTCTCCTGATCGGGATCTCCCAGTTCGTGGGTGCGCTCGGACGCATCGTTGTCGGATTCTGGAGTGATCGCGCCGGAAGCAGAGTTGGCCCGCTGCGGTTGGTAGCGGTTTCTGCATCTGCGGTCATGTTGGCAATGGCAGCAGCCGACGCAGCGCCGTGGGGCGTTCCGGCATTGATCCTGCTGTTGGCAACTACCGTCAGCGTCGCCGACAACGGGTTGGCGTTCACATCCGTCGCCGAAGCTGCCGGGCCGAAATGGCAAGGAAAAGCGTTAGGCACGCAGAACACCGGCCAGTTCATCGCCGCGTCAGCAGTGGGCCCGGTGGTCGGTGCGCTGATCGGCGCGGTCGGCTACCCGCTCGCCTTCGCGATAGTCGCGGCATTTCCAGCCGCAGCAATCCCCTTGGTGCCCAGCCGAGATCGCGACATCAGCGTCTAGTCCCTCATCGGATTCGGTTGCACTGCTGGGCCCGTCAGATCACAATGCGGCTTGCAGGCAACCGAATCCGCTTCCTGAACAGGCTCTACTGTCGGAGTACGGATCAGCGTCGCGGCGATCGCCGCACCGATCAACAGCAGTGCCACGCAGATGTACATCGCGTACCGGAATCCGTCGGAGAAACTCGTCGGATCGACCAGACTTTCGGCGTCGATACCCACGAGGGCAGGCAAGGCCGCAACGGCAAGAAGTTGGCTCGTCCGGGCAACGGCATTGTTCACACCGGACGCAATTCCCGACTGCTCCACCGGCACCGAACCGAGCACCGCGGCGGTCAACGGCGCCACCATCACCGCAAGGCCGAGCCCGAACACCAGAACTCCCGGCAACACGACGGTCAGGTACGACGCTTCCGGGCCGATTCGCGTCATCAGCACCAACCCCACCGCGGCAACTGCCGGTCCGACCGTCATCGGCAATCGTGGTCCGTGGGTCTGGGCGTAACTTCCCGCTCTCGACGACAACAGCAAGAGCGCCAAGGTGATCGGCACGGTTGCGACACCGGCTGCCACCGGCGAGTACCCGGCAACCAACTGCAATTGCAGCACGAGCAGGAAGAACACACCGCCAAGCGCCGCATAGACCGCAAGTGTCACCAAATTGGCTGCGACGAACATCCTCGAGCGGAACAGCGACGGCGGCACCAAGGCGCTCGGTGAGCGTCGTTCCACCACGACGAACAGGCACAGAGCGATCACTCCGATCAGACCGACTATCAGGTTGACCTCGATCAGCCCGTACGTCAGCGCGCCGAGACCGACTACTGCGCAGACGGATCCGACCACATCCAGATGCGCGGGTGGATTCGGATCCCGACTCTCCGGCACGTGGCGCACCGCTGCCCACACCACGACGACCGCCAGCGGAATGTTGAGGAGGAATACCGATCGCCACCCCGCCACTTCCACCAGCCAACCACCGAAAAGCGGTCCGATGGCGCCGGCAACACCACCTAAACCCGACCACAATCCGATGGCTGCGCCGCGGTCCTCTTCACGAAGTGACGCGGAGATGATGGCAAGGCTGCCAGGCGTCAGCAGCGCCGCCCCCACGCCCTGCAGGATCCGTGCAATCACCAGAAACGTGATGTCAGGTGCAATTCCGCAGAGCAACGACGCGACCGCGAACCAGACCGTCCCCCACACGAATACCCGTCGCCGACCCCAACGATCTCCGAGGGCTCCCCCGAGCAGGATCAGTGAAGCCAACGCCAAGGTGTAACCGCTGAGCGTCCACTGCAGTCCGGCGACACCGGAACCTAATTCTTCACCGATATGCGGCAGAGCAATGTTGACGACGGTGCCGTCGAGGAGAGCCATGCTCGAGCCGAGAACGGTAGCGGCGACAACCCAACGCCCACGTCTCGACGCGAGCGCCAGTGGTTCCGTCATCGGTCCATGGTGCGCCTTCACACGCAATCGCGAAAGAGCGCGCGGAAATTCAGTCGATCTGGCGGCGATGTGCCCAACGCGTCAGCGCATTGCGATTGGACTGCTGAGTCTTTCGCAGGACATTCGACGCGTGAGTCTCGACTGTCTTCACGGAAATCACCAGGTCCTCGGCAATTTCACGGTAGGTGTACCCACGTGCCAGCAAGCGCAGCACCTCGAGTTCGCGCGGGGTCAGCGAGTCGAGTTCCGGATCGAGTTGCGGCTCCGGCGCATTGGAACGTCCGGTGAAGGAGTCCAGTACGAAGCCTGCCAGGCGCGGCCCGAACACTGCGTCACCACCGGCAACGCGTCGCACGCCCTCGGCAAGTTCGGATCCCGAGATCGTCTTCGTCACGTACCCGCGCGCACCACCGCGGATCACCGCGATCACGTCTTCGGCCGCGTCGGAAACGCTGAGCGCCAAGCACACCGGACCGGAATCGATTCCCCGCAGAACTGCCACTCCACCACCGTCGGGCATGTGGACATCGAGTAGAACGACGTGCGGCTTCGTCGAGTTGATACCCGCGATTGCTTCCGCGACGCCGCCGGCCTCACCGACGACGTCCATGTCTGCTTCGCGCGAGAGTTCCGCCCTCACCCCGGAGCGGAACACTGCATGATCGTCGACAAGAAATACGCGGTACGGGGGCGGCGCAAGCGAAGTCACTGGGGCTGTTCCTCGGGGTTGTCGACACGGTCAGCAGTCTCGTCCCACTTTAGAGCAGAGTCTCCGAGCGGCATGTGCACGCGGATCTCCGCGCCCTTTCCGATGTCGGACCGAACCACCACCCGGCCACCTCGACGTTCGATGCGACCACGAATCGACTTGGCCAACCCCTGACGATCCTCCGGCACAGCATTGACGTCGAATCCGACGCCGCGATCACGCACGAACACACTGACCTGGTCGCCCTCGACCTCGGCGAACAGATTGATTTCCTTCTCCCCCGAGTGCTTTGCGGAGTTGACGAGAGCTTCGCGCGTCGCACCGAGGAGCGCGGTGAACGCCTCCTTGGGCAGACCGTTCTCGACGCCCTCGCCTTCGAGTTGCACGTCGCCGACCGTGACGGGACGGACCGTGACACCGTGTTGGTCTTCCACTTCGCCGGCGATGATCTTCAGGCCTTCCGTCAAACTCGTGTGATCGATATCGCCGCCGCTGAACAACCACTTGCGCAGCTCGCGTTCCTGACCACGGGCCAGGCGCGCAACTTCTTGCGGATTGTCGGACTGCTTCTGGATCAGCGCCAAAGTCTGAAGCACCGAGTCGTGCAGATGCGACGCAATCTCTTCACGCTCGTCGTTGCGAATTCGGGCTGCACGCTCGGCGCCGAGAGCACGCCACATCCGCAGCCACAACGGCACCGTCAACAATCCGACACCGATGAGCGTGACCACCACAGCCAACAGGGACGATCGCAATGCTTCGAGGTCGACCTGCGCCAGGACAACGACGCCAAGACCCAGGACGATCAGCGTGGCGCCCCCGACCACGCGCGCCCACGTGAGAACGGTTGGCCGCTGCGGCAAGCCGATGACGGTACGCGGACCGTCGGAGTCGAATTCGCGCCACACCAAGGCAGCACCGATCGCTACGACGAAGAACGGCGCGAGCACCGAACCCGCCGTGCCACTGAACAACCACGACAACGCCGCAGCGCCGCCCAAACCGAGTGCGATCAATCCGTACGCCCGCTGCCGCTCGGCGGCGGACGGCTTCTGGGTGTCCGTACCGGCTGAGGTGAAGATCCAGAGGGCGCCGTAAATCACGATGCCGGACCCGGCCATCGCCGCGAGAATCGCGAAGGCGACTCGAACTTTCAGGACGTCGATCCCGAGATGATCGGCGATACCGCCCGCGACACCGGCGACGATGCGGCCGCCGGAGCGCCGCTCCAACTTTCGCAGCGGAACGCCGCCCGGGATGGGCACACCCTTCTTCATGGGTACGGCGGGCGCCGGTACCCCGTTGACAGGCGGGCCTCCTGGAAACCCGGGAGCGGGTCCGCTCACGAACGGCGGATCTGACACATATTGCACATAGTCGATACTGGCACGAACCACGCAGACACACATCAGGGTCCAACCCTGAATCAGGGCGCTGCCACTGGTCACGATCACCAGAAAGATCAGGGTTGGCCCTGATGCGCGGAGGCCGCCTCGGAAGCCAGGATTGATTCATGAACAATCCGACTTTCCAAGAACAGATCCAGGATCTGTGGCGGACCCGCCCCGTGCGTCTGCCGGCACAAGGTCACGTGGCCGGGGTATGCGCCGGAATCGGATACCGGTACGGCATCGACCCCATTCTGGTACGCGTGGCGTTCGTGGCCTCCACCATTTTCGGCGGCTCAGGCATCCTTCTCTACCTCGCCGGTTGGTTGGTGCTCGCCCGCGCCGGTGACGGATCGTCCCCAGCGCAGTCGTTGATGGGCCGCGGACACAGCTCCGATTCCAGCACCAAGACCATCGTCTTGTTGGTGGCTCTCGCCATCGCGGCTACGACTGTCGGCCCCGTCGGCGTCGGCCTGGGTGGTTCCGGTCTGATCGGGCTGATTCTGATGGTCGGAGGCCTGTGGCTGCTCTACCAACGAGCGCCTGTCCCGCCTGCGCTGCCACAGAGCACGTCACCGTACGTCGGTGCGGGTACCGCGTATCCAGGCACGGGTTTCACGCCCGGGCCGTTCACTCCCGGATACTTCGCACCCAATCAGCCGCCCATGTACACGCCGTACACCAAACTTCCCGACAGCTACGTGCCCGAGGAACGACCGGCCGAGCAGTCACAGCAGTCACCGCAATCCCAAGCCGATCATCCGACGATCAACCTCTCCAAGGACCCGGGATCTTCGGTCACCACCAATCCGACCGAGGTGATGGGCGAGGCCGTCATCACGCCACCCTCCTGGGATCCGCTCGGTGTTGCACCGTTCGCCTGGGATCTTCCGGATCCGGCAGTCAAGGCCACTCCGCTGCTGCCTTTGCCCCCACGTAAGCGTCGCTCGCGTTGGACGCTGACAGTGCTCGGACTCGCGATCATCGTCGCTGCCGTCACCGGGGCGGCGGGCGCGGCAACCGGCAACGACTGGTTCACTCCCGGCCGGGTCGGTGCGGTCGGACTGGCTGTCATCGCACTGGGCCTGATTCTCGGGGCTTTCTTCCGAAAGGGATACGGCCTGTTGGTCGTCACCGGACCACTCGTGGGTTTCGTACTGCTGGCCTCGTTGGTCTACCCGATCGAGTTCGACGCCTCGGGTGAGCAAAGGTGGACTCCGGCAACAGCTTCCGAGCTGGATCCGTCGTACTCGGGAGCCTTCGGCACCTTCACTCTCGACCTCGGCGGAGTCGAGTTCACCGAGGACAAGACCATCGACGTCGCGGCATCGTTCGGTGAGTTCACCGTCTTGGTGCCGCCAACCGTCAACGTCAAGAACAGTTGCACCGTCGTCATGGGCGACGGGTCCGGATGCCTCGACGGCGGGGTACACCAGGGCCGAGAAGCGACATCGGACGCACCCACACTGACCATCAACGCCAAAGCAACGTTCGGCAGCCTGAAGGTGACGCAATCATGAGCGACTTCGACGAGACCACAGACCAGGACGAGACCCGAGAATCCAAGCGCCCCTCGGCACTTCTGCTGATCGCAGGTTTGGCAGCACTGTTGGTCAGTGTGTGGGCACTGGTCGGGCCGTTCTCCCTGGCGCCGGCAGCGAACATTCAATTCCGTTGGCTGTTCGTCGGTGCCGCCGTCGTGGCGGGACTACTGCTGGTGATCCTGCCGAATCGACGGAACCGCAAGTAAAACTGCTGTGCGCCTTTATTAACCGCGGGGGGTTAATAAAGGCGCACAGTTGTTTTTACTCCCACTCGATAGTTCCCGGCGGCTTGCTCGTCACGTCGAGGACTACGCGGTTCACGTCCGCAACCTCGTTGGTGATTCGAGTCGAGATGCGCTCGAGGGTCTCGTACGGCAGGCGCGTCCAGTCCGCGGTCATCGCGTCTTCACTGGAGACCGGACGCAGCACGATCGGATGACCGTATGTACGGCCGTCGCCCTGCACGCCTACGCTTCGGACGTCGGCGAGAAGAACCACCGGGCACTGCCAGATCGTTCCGTCCAAGCCTGCGGACGTAAGCTCTTCGCGCGCAATGGAATCTGCCTGACGCAGGATCTCGAGGCGATCGCGGGTGACCTCACCGATGATCCGGATACCCAGTCCGGGACCGGGGAACGGCTGGCGTCCGACGATCTCTTCCGGCAGACCGAGTTCGCGTCCGACGGCACGGACCTCGTCCTTGAACAGCAGACGCAGCGGTTCGACCAACTTGAACTGCAGGTCTTCCGGCAGTCCGCCGACGTTGTGGTGGCTCTTGATGTTTGCGGTTCCCGTGCCGCCGCCGGACTCCACGACGTCCGGGTACAGAGTGCCCTGGACGAGGAAGTCGACGGTCGCACCGTGAGATGCGTTCTCGCCCAGAACATCACTGACTGCGCCTTCGAAGCTGCGGATGAACTCGCGGCCGATGATCTTGCGCTTGGTCTCGGGATCGGTGACCCCTGCCAGCTCACCGATGAAGGTGTCGGCAGCATCCACGGTGATCAGACGAGCGCCGGTTGCCGCGACGAAGTCCTGCTCGACCTGTGTGCGCTCACCGGCTCGCATCAAACCGTGATCGACGAAGACGCATGTCAACCGGTCGCCGATTGCGCGCTGGACCAAAGCCGCAGCGACGGCGGAGTCGACGCCACCGGACAGACCGCAGATGGCGTGTCCGTCTCCGACCTGCTCGCGAACCTGCTCGATCAGCGCATCGGCGATGTTGGACGCCGTCCACGCTGCCGGAATACCGGCGATCTCGTGCAGGAAGCGGCTCAGGACCTGCTGACCGTGCGGTGAATGCAGAACCTCCGGGTGGTACTGCACACCGGCGAGCTTGCGGGCGCGGTCCTCGAACGCTGCGACGGGAGCACCATCACTGGTCGCGGTCACCTCGAAGCCGGAAGGCGCTTCGGTGACGGCGTCGCCGTGGCTCATCCATACGGGCTGCGTCGCGGGAAGACCGTCGTGGAGCAATCCGCCGGATACCGCGATGTCGGTACGGCCGTATTCGCGGGTACCGGTCTCGGCAACAGTGCCGCCGAGGGCGCCTGCCATTGCCTGGAATCCGTAGCAGATTCCGAAAACCGGGATGTCGTGATCAAAAAGTGCGGGATCGAGCTTGGGAGCACCGTCTGCATAGACACTCGAGGGCCCACCCGAGAGCACAACAGCCAAGGGGTTCTTGGCCACGATCTCCTCGACGGTCGTGGTGTGCGGAATCACCTCCGAGTAGACCTTGGCTTCGCGAACTCGCCGTGCGATCAACTGCGCGTACTGCGCTCCGAAGTCGACGACAAGAACTGGTCTCTGCTGCTCGATATCTGCCACAGGTGCAGTCTAATCGCCGCAGCCAGCGCTTCTGCGCACGCATGGACTCAGCCCACTCCGCGGCCGAGCAGGCGCGAGGTACGTCACTACAAAGCCTGACCTTCAGAACTGCGAGGCGACCTCACGTCGATCTAGACCATCGTCCAGGTCAACGGCATCCCAGTCGTCCGCACCTTAGCTTCGGCAATCAATTCGGCAACATCATTGCAGGCCAGAGCCCGAAATGGACGAAGGGTGAATTTTCTGGACGTTTGACCGATTCGCCTGAACCAAACGTCCAGTAAAGGTAATCTCGCCCGTCAAGTGATCAGGATCACGATCGCAAACGGCCGGCGCCGCCGAACGGCGCTCACCTCGAGGAGGACCTGTGCGTCGATTCATACGACGACTCGCCATACCTGTCGCGGCTGTGACGGCAGCCGCCGGACTTCTAGTCCTCGGCACGCCGGCCGCTGCTGACGAAGCCCCGCCGACCAGCTTCACCGGCACGACCGACAACCTGATCTTCACGAAGAGTGTCATCGGAAACGCGGCAGTTCACCCAGGCGACACCGTCACGTACAAGACCGAGATCAAGCACAACGAAAGCGGCATCGAACGGTCGATCGCAAAAATCCGTGACATCCCGCCCGCAGGATTCGTCCTCGTGCCAGGCAGCGCCAAGGCCACCTACCTGGGTGTGACCAACCGGGCCACGATCAGCAACGAATCAGATGGCGGAGTCTCCGCGAAGTGCTCGAGCGGCTGCACCTTCCTGGTCGGTGGATTCGTCGTCAAGAAGAACCAACCCGTCACCCTCGAGGCGACCTACACGGTCCCCGTCGGAACAGCCTTCGGGACGTACGACAGCGGCATGCTCTTCGACGTCAACGCCTTCAGCTCACAGCAGGGCCTCAACCCGATCAACGTCAACGTCCAGGTAGTCGACCCTTCGGTCGCCACCGGAACGACGCTTGTCGCACCCGCAACAGCGAAGGTCGGCACACCGGTCGACCTGACCGCGACGGTTGCGCCGTCCAACGCGACCGGGACCGTCCAGTTCAAGGACGGCGGCAACGACATCGGCTCACCGGTCCCCGTCTCGGGCGGTAGCGCCACCCTCTCCCACGCTTTCGACAGCGTCGGCGCCCACGACATCACCGCCGCGTACAACGCCGGTTCGGGATTCCACAGTTCGACCTCCGGAGTCCAGACAGTCGACGTCTCCGCGGACACCACCACCACGATCTCGGCCCCGAACGCCGCGTTGGTCGGCGACAGCATCACCGTGAGCGCTGTCGTCACACCGGCCAACGCCGTGGGCACGGTGCAGTTCAAAGACGGTGACACCAACCTCGGCGCACCGGTGGCTGTGGTCAACGGAACGGCTTCCCTGACCCGCAGCTACGACGCTTCGGGCACCCACAGCTTCACCGCAGTGTTCACCGGCGACGCCGGCTACGGCGATTCCGTCTCCACCGCAACCCAACTCGACGTCAGCGATCCCGACTGGGGAACCACGACCACAGTTGTCGAACCACTCACCGCTGTTGTCGGTGAACCGACCAACCTCTCGGCCACCGTCTCCCCCATCCCGAGCAGCGGAACCGTGACGTTCACGGTCGACGGCGCCGAGATCGGTACCGCACCGGTCGGCACGGGTGACGGCGTCGCGATCCTCCCGCACACCTTCGCATCAGCGGGCGCTGCAGCCGTGACGGCAGAGTTCTCCGGCGGAACCGGATTCATCGGCTCCACGTCCACGTCGTTCACGGTGAACGTGACCGATCCCGAACCCGCTCGCGCCGACACCACGACGTCGCTGACCGTCAGCGGCTCGGCTCAGGTCGGAAAGGCATTGCAGCTCAAGGCCACCGTCGCACCCGGAACAGCAAACGGAATGATCCAGTTCAAGTCCGGCACGACGCCCATCGGCGCACCCGTTGCCGTCGTCAACGGCGTCGCGACGCTCACGCACACCTTCGACGACGAGGGAACGTTCGGCCTCACTGCCAACTTCGTCGGCGACGCCGGTTGGAAGAACTCCGTCTCCGGCCCGACGGTCGTGCAGGTCGGCACCGCACCGACAGACGGCGGCGGCACCGGAAGCATGGACACCGGTTCGCTCAGCGGCCTCATCCCGCTCTTCGGAAGCTAGTCCCCCACATCAGCTTTGGACACCACTCCCGTACCGAACTCAGGAGAATCCATGTTCGTGCATTCCAGACGCCGCATCGCGGCGCCGATCGCCGTCACGGCGCTAGCCAGTGGCGTCATCCTCGCGGGAATCCCCGCATCGGCAGCCCCGGTGACAACAACCTTCGGAACGAGTTGCCTCGCAACCCCGTCCGCTGTCGCCGGCCCGACCACGCAATCCCAGTCCGGCTCGGTCATCGTCGACGCACCGGAATCAATCGGAGCCGGTGAAACATTCGAGGTCACCATCCAACCGGGCCCCATCGCCTTCCCCGGCTCCGCTTCGGGGGCGACCGTCCAGAACGTCTCCCGTATCAAGGTCGACGTCGACGTTCCCGCGAACGCCACCTTGGTGGAAGCCACTATCGTTCCCGGAACTTCGGCAGGGCTCAGCGGTGTCGCGCCGAACATCCTGCGCGTCAACGAGAACGGCAACGTCGATCCCAACGGAACGATTCTGCGCCTTTCCGGAAACAACCAGGTCATCGGAAACAGCCCGAGTTCGAGCACCAGCTCCGAGGGCGGAATCGTCGTCAAGGCGACCGGCAAGAACGTCGACGGCTCCAACAATGCCGACGGCTACACCCAGTTCCAACTCCCCCAGGTCAAGGCAGTTCTCAAGGCCGGCGACTCGGGCGAGGTAGCCATGAAGGTACGCACCGGCGGTAGCGCAGGAGCCTGGAACAACGATCGCAACTTCCTCACGTTCCTCCCCAAGGCCACCCTGGTCATCACCGCCTGGGCGCCCACGCGGTGCACCCCGCGTGACGCCGAGAACGGCCCCCTCAACAGCGGCGCCGGACCCCTCGCCACCACGCGAATCATCGAGGCGGACAAGGCAACCACCACCACGGTCGTCGGACCGGCCAACGCCAAGAACGGAACGCCCGTCACGCTGTCAGCCAACATCAGCGGCGGCGCAACCGGCGGAACCGTCCAGTTCTTCGACGGCGACAACCCACTCGAGGACGCAGTGCCGGTAACCGCTGGATCGGCCAGCATCTCCCCGACGTTCACCGAGGACGGGCCGCACTCCATCACCGCAAGCTACAGCGGCGCACCCGGATTCCTGGCGTCGACGTCGGCGTCGGCCAAGATCGTGACCGTCACGACGGACGCACCGCCTGACGCCGTGACCACCACTGCCACGGTTTCGCCGTCGACCGCGAAGGTCGGTCAGGACGTGAACCTCACTGCCAAGGTCGATCCGCAGGGTACCGGCGGCACCGTCGACTTCATCGTCGACGGCACCGAAACGGTCAGTGCCACGGTCGGAACCGACGGAGTTGCCATCGCTCCGTATACCTTCACCTCGACCGGAACCCACAAGGTTGTCGCGAAGTTCACGGGCTCACCAGGATTCGCGCCGTCCGCTGCCCCGGCATTCCCGGTCAGCGTCACGACACCGGCTCCGGCTGACATCGAGACGACCACGGTTCTCGACGCCGTCGGAACCGTCCAGAAGAACACCCCGGTGACGCTCCAGGCAACGATCGATCCGGCCGGCGCCACGGGCAAGGTCCAGTTCAAGGTCGGTGACACCCTCATCGGCGGACCGGTCGACGTGGTCAACGGTGTCGCGACGGTACCGGCGACGTTCTACAACTCCGGGACTTACAGTGTCACTGCAGAATTCGTGGGCGCTTCGGGCTACACGTCCTCCGCATCTGCGCCGCAGACCCTGACCGTCCCCGGCGACACGGACGGTGGACCAGGAGGCGGGACCGGCAGCCTCGACCTCGGCACCCTGTTCGGGTCGCTAGGAGGCTGACACCCTGAAACAGAGATGGGGCGTGTCGTCGAATCTTCGACGACACGCCCCATCTTCGTTTGCGGCGACCTTATCCGGCTGCAGGCTCCGCCGGAACAGCGGCAGCAGTCTTGCCGCCGGTGATCTTCACGATCGGCAGAACCAGCGCCGCCGGAGCCGACGCCGGAACCACGGGCGACTTGGGTGCGATCGGAGCCAACCGCTCGTAGCCGCTGCCCTGAGCGGGACGCAGGTCCGTCTCCCCCTTGTTCGGCCACAGCGAGGCAGAGCGCTCGGCCTGAGCGGCAATGGTCAGCGACGGATTCACTCCGAGATTGGCCGAGACCGCTGCGCCGTCGACGACGCTGAGCGTCGGGTAGCCGTAGACGCGGTGGTAAGGATCGATGACCCCGTGATCGGAATCCGACGCGATAGCGCAACCGCCGAGGAAGTGCGCCGTCAGCGGAACGTTGAAGATCTCGCCCCACGTACCGCCTGCGACGCCGTCGATCTTCGCGGCAACTCGACGCGTCGCCTCGTTGCCCTCCGGAATCCACGTCGGGTTCGGCTGACCGTGGCCCTGCTTGCTGGTGACCTTGCGTCGACCGAACAAGCCCTTCTTCGTGTACGTGGTGATCGAGTTGTCGAGGTTCTGCATGACCAGGGCAATGATCGTGCGCTCGCTCCAATCCTTGACCGTCAGCATGCGCAGCATCTGGTACGGGTTCTTCGCGACCACACCGAGGAACTTGATCCACCGTGGCGTCGTGCCGCCGCCGTCCGTCATCAAGGTCTGAAGGAGGCCCATCGCGTTGGAACCCTTGCCGTAGCGGACCGGCTCGATGTGGGTGTCACTACTCGGGTGGAACGACGACGTGATCGCCACTCCGCGGGTCAGGTCAAGAGCAGGATCGACCTTGTACTTGCCCGCACCGACGATGGACTCGGAGTTCGTTCGTGTCAGCTCACCGAGCTTGTCGGAAAGCTTGGGCAGCGCTCCGGTGTCCTTCATGTCGAAGAGCAGATGCTGAGTGCCCCACGTTCCCGCCGCGAGAATGACGTTCGCAGCCGTGTACGTGCGGCGGTTCTTGCGTCCGAATGCACCGGTTCGCTCGGTGAACACGTCCCACGAACCGTCGCGAGCCTCACGAAGTCCGGACACGGTGGTCATCGGAATGATCTCGGCCCCAGCAGTCTCGGCAAGGCCGAGGTAGTTCTTGAGGAGAGTGTTCTTCGCTCCGTGACGGCAGCCTGTCATGCACTCGCCACACTCGATGCAACCGGTGCGCTCGGGTCCGACGCCGCCGAAGTACGGGTCCTTCGCCTTCTTGCCCGGCTCACCGAAGTAGACGCCGACGGGCGTCTGGATGAACGTGTCTCCCACGCCCATGTCGTCGGCGACCGACTTCATGATCTCGTCGGCGGGCGTCATGTGCGGATTGCGGACCACACCGAGCATCTTCTGAGCCTGCTCGTAGTACGGCGTGAGTTCACTGCGCCAGTCGGTGATGTGCGCCCACTGCTTGTCCTGGAAGAACGGCTCCGGCGGCTGGTAGAGCGTGTTGGCGTAGTTCAACGACCCGCCGCCGACGCCCGCGCCGGCGAGAATGAGGCAGTCGCGCAACAGGTGTACGCGCTGAATGCCGAAGCAACCCAGCTTCGGAGCCCAGAGGAACTTCTTGAGATCCCAGCTGGTCTTCGCGAAGTCTTCGTCGGCATACCGTCTGCCGGCTTCGATGACGCCGACCTTGTAGCCCTTCTCCACGAGACGAAGCGCGCTCACGCTTCCGCCGAACCCGGATCCGACGATCAGTACGTCGTAATCCGTTGCCCGTTGCTTGCCCATCAGGACACCTCCACCGTGAACCGTAGTTACCCGCCAGTATGCACCTATTCCTTGTGACTACCACCACAAGGGGTCTCATAAGCGTAACCGCAAGTATCAGGAACGGACGAAAGTCCTGCACAACGAACTGTGGCCCCGGTTCACGAGGAACCAGGGCCACAGAAAGGTACAAACTACGCGCGGACTGTCAGCCCGACCTTCTGGAACTCCTTGAGGTCGGAGTACCCGGCCTTGGCCATCGAACGACGAAGACCGCCGACGAAGTTCAGCGAACCGTACGGGTCATCCGACGGACCGCTCAGAACCTGGTCGAGACTCGGACGCTCACCGTAGGAAACCGGGAGAAGCGCTCCTCGAGGAACCGAAGGATGAGCCGCAGCGGACGGCCAGTACCAGCCGCCACCCGGCGCCTCGGCGGACACGGCCAGCGGCGTACCCAGAACTGCAGCGTCCGCACCGCAGGCGATGGCCTTCGCCAGATCGCCCGAAGTTGCGATGTCACCGTCGGCGATGACGTGGACGTAGCGCCCGCCCGTCTCGTCGAGGTAGTCGCGCCTGGCTGCTGCAGCGTCGGCAATTGCCGTGGCCATCGGAACACCGATACCCAAGACCTCACCGGTGGTGGTTGCGCCCTCGGTGGAGCCGTACCCGACGATGACGCCGGCAGCACCGGTACGCATCAGGTGCAGGGCGGTGCGGTGGTCACTGACCCCACCCGCGACAACCGGAACGTCGAGTTCCGAGATGAACGTCTTGAGGTTGAGCGGTTCCTGCTCGGTGTGCACGACGTGCTCGGCCGAGATGATCGTGCCGTGGACGACCAACAGGTCGATTCCGGCCTTGATCAGCTCAGGCGTCAGTGCGCGCGCATTCTGCGGGCTGACGCGAACGGCAGTGGTGACCCCAGAATCACGGACCTGCGCGACCGCAGCGGCCAGAAGACCGGCCTGCAGCGGTGCCGCGTGCAACTCCTGCAGGTAGCGGATGGCTGCGTCGACCCCACCGTCCTTCTCGGCGATCTCGACGAGACGCCGGAGCTTCTCCTCGACATCGGGGTGACGGCCCCACAGGCCTTCACCGTTGATGACACCGAGGCCGCCGCGCTTACCCAGCTCGATCGCGAAGGTCGGCGAGACCAACGCGTCGGTGGGATGTGCGAGGACTGGAATGTCGAACCTGTAAGCGTCGAGCTGCCAAGCAGTCGACACCTCCTTCGACGAACGGGTTCGCCGGGAGGGGACGATGTTCACATCGTCCAACTCGTAGGTACGTCGGGCCGTTCGACCCATGCCGATCTCAACGAGGTCGCGCACGCGCGCCCCTTTCTCGTGTACTGGTTGCTAACGAGCGGTGTAGTTGGGTGCTTCGACAGTCATCGTGATGTCGTGCGGATGGCTTTCCTTCAAACCGGCCGCCGTGATCTGGACGAACTGAGCGTTCTGCAGGTGCTCGATCGTCGCCGACCCCGTGTAACCCATGGCAGCGCGCAAACCACCGGTGAGCTGATGCGTCACCTGGGAGAGCGGGCCACGGAACGGAACACGTCCTTCGATGCCTTCCGGAACCAACTTGTCCTCGGAAAGTACGTCGTCCTGGAAGTACCGGTCCTTGGAGTACGACTTGGCCTCGCCACGCGACTGCATCGCGCCGAGCGAACCCATGCCGCGGTAGCTCTTGAACTGCTTGCCGCCGACCAGGATCAGTTCTCCGGGCGATTCAGCGGTACCGGCCAGGAGCGAGCCCAGCATGGCCGTCGACGCACCCGCGGCGAGAGCCTTCGCGATGTCACCGGAGAACTGGAGCCCACCGTCAGCAATGACGGGCACACCGAGAGGCTTGCACGCGGCAACCGCTTCCAGGATGGCCGTGACCTGAGGGGCACCGACACCGGCGATGACGCGGGTGGTGCAGATGGAACCGGGGCCGACTCCGACCTTGACGGCGTCGACGCCTGCTTCGACGAGCGCCAAGGCACCCGCACGCGTAGCGACGTTGCCACCGATGATCTGCACCCGCTCGCCCAGTTCACGCTTGAGCTTGGCGATCATGTCGAGAACGTTGGACGAATGCCCGTGTGCACTGTCCACCACCAGTACGTCCGCACCGGCATCGGTGAGCGCCATCGCACGCTGGAAAGCGTCGTCGCCTGCACCCACTGCAGCGCCGACGAGCAACCGACCGTCGCGGTCCTTCGTGGCGTCAGGATGCTGCTCGGTCTTGACGAAGTCCTTGACCGTGATCAGACCGGTGAGCTTGCCGTTGCCGTCGACGATCGGCAACTTCTCGATCTTGTGCCGACGGAGAAGACCCAGTGCAACGTCAGCCGTGACGCCTTCCTGAGCGGTGATCAGCGGCATCTTGGTCATGATCTCGACGACCGGGCGGTTCTGGTCGACCTCGAAACGCATGTCACGGTTCGTGACGATGCCGACCAACTGGCCGGCGTCGTCGGTGACCGGCAGACCCGAGATGCGGAAGCGAGCGCACTTCTCGTCGACCTCGCCCATCGTGTCGGTCGGCTTACACGTGACGGGATCCGTCACCATGCCGGCCTCGGAGCGCTTGACGGTCTCGACCTGCCCTGCCTGGACGTCGACCGACGAGTTGCGGTGCAGTACACCCATGCCGCCGGCGCGGGCCATCGCAATTGCCATGCGCGACTCGGTGACGGTGTCCATCGCAGAACTGACCAACGGGATCCGCAGACGGATGTCGCGAGTCAGTTGACTGGACGTGTCGACCTGGCTCGGGATGACGTCGGACGCGGCAGGCAACAGCAGCACGTCGTCGTATGTCAGTCCCAGCATCGCGACCTTGTTGGGGTCGTCTCCTCCGGTGTGTACATGTCCTGCAGAACTACTCATGCGGTCAGGACCCTCCATGGACCTAGATTCGCCCAGGGCGACCGCTGTAGCAGCCGCCTCGAAACGGATTACGAAAGCTGGATATCGGATAGAAGGCACCTCCACAGAAAGATATTCCTGGCACCTTTTCCCGGCGTTGCACACCATGGTATCGGCTCACTCAAAGGTCCGAACCATCCCACCCACGCTGCGGGTACGCGTAACAAGTGGCGCTGACCCCCCTGACCTGCGTACCGTGGTGCTGTGCGTGATCAACTGCCCCCCGGTCTGCCGCCAGATCCCTTCGCCGGCGACCCAGCTGACCCCTCCGCGGCTCTCGATGCCATCGAGCCGGGCCAACCACTCGACCCCCACGAACGCCAAGCGGTCGAGGAGGATCTCGCTGACCTCGCCGTTTACGAGGCACTCCTCGCTCACCGCGGCATCCGCGGTCTCGTAGTGTGCTGCGAGGACTGCCAACAAGATCACTACCACGACTGGGACATGCTGCGCGCAAACCTGCTGCAGCTCCTCGTGGACGGAACCGTCCGCCCCCACGAGCCTGCCTACGACCCCATGCCTGAGGCATATGTCACGTGGGACTACTGCCGCGGATACGCCGACGCGTCGATGAACGAGGCGATGCACGGCGACGGTTTCGACAGCTGAGCGAAACCCCACCAAGTTCATACGAAAGTGGCCGACAAGCAATTGCTTGTCGGCCACTTTCGTATGACTCGGATCGCAGCGATGCGATCAGGGCGGGGGTGAAGAAGAATCACCCGACGGCGACGAGGCCGGAGCCAGTGACGTCGTTGTCGTGATTGTTGTTGTCGTCGTGGTCGTCGTCGGCGACGATGACGGAGTAGACGAGGCTGAGGTCCCACCCGGCTGCTGCGGGATCGTCGTCACCGTTGTGGTCTCGCCGTCGGGCGACCGGAGATCGAGCGGTGAGAGAGAACTGGGCGTAATTCCGGCACTTGTCGCGGCTGCGCCGGACGAAGCGGATTGCTGATCGGTCGTCAACGGCGGTACGGCGGGTGACGTGGTCTCTTGGACCTGCGTCATCAACTTGCCCCAGCGCTCGACGAGATCCGTCTTGTCCTGCGAGTCCTTGACCGCATCGGCACGGTGAGCTGCGTTGTCCAACACCATCTTTGCCGCGGGAATGTCCCCAGCAGCCAACAGGCGCTCGGCCTTCTCCAGCTCGGAGGTCGTGTCGATTTTCGCCACCGTCGAGTTTGCCTCGTCGGTGAAGACGACCTGCTTGACGCCCCAGAGAGCATCGCCGGGCTGGGCGTCGTACGCCATTGCCGTGGCGCCACCGAAGACCACTGCTGCCACAGCTGCGGCGGCGGCAATCGGGCGGACCACACGCAAGCGGGAACGGGAACGTGAACGCTGACGATCGGAGAAGCCGGACGGCGTCGCTGTGATTGCAGCGATGACATCGTCCAACAACGGACCCTCGGGCATCGGAGTCGCAACGACATCGTCACGCCATTGCGAGAGAATCAACGCAAGTTCGTACTGTTCGGTGCTATCGGTTGCTACCGGTCCACCACTCGAAATGGATTCGATCAGCGCATCGTCACGCCGAACCGCAGCCAAATCCACTGGCGTACCGTCGTCGGCGAGATCACCGAGATTCGAAGCGTCACGCTCCTCGTCTCTAGCCAAAGCTCTCACCTGCTTTCGTTACTTCTTTTTTCAGTTTCGCGATCGCCCTGTGCTGAGCGACTCGTACAGCTCCGGCGGTACTACCGACGGCGACGGCCGTTTCTTCGGCCGACATCCCGACCACCAGGCGAAGTATCAAGATTTCTCGATGCTTCTCCGGAAGTGTGCCGAGCAGTTCGTGCATCTGTCTGCTGGATTCCGAATCGAGTGCTCGCTGTTCGGGACCATCATCCAGTGCTATTACATCCGGTACTTCGGAAACGGGCTCCGACTTGTTACGGGCGGAGCTTCGATGTGCGTCCGCAACCTTGTGTGCCGCAATTCCGTACACAAAGGCCATGAACGGGCGTCCCTGGTCTTGATAACGCGGCAGCGCGGTCATCACGGCCAGACACACTTCCTGTGCGACGTCGTCAGCGGACAGGTGTCCTCGCTCGGCCGCACCCACTCGACCGCGGCAGTAGCGCACCACCATCGGTCGGATGTTCTCCAGAACCAAAGCTAGAGCTGTACGGTCGCCCTGCGCAGCAGCGGCGACCGCGGTGTCCAACTCATCGCTCGTATTTGTCATCGTCAGCGAAAATCCTGGCGTTACAGTGGCACCTCCCGAGCGGGTGTGCTCCCGCTCTCAGCGGAACCCTCTAAGAGTAACCATCCGGACCGGCTGGTCTCCGCATGCCCGCCCAGCAGTCGCGATATCGAATCACCCCTGTCTGGAATGTTCTCCGGACACTTTCGGCGAAGCGGCTACGACAAAGGGAGGAGTGATCCACCTCGCATCGCAATCAGATCGCCGATCTCACGGGCACTCGGCGAGGTCCTCCCGCCGCTCACACCCTCGATCAACATCGACGACGCCCAGGCCAGGGGCAGCAGACCGTACTGCTGACACTGTGCGAGCACATCCACTGCCGACTCCACGGCAGCGCTCGGGTCTGTTCCGGTCAGAGCGGCGCTGCGCAGGAGACCCGACTTCACGCGGTGCCGGACGGACTCCGATTCCCCTGACAATTCGACGGCGCGTTCTGCGTGTCTGCCGGCGCGCGTGAAGTCACCTCCCGCCAGCGCCAGTTCCGCCGAGACCCATTCGATCCGAATTTCCTGCCGCCACAGCCCACCGTCGACAACCAGAGCACCGTCGTCGTCGAGACGACGACGACACTCCCCCAGCAGCCGCCAGCCGAGCGGGAGCCGGCCACAGCCGAGGGCGTCCGCGGCCAGACCGGTCAGCGCATCACAGGCAGCCTCCGCGTTGACGGGCAGGCCGTCGACTATCGCCAATGCACGCCCGTCCCACGTGGCCGCGAGCGCATGGCGTCCGCTTTGACGAAGAAACGACGCTCTTGTGCTGGCAGACAGAGAGGCAAGGACTCGATCCGAATGCGTCGAGAACCCCGACGTGCGCCGGTCCAGGACATCCAAGGCCGCCCGCGCTCCGGCGTAGTGCCCCTGACCACCCAGAACTACTGCCGTTGTCCAACAATCCCGGGTGGAGCCGGGCGCCGGGAACCGGTCGAGGTCCGGATTCGCGCCGAACGCGGCGGACTCGAGGGTTTTGGATCGTACAGCTGTCTCAGGGCGCTCAGGTGTCGACACAGGTAGATCATCGCAGCAGCACCAGCAGTCAAGCGCCTGACCGATGCCATAAGTGGCACGGAAACACCAAAAGGCAAGTTTGTCGGAGTTAATCAGATATTCAACTGAGATTTGCCAAATGTACTCGTAATGATATTTAACGGGCATATATCCGTGACGTTAACTGCGCATTACTTATTGGACAGATGTCCTAGTTGAAACTTGGGCACTAAGTCCCGAAATGGAGCGAAACCTCGTTCGCTCAATATCGGACAAATGACGCAAACCGAGCTGAACGACGGAGTGATTTCGCCGGGCGATCAGCAGCAAACATATCCCTGATCTGTGGGTTTCGCATCTCGAGCAGCCAGGTTTCTCGGTCAGCCCATCGATCGGCCCGATTCCGACATCGGCGCAGCACAACGCACGAAGGAACCGAAATGTAAATATATACTTCGTTAACTCTCGCATTTCGATATATGCCGATCACCACTGAACGAGCCTATTGACGCGATTTACTCAGCACCCTTACGGTTAGCAAGCGTGAACGATTCAGAAGGCCCGGATAACCTCCGGGCAACTTGGTCCGCTCGTTGATCAACGCGAGCTTGCAGTAAGGAGTCAACATGCCTGCACCGAATCACCTTCCAGGTCCCAACGCAGACATCTGGGACTGGCAGATGCACGGTCTGTGCCGCGGAGTCGACTCCTCGATGTTCTTCCATCCCGATGGCGAACGCGGTAGAGCACGTGCCCAGCGCGAAACCCGCGCAAAAGAAATGTGCCGTCAGTGCCCGGTACTGATGCAGTGCCGCAGCCACGCGCTGACCGTCGCCGAGCCGTACGGCATCTGGGGCGGAATGTCGGAAACCGAACGTGAACTACACGCACGCCACCGTCGCACCACTCGCATAGCGTCCTGATACGCGCAGGTCGAGAGCACAAGGCCCCCGAGAGTTTTCGGGGGCTTTTGCATGCCCACATCAGTTCGTGAAAAGAATTTCCGACACCGACCCATCCTGTCGACAACCGACTCCGAATGCCTTCTGACAGTGCACCTCAGCACATCCCTTCAGGAAGGCAGACCCATGAACACCTCTACTCGAGTTCTGGCAGTCACCGCAGCAGCCTCTTTCGCCGTCTTCGGCGTCGTCGGTTGCTCCTCCGACGACAACGATTCGTCGACCGACACCTCGAGCGCCGCCATGACGTCTTCGCCCATGGGATCGAGCATGTCTCCCAGCAGCGCGATGGCAGAGCCCGCTTCTGATCTGGTCGGTGCAGGTTGTGCCGACTACGCAGCTGCAGTGCCGAGCGGCGCCGGATCGGTCAGCGGAATGGCCCAGGACCCGGTTGCCACAGCGGCATCCAACAATCCGTTGCTCACCACCTTGACCGCGGCAGTCTCCGGCCAGCTCAACCCGGACGTCAACCTGGTCGACACTCTCAACGGTGGCGAGTTCACCGTCTTCGCACCGATCGACTCGGCATTCGCCAAGATCGACCCCGCCACGATCGACAGCCTCAAGACGGACAGCGCCACGCTGACCAAGATCCTCACCTACCACGTGGTTCCCGGCCAGATCGCCCCTGACGCGATCGACGGAACGCACCCCACCGCCGAGGGCGGAACGGTCACCGTCACGGGATCCGGTGACAACATCAAGGTCAACGACGCAACCGTCGTCTGCGGTGGAGTCAAGACCGCAAACGCCACCGTCTACCTCATCGATTCGGTGCTGATGCCGCAGTAGTCCCCACCTGCTGTGCGCCTTTGTTAACCCCCCGCGGTTAATAAAGGCGCACAGCGGCCAACGGCGGGCCGAGAGAAAAGAACCGGACATGCACGCTACGGTTGTACGCGATGAAGCGAGACAACTCTTCGTGAGCGAGCCAGACCATGCGTCGGATGCGGCCGACGCATGCCCGACGGACAATTCTGCGGCCCGCACCGCGCGAATCGCGGAGTCACGCGAGCTGGCAGTGATCCTCGCGAACGTTGCCGGCGGCGACCAGAGCGCCTTTGCCGAGTTCTACGACCGAACCAGCTCCCGCGTCTACGGCATGGTTCTGCGTGTACTCCGTGATCCAGGCTTCTCCGAGGAAGCTGTCCAAGAGGTCTACCTCCAAGCCTGGAAATCGGCCGACAGTTTCGATCCGGCCAAGGGGTCCGCACTCTCCTGGCTCCTGACGCTCGCTCACCGCCGCGCGGTGGACCGCGTCCGCTCCGAACAGTCGAGTTCGGATCGACAGGCTCTCTACGACACCACCAATGCGACTCCCGAGTTCGACGTCGTCAGCGATGAAGTGACACGAAGAGACGAGCATCGTGCTGTCACCGACTGTCTCGAAACGCTGACGGACACTCAGCGCCAATCGGTGACTCTCGCCTACTACGGCGGCCGAACGTACCGCGAGGTGGCCGAAGATCTCGGCGTGGCGATTCCCACGATCAAGTCGCGAATTCGCGACGGACTACTGCGCCTACGTGGATGTTTGGGGGTGATGTGAGATGGACGAAGAACTGATCGACTACGCGTACGCCTACGCGATCGATGCGTTGGACCTCGACGAGCGCCGTGAGGTCGACAGACGACTCGCCGCTTCGGACTACGCGACCCGAGCCGAATTCGACGCCCAGGTCCGACTCACCGCCGAAACCATGGCTGCGATGACCGTTGTCGATGCTGTCGAGCCCCCGCCGTCACTGCGCAGCAGCGTCCTCGCCTCGATCTCGGAACAGACCGCTGCTGCCGACGCCCCGATCTCGCTGGCCGAGCGTCGTAACCGTCGACGCCCGTGGACCATGGCGCTTGCCGCGGCCGCCGCAGTCGCAATCCTGGTCGGCGGCATCGGAATCGGACGCACGCTGTCCGACAACACACCGCCGCAGAACGCCGCATCCGAGATCATGGCAGCACCCGACGTTCATGCCACCACGCGTGAGATCCCGGGCGGCGGTAGTGCCACGACGCTGTTCTCCCCCTCCGAAGACGCGGCAGTTCTCGTGATGAACGATGTGACTCCCCCGAGTCCGGATACCGTCTACCAGATGTGGCTGGTGCCGGGCGATACCGACAGCACCACGATGATCCCGATGGGGACGATGGCTCCGGGCGACGTCAAACCCACCACCCAGGTGGTGCTCGACGGCATCGGCCCGAACACGAAGTTGGCGTTCACGGTCGAACCTCCCGGCGGATCGCAGCAGCCGACCAGCGAGCCGTTCGCGACGATCCCGCTCATCTGATCACCGGACGAAAGAAGAGATCCCCCACCGGATTCCGGTGGGGGATCTCTTCTTCGTCGAAACTACGAGCAGCGAGTCAGTGGCTGTGACCGTGTCCGGTGTCGGCAACTTCCTCAGTCGGCTTCTCGACGACGGCACTCTCGGTGGTGAGGATCATCCGCGCGACGGAAGCGGCATTGACCACTGCCGAACGGGTGACCTTGACCGGGTCGACGACGCCGTCGGCAAGCAGGTTGCCGTAAGTCAGGGTGGCGGCGTTGAAGCCTTCGCCCTTGGTCATCTCGGCGACCTTGCTGACAACGACGGAACCGTCGATGCCTGCGTTGCTGGAGATCCAGAACAACGGTGCGTTGAGGGCTTCACGGACCACGGCTACGCCGGTGGCCTCGTCGCCCGACAGTCCGAGGTTCCCGATCAGTGCCGTACCGGCCTGTACGAGGGCCGATCCGCCACCGGGGACGATGCCCTCGGCAACTGCTGCCTTGGCTGCGTTGACCGCATCCTCGACGCGGAACTTGCGTTCCTTCAGATCGGTTTCGGTGGCTGCGCCGACCTTGATGACTGCCACGCCGCCGGACAGCTTCGCCAGACGCTCTTCGAGCTTCTCGCGGTCCCAATCCGAATCGGTGTTCTCGATCTCGCGACGCAGCTGCGCGACGCGGGTCGCGATGTCGTCAGCGGTGCCTGCACCGTCGACGATGACCGTCTCGTCCTTGGTGACGACAACGCGGCGAGCGCTACCGAGCAATTCGAGGCCGGCTTCCTTGAGGGAGAGACCGACGTCGGTGTTGATGACCGTGCCTGCCGTGACGACTGCGAGGTCGTCGAGGAATGCCTTGCGACGATCACCGAAGAACGGCGCCTTGACGGCGACGGCCTTGATGGTCTTGCGGATGGAGTTGACCACCAGAGTGGAGAGAACTTCACCCTCGATGTCCTCGGCGATGATCAAGAGCGGCTTGCCGGATTCGGCAACCTTCTCGAGCAGCGGCAGGAAATCGGGAAGTGAGCTGATCTTCTCGCGGAAGAGCAGGATCAGCGCGTCTTCGTAGACGGCCTTCTGCGCATCGATGTCGGTGACGAAGTAAGGCGAGAGGTAGCCCTTGTCGAACTGAACGCCTTCGGTGACAACGAGTTCGGTTGCAACGGTGGAGGATTCCTCGACCGTCACGACGCCGTCGGTTCCGACACGGGTGAGTGCCTCGCCGACGAGCTTGCCGATTTCTTCGTCACGTGAGGAGACGGTGGCGACCTGAGCGATCGACTTCTCGCCCTCGACGGGGGTGGCTGCGGCGAGCAGTTCCTCGACGACCTTGTCGGCTGCGGCGTTGATGCCGACGCCGAGCGCCATCGGGTTCGCGCCCGCTGCGATGTTCTTGAGTCCGCCGCGGACGATGGCCTGGGCCAGGACGGTCGCGGTGGTGGTGCCGTCGCCGGCAACATCGTTGGTCTTGGTGGCGACGCTCTTGACGAGCTGCGCGCCGAGGTTCTCGAAGGGATCTTCGAGCTCGATCTCACGGGCGATGCTCACACCGTCGTTGGTGACGGTGGGGCCGCCGAATGCCTTGGCGAGCACGACGTGGCGTCCACGCGGGCCCAAGGTCACCTTGACGGCGTCGGCAAGCTTGTCGACTCCGGCTTCGAGAGCGCGGCGTGCGGTCTCGTTGAACGCAATTTGCTTGGACATCTGTTCTGTCAGCTCCTGAATCTTCGGGGCGTGAACGCATTCCGCCCCGGGATCCTGTGTGGACTCCGGGGCGGATCACGTGTGTCTTACTTGGAGACGACAGCCAGCACGTCGCGTGCCGACAGGATCAGGTATTCCTGGCCGGCGTACTTGATCTCGGTTCCGCCGTACTTGGAGTAGATGACCGTGTCACCCTCCTTGACGTCGACCGGGATGCGGTTGCCCTGCTCGTTGACGCGGCCTTCGCCGACTGCAACGACGGTGCCCTCCTGGGGCTTTTCCTTGGCTGTGTCAGGAATGACCAGGCCGGAAGCCGTCGTCGTTTCAGCCTCGTTGGCCTGGACGAGGATCTTGTCCTCGAGCGGCTTGATGTTGACGCTCGCCACGATGAGCCCTCCACTTTGGGGTATGTGCGTCCGAGGCGATCCTCGGACAGCTGTTTGGGTATGCCGTTTACGGCGCGTCACTGCAGTCCCGTCGTCGCGGGTGCCGGAACTCGATCAGCGCCAATTGGCACTCTATACGTGAGAGTGCCAACCCTCAAGGACTGGGCGCATTTTTCTCTTCGTCCAGAGCGAAACAGGACAACCGTCCACCACGTTCACCTATTGTTCACTTCGTGACGAACATCAATCGCCGTAGTTTTCTGACCTTCGCCGGACTCGGCGCCGTCGGCGCGGTCAGCCTTGGCAAGCCGTGGGGCCTGCAATATGCAGGCGCGTCGACCATTCCGACGTCAGGTCCTGGCACCACTCTCGAGTCCGTGTCCACCCCCGTCAGCAGCAGCGGCTACACCAAGCTCACCGCCGGGCCGGGTTGGGCGAACATCGTGCGCAGCGAGTTGGCCGAGCCGAAGTCAGGACGCGAGGATCGCCGCACCGCACTCGCCTCGCTCGTGCAGCTGACCGACGTCCACATCGTCGACGCCCAGTCCCCCATGCGATTCGAGTACGTCCACCAGATCACCGGCTCGGCGTTCCGCCCACAGGAGACCCTGACGGCGCACGGGCTGATTTCACTTGTCCGACGAGTCAATTCGATCGGCAGTGGCCCACACACGTCGCGACCCTTCGATGCCGTTGTCACCACCGGCGACAACACGGACAACAAGGAATTCGCCGAACTCGACTGGTTCCTCACCTCCCTCAACGGCGGAACCGTCGTTGCTAACACCGGCGCCAAGGATCGCTACGAGGGTGTGCAGAACTCGGGCGCGGATCTGTACTGGAACCCTGAGTCACCGATGCTCGACATGTACAAGAAGGCCGGTTTCCCCGAGATCCCCGATTTCTTCGGTGCCGCTTTCACTCCCGTGTCGAGCCCCGGCCTGAACACCCCTTGGTATTGCGTGTTCGGCAATCACGACGATTCGGTGTCCGGCACGGTGCCCAGCGGCATCCCGCCGCTCGAGGCGATGTACACGGGATCTCTCAAATTCGAGGTGCCGGGCTCACCCGAGCAGGCCAAGCAGATCGACATCGCCACCAAGTTCGATCCCAGTGCGATTCCCGGAATCCTGTCCGCCTTCACGACGCCGCCGCGCCAGGTCACCCCCGACCCGTCTCGCGCGCCGTTCACACCTCGGCAGTTCATCGCCGCACATCTTGATCCCGCACATACAGGCCCCGGCCCCGTCGGGCACGGTTTCGCCCCCGACGCCGGCGAAACGGGTATCGGCTACTACTCGTTCGAGATCGCACCGGGCGTTGTCGGCATCAGCATGGACTCCACCAACCGGGCGGGCTTCGTCGACGGTTCGTTGGGCGCCGCTCAGTTCCAGTGGATCGAGAACACCCTGCGCGCCGGCAGCAGCACCTACTACGACGCAGCGGGCTCTCGTGTCACCGAGTCGCGTAGTGACACCTACTTCGTACTGTTCAGTCACCACACGAGCGACACGATGGACAATCTCATTCCCGATCCCGAGAACATCCTCGAGCCGCGCTTCCGCGGTTCACAGCTTCTCGACTTGCTACACCGTTTCCCGAACGTGCTCGCCTGGGTCAACGGACACACTCACGAGAACAAGATCACCCCGTGGCCCGGCGCGACCCCCGAGCAGGGCTTCTGGGAGATCAACACCGCCTCTCACATCGACTACCCGCAGCTCGGGCGCATCATCGAGATCGCGGACAACCACGACGGAACGGTGTCGTTGCTCGCGACGCTCTTCGAGGCGGAGAGCCCCAATTCCGTCGACTACAGCGACCAGTCGGCAGCCGGACTCGCCTCGCTGTATCGGGAACTGTCGTTCAACGACATCCACCGCGACCCGAAATTGACCGGTACCGGCGTCGACCAGAACGTCGAATTGTTGGTGCACACCGAACGATGATCCCGATTGCCGCAGTGTCCTAGGCGATTTCAGGTCCGCTCGAACTCGAGCGGTGCGCTTTCGCCCACGACACTGCGGCAACGACGAATCGAACTCCGAATCCGATCAACACGAGATTGCAGACGATCTGAAGGCTCACAAGCCCACGGGCCAAATCGGTCTGCGCAGCGATGTCGCCGAAACCGACGGTCGAGAAGACGGACAGCGAAAAGTACAGCGCCGCCATCCGTGACAGCGGTTCGGTGAAACTGCCGGGGCTTGCATGCTCGACCGAAAAATAGGTGATGGACACCAACAACAAGTACGTCGGCATCACCACCGCCACTGCTTCGACCGCCTGCAGAGACGGCACATCGGAACGCAGAATTCGCCACACCTGCCAGGTGGTCACGGCAAGCACCGCGGCGCCGCCACCGATCAAGAGAGAGATCGCACCCGCCGTGTGAACGTCGATCCACGGCAGGAAGAAATATGCGCATCCGAAGGCGATCACCGTCAGCGTGGGTCGAAGAACGGCGCCACGGATCAGCGCGCGTCGCCGTTCCCGATCGATGTGGGGAGAATCGCCTTTTTTCTGCATGAATCAATGATCGACAATTTCCCAGGTAAAACCACCCTTTCGGTCCGAAATGAGCATCACGGAGACGAAAAGCACTGAGCAATCCTCACGAACCTTCTGTAACGTTCATATAACGGCGGTCGATTGAACATTGACCGGTATTGACTGTGAGGAGGTGCGCGATGAGTTGTTCACTGGGAATTTCCACTGGATCTTCCGGTGTCTATTCAGCCCTCGTCGACACCGATACCAGCACAAACGCGCCAGGTGCCGTGCCTGCCGAGACCCGATTCGTCTCGGCCGATCAGGCCAATTCCAACGTCGGCGACCTCGTTCGCGCTTCCATCAAGCTGATGACGACGCAGGTAACGGACGGATCTGCGGCGCCGCGCTCGATCGGTGTCAGCTATCGCACGGACGACCAACTCGCGAGCATCAGGTCTTCGCTCTCCCGCTCGCCGAAGCAGGTCCGTGCCATCCCCGAACCTGCCGCCGTACACGCCTACCTTGCCGAGACCGGGAAAACAGAGCGGTACGACACGACAGCTCAGGTGGACGTCGGAGATCAGGGCCTGACAGTGTCCGTCGTCGACCACACCGGTGAAGTTCTGCATTCCGACCGTATCGACGCCCTCGCGGGGGCCGGAATCGACCGGGCTCTCGTCGAGTTCGTCACGGAGAAGGCCGCAGGGCACCTGCGCCGCTACACCGACGCGGAACTACTTGCCGCCCGGTGCCACGTCGCGAAGGAACAACTGTCCACGGCCGCCAAGGTCACCATCGACCTTCCCGTCGATGCGATGTCGATCTCGCGCGACGAGTTCGAGGCCATCATCGCCCCGGACATCGAGCGCGCCGTCGCCTTCATCCGTGAAGTCGTGAACAGCTCGCCGCGGCCCGTCGGTGCCGTCGTACTCATCGGCGGTGGCGCACACATTCCAGCCGTGCGGTCCGCTGTCGCCGCTGCCGTCGACCTCCCCCTGGTCGAGATCGACGAGCCCGAGACTGCGGCAACCAAAGGTGCTGCGCTCCTTGCCGATTCGATCACCGCAATCCGTTTCCCCTTGCTGGGCTCCGGAACTGCACAGCGCTCTGGATCCACAGCCAAGGTCTCGGGCGCTCTGATCGGCGCGCTCGTCGTCGGCGGACTTGTACTGGGTTACGGCGCAAAGGAATTGGTGCCGACCGATGACACCGCCGTCTCGCCCGTCGGAACCGGTTCGACCACGACGACGGTGAGCCCCGAAGCGACGCTGAGCACCGGTTCGACCATCATCCCGTCTCATGATCCCCTACCGTCGGTAGCGGGTAGCACGTACCCGCAGTACGGGTATCCCACAACGCCGTTCGATTCACAGCCGTACGACACGCACACGTACACAACGCATCAGTACACACTTCCACCGGCGCCGATACCGGACACCTCGACGACGACGCCGTCCACCACGCCGCCAACCACGACACCGACCACTCCGAGTTGGCCGACCATCCCCGGAATCACACTGCCCGATCCGCCGGCATGGTGGCCGACGCTCCCGGACACGGAGGCGACGCCACCGATCGATCCGACCGAGGGAAACCCGGGCGGCGGTATCGGCCCAGGCGAGAGCGGCGGCGAAAACCCGACCACACCGGAAAATCCCGGATCCGGTTCCACCGAAACAGAAATCACGACCCCCGGTGGTAGTGATCCGACGACAAAGCCCGGTGAACCGAACATCTCGACGCCCGAACCCGGTGCCGCGACCACACCGGATCGGGAACCGGCCCCAGTCGGTTGATTCTCAGCGCAGCCTGAATCTCAGCGCATCACCTGGCTGACCGAGACCGACAACCCCGGGTCGGTCGCAACACTCAGTTCCGAAGGGCCTGCGCCGTTCCCGATGAGGTGGGCGGCCAACGAAGCAATCATGACGCCGTTGTCCGTGCAGAGTCGAGGTTTCGGAATTCGCAACGTGATTCCGGATTCGGCGCAACGCTGCTCGGCGAGTGAGCGGATACGTGAATTGGCCGTGGCACCGCCGCCGAGAACCAACGTGTCGACTCCGACATCCTTGGCTGCACGCACTGCCTTCATTGTCAGTACGTCGGCAACCGCTTCCTGAAACGAGGCAGCGATGTCCGGGATCGAAAAGGACTCGCCTGCGCGCTCTTTCGATTCGACATAGCGAGCGACCGACGTCTTCAGTCCCGAGAACGAGAAGTCGTGCCGCGAATCGCGCGGGCCGGTCATGCCACGAGGAAAGGCGATTGCGTTCCGATCTCCCTCTTGCGCAGCAGCATCGAGTGCCGGTCCGCCGGGGAATCCGAGTCCGAGCAGTCTGGCCACCTTGTCGAAAGCCTCGCCGGCGGCGTCGTCGACAGTCGTGCCCAGTTCGACAATGGGCTTACCCAGATCTTCGACGTGAAGCAGGTGCGTGTGACCACCGGAGACGAGCAATGCGACGCACGAGGGCAACGGACCGTGCTCGAGAGTGTCCACGGAGACGTGACCACCGAGGTGATTGACCGCATAGAACGGGATGTTCCATGCTGCCGCATAAGCTTTCGCGGCGGCAACACCGACCAGCAGCGCGCCGGCCAGGCCAGGTCCGATAGTGACGGCAAGTGCGTCGGGCTTCTCGATACCGGCGACGGCAAGGGCGCGTCGCATCGTCGGCACTATCGCTTCGAGATGAGCCCGCGAGGCTACTTCGGGAACCACTCCGCCGTACCTGGCGTGCTGATCCACGCTCGACGCCACCTCGTCGGCCAACAGGTCGCAGGTTCCGTCGCCGTTCCAGCGAACGATACCGACTCCTGTTTCGTCGCAAGAGCTTTCGACACCCATGACGATCATGCTTGCTGCTCCTCAGTTTCGCGGACACCGAGCACGGCGGGCCGTCGCATCGTGTACGCATCTGCCCCACTGGGCTGGTAGTACTTCTTTCGCGTTCCGACGATCTCGAATCCTTCACGCCGGTACAGCGCGATCGCAGGTTCGTTGTCGGTACGCACTTCCAGGAACACCGGGCACTGCCGTGAATCCGCCAGTGTCAGAAGCGCATCGAGCAACGCGCTGCCGATTCCCACCCGCTGAGCAGAAGGATCCGTGCCGATGGTGTGCACCTCGGCCTCCATGTTCGGCGACGCCCCCAACAGGGCGACTCCGGCGTAGCCGAGGACATGACCGTCGGGTTCTCTGGCAACGAAGTAATGATTATGTGCGCCCGCAAGTTCCGAGACGAAGGCTTGCGCGCTCCATGGCCCGTCGCCCGAGAACAAGGCGCGTTCCAACTCGGCGCACCGTTCGGCGTCATCGACATTCATCGGCTCGATGCTGTACTTCATCTGCTCTGTCACTTCACCGGCTCTGTCTCACTTGCCACGTTCTGCGAGGGTCTTCGCATCCGGGCGTCGGAGGTACAGCGGCTCGAGCGGGGCAGGAACCGAGCCGGCCAGAATCTCGCGAGCAGCGACTGTGACCAACCCGGCCGGTGAGGGTGTCTCAGCCGGTTCGACGGGAAGATCGAAGAAGTCCACGTGCGAAGCGGATCCGGCAATCAGCGTCGAAGGCGAAGGATCAACGTCGCCGGCGGAATTCACAGCCGGTCCTTCGACGCGCGCACCGCCGTCGTAGCGCGCCCAATAGATCTCCCGACGCCTCGCGTCGGTCACGACGAGCAAGCTCTCCGTGGTCGGTACCGCAGCCGCGATGGCGTCGAGGCTGCAGACGCCGTACACCGGAACACCGAGAGCATCACCGAAGGCAGCGCCGGTCGCCATGCCGACACGCAAACCTGTGTACGGCCCCGGCCCGACACCCACTACGACGGCGTTCAACTCTGCCGGCGTGAGCCCTGCCTCGGCGAGGCATTCGAGGACGTGAGGAGTCAAGACCTCGGCGTGCGCACGAGGATTGACCGTGACACGCACGGCAAGCGTCTCCACTGTGCCGTGTGACTCTGTGTCCGGTGACTCTGTGTCCGGTGACGAAGCCGACAGGGAGACGACTCCGGCAGTGACTGCCGGAGTGGAGGTGTCAATTGCGAGAACAAGCACGATTTCTCAGGGTACTCGCACGTGAAGAACTACTTCCGGCCCGGGATGGTCACGACGACTGTGAAACGAGACGCCGTTTCACTACGTCCAGGACCAACTCGCAGTCCTCACATCCGATTCGGGTTCCCGATGTAACTGCACTCGCAGGTGCCGCTCGACGAGCCTTTCCACGACATCGCCACCCCATTCGACCACCACCACTGCGTCGGTGAGGTCTGTGTCGAGGTCGAGAGCATCGAGTTCGTCGAGTGCGTGCGGTCCGCTGTCGCCCAGTCGGTATGCATCGACGTGAATCATGCCGACGGGATCGCCGCCGCCGGGACGGGTGCCCGGTCGATGCTCACGGGCGATGACAAACGTGGGGGACGTCACCCGGCCCTGCACGCCGAGGCCTGCTCCGATTCCGCGAGTCAACGCCGTCTTGCCTGCCCCGAGCGGTCCGTCGAGCACTACCAGGTCGCCGGCAACAAGCCCCGCCGCCAATCGTCGGCCGAAAGCCTCGGTGTCCTCGGCCGTTTCCAACGTGATCTGTCCGGATTCGGGAAGTCCGGTGAAGTTCTCAGCCGACATCGGACCGCTCTTCGACCTGCGCACGCTGCACCAGCTTGTCGATTGCGTCGGTGACGATCGCCGGGAACTCGAGCTGCACCAGATGGCCGGCCCCGTGAACTCGCACGAGTTCGGATTCGGGGAGATCGGCAGCGAGACGCTTGGAACTGATGAACGGAATCATCATGTCTTGATCGCCGCAGATCACCACTGCTGGTGTGTGCGCGAGGACCTCGAGGGACGCGGACTCGTCGTGCAGTTCCAACGTCCGCAGGAAATTCACGATGGTCACGACCGAGGTCCGATCGAGCATGCCGTCCGAGAGTTCATGCAGCCGCGGGCTCACATCGGTGCCGTACGACGCCGCGCGCAGGATCGGCGTGATCAATACTCGCGCAGCGCCCCGGGCGTGCTGAACCACTCCCGGTGAGGTGCGCACTGCCAACCGGAATCCGTCGATGATCGGGTTCTGCAGATTGCGGGTCAGACCGGTCTCGGCCAGACCTGCCGCCGTCGTCGCGACCAGCCCGACGCCGATGACTCGGCCCTCGAACCATTCGGGTCGCTGACCGGCGAGCGCGAGTACCGTCATACCGCCCATCGAGTGACCGACGAGAACTATCGGGCCCTTGGGTACCTTGGCCTCGACGACGGTCGCGAGGTCGCGGCCGAGCTGCGAAACCGTACAACTCTTCGAGCGTGGCATACCCGAATCTCCGTGTCCGCGCTGGTCGTAGAACACCATGCGAACCTTGTTGCCCCATCGCTCTTCGAGCTGGCGGCGCTGGAAATGCCAGGACAGCGCACTCAGGCAATATCCGTGCACGAAAACGACTGTCAGCGGAGCGTCGTCCGGTCCCACTTCGCGAACTGCCAGCTCGACGCCGTCCTCAGTGCGCACAGTGCTCTTGCGGTCGCGCGTCATGAGGTCGAAGTCCTCGTCGGCGTAGATTTCCCGGCCCGGACGCGTCGCGGTCTTGAATGCGTTCACGCCGGCCATCGACCCGAGCGCCACAGCGCTGAGCAGGCCACCGAGAATGCTCATCTTTCCTGCAGTCTTCATGACGTCTCTCCCCCGATGTACGTACGCACAGTGCGTCCACGTATTCCGGTCACGACCTCGTAGTGAATGGTGTCGAGTACGTCGGCCCAGGCCTGCGCGTTGGGTTCGCCGTGATCGCCGTTGCCGAAGAAGATCGCGGTGTCGCCTTCGCGAACTCCGTCGCCGTCCGGCCCCAGGTCCACCAACACCTGGTCCATGCAGATACGCCCGACTGCCTGGCGACGCTTACCGCCCAACTGCACTTCGAACTTGCCGCTCAGCGAACGAGACAAACCGTCGGCATAGCCGACGGGTAGCAGCGCAAGAGTGGTGTCGTGCGGTGCGACCCACTGATGCCCGTAGGAGACGCCCTCTCCGGCGGCCACCTTCTTCACCAGAATCACCTTCGCTCGCAGCGTCATCGCCGGTCGTAAACCGAAATCTCCGAGTTCGGGCACCGGAGACAATCCATATATCGCTATTCCGGGTCGAACCATGTCAAATCGCAGGTCAGGGCGGGTAACCGTCGCTGCCGAGTTGGAAAGATGAACAACTTCGGGGTCGAATCCGTGGGCACGGACGTCGGCAACCGCGTCGATCAGGCGTTGCTTCTGCATGTCGATGACGTCGTGATGTGGCTCGTCGGAGTGCGCGAGGTGCGAGAACACTCCGCGTAGCCGGATCGTGCCCTCGTCCCGGGCAGCGGCGAGGTCGTCGAGCATCTGCGGCCACTCGGTTCTCGATACGCCGTTGCGATTGAGACCGGTGTCCACCTTGAGCGTCACCGTCGCCGGTAGTCCCAGAACTCGTGCCGCGTCGACCACCGCAGCCAGGTGTCGCGGCGAGGAGACCCCGATCTCGACGTCGGAGCGGATCGCCGACGCGAAATCGGCATCGACGCCGTGCAACCAGGCCAGGACGGGAGCGGTGATGCCTGCCTCGCGAAGAACCAATGCCTCGGCGATGGTGGTGACGCCAAGTTCTCGGGCTCCGGCTGAGAGTGCCGTCCGTGCCACCGCAACTGCGCCGTGGTTGTATCCGTCCGCCTTGATGACCGCCATCAACGCTGCATCCCCGGCAAATTCACGCAGGACTCGCACGTTGTGCGCGATAGCGTCCAGATCGACGACTGCCTCCGTCTGCGGCCCTACTGCGATGTCGAGTTGGCTCGACTTCCCCTCCGCAGGCTCCTTCGGTGCTCTTCCCTGGGCAAGCGTCATGGCGACAATCCTGCCACCCACACAGGATCGGACACGTGTTCGGGTTTGAACACACTCAGTTCTGGGCAAAAGAGCGGAGCACACGCACCGACTCGCGCAGTCCTCCCAGCAGGGGTGACGCCGAAATCGGTGCTCCGGCGACATCGCTCTGATCGCCCGCTGCGGCGATATTCGCAGCCAACGCGTGGGCCCGCGCGCCGACGGCCCCGGCTTCGAGAGGGCTCAGACCCGCAGCCAGCAACGCGCCGATCACACCGGAGAGGATGTCACCCGAGCCTGCCGTCGACGCCCAAGAGCCGCCGGCGTCGTTGACCAGGACCTCACCGCCCGGATCCGAGATCACCGTCGTACGGCCCTTCAGTAGCACCGTGACTCCGAGTCGTTCGGCAAGAGCACGCGTGGCTGCGATTCTGTCGTCGCCGAGGGGTGTGAATCGTGCGAACTCGCCGGCGTGGGGAGTCAGAAGTGTCGGCACGGCCCGTGCTGCGACAAGTTCGGGACGCTGAGCCAGCAGGGTCAGTCCGTCCGCATCGACGACAACAGGCACATCGGTAGCGAGTACCGACGCGAGAAGTCGCGCAGCGGCATCGTCGGTACCCATACCGGGGCCGATCACCCAGGCCTGAACTCGCCCCGCAGCCTCGAACGTCTCACTGGCGATCACCTCCGGGAACCGGGACAGCACCTCTGCTGCTCCGTGCCCGGCGTAGCGGACCAGACCGGAGGTCGCGGTCACCGCGGCGCCGGTACAGAGCACGCCCGCGCCCGGATACTGCTCACTTCCCGCAACGATGCCCACCACACCCTGCGAGTACTTGTCGTCCGCTGGACCAGGTACCGGCCACAGCGCGCCGACCTCGGCCGGATCGAGTGAACCGAACTCCGGTTCGCCGACGCTCAATCCGATGTCCACGAGTTCGACACGACCACACAGCGGAGCCGCGAGTACGTGTACCGGTTTGAGCGCACCGAAGGTGACCGTCACATCAGCGCTCACCGACGGACCGTCCACTGCGCCGGTGTTCGCGTCGACGCCGCTCGGCAGATCGACCGCCACGATCGGCGCATCCACCTGGCCGACAAGTTCAGCCGCATTCGGCCGCAGACCGCCGTGCCCGGAAATCCCGACGATCCCGTCGATCACCAGATCTGGCGACCCGACTTCGGCGGCGACTCGGCCACCGGCCTTCAGAAGAGCGTCGAGGCCCGCCCGATGAGCGCGGGCCGGGTCGAGCAGCACGGCCCGGACACTCACACCTCGTTTGCGGAGCAACGCACCGGCCCACAGGGCGTCACCGCCGTTGTCGCCGGTACCGACCAGAAGCGTCACGGACCGATGTGCGACCGATCCTGTGCGCGAACGTAATTCGTCCGCAACGACTCGCGCGAGACCGTAGGCTGCTCGACGCATCAGCACCCCGTCCGGCAGCTTGTCGAGCAGTGGCGCCTCCGCTGCTCGCACCTGATCGGCTGTGTAGAACCCACGCATGTCGGAACCCTTCAGTTGCCGTCGCTACCCTCGGAACCATGAAATCACGTCTTCGCCCGGCAATCGCGGGACTCGTGCTCGCTCTCGGCTTGGTCGGGTGCAGTTCCACCACCGACTCCACACCACCGGCTCCGGAAACGACGGCCAGCGGACCTGTGGTCACAATCTCCGGGATGGCGTACTCCCCCGCTTCCATCACCGTGAACGTCGGCGAGACGGTCACGTGGGTGTTCGACGACAACGGAATGGCTCACGACGTCAGCGGTCTCGGTGACGCCAAGGGCAAACTCCGCAGCCCACTCAAGAAGTCGGGAACCTACACCTACACGTTCACCGAACCCGGAACCTTCGACTACACCTGCACACCTCATCCCGAGATGCGCGGAACCGTCGTCGTTGAGGCGCAGTAACGCACTCGGGCCCCACAGTCTTTCGACTGCGGGGCCCGGGTTTTGGGCGAAAGCTATTCGACCGTAACCGATTTCGCCAGGTTACGCGGCTTGTCGACGTCGTATCCGCGCGCCGCGGCAACCTCGGCCGCAAAGATCTGCAACGGAACCGTGGACAGCAACGGCTGCAGCAGAGTCGGTGACGCCGGAATCTCGATCAGGTGATCCGCATGCGCCGCAGCGACGGTGTCGCCTTCCTCCGCGATGACGATCGTCGTCGCACCGCGTGCCTTGATCTCCTGGATGTTCGACACCAACTTCGAGTGAAGCACAGCGCGCCCCTGCGGCGACGGCATGACGATGATGACCGGCAGGCCCTCCTCGATCAGCGCGATCGGGCCGTGCTTGAGCTCACCGGCGGCAAAGCCCTCGGCGTGCATGTAGGCAAGCTCTTTGAGCTTGAGTGCACCCTCGAGCGCCACCGGGTAGCCGACGTGGCGACCGAGGAACAGCACGGTCGACGCGTGCGCGAACTGGCGTGCCAACGCGCGCACCGGTTCTGCCGTCTCGAGTACCTTGCTGACCAATGCGGGCATCGCTTCGAGGTCGGCGTACTCGCGGGCGACCTCGTCCGGGTACTTGGTGCCGCGCGCCTGGGCCAATGCCAATCCGACGAGGTAATTCGCGGTCACCTGCGCAAGGAACGCCTTGGTGGACGCGACCGCGATTTCCGGTCCTGCCCGGGTGTAGAGGACGGCGTCGGCCTCACGCGGGATCTGCGCACCGTTGGTGTTGCAGATCGCGAGAACCCGCGCCTTCTGATCCTTGGCATGCTTGACAGCTTCGAGCGTGTCGGCCGTCTCGCCGGACTGCGAGATCGCGACAACAAGCGTCGAACGATCGAGAACCGGGTCGCGGTAACGGAATTCGCTGGCGAGTTCGACCTCGACAGGTAGACGCGTCCAATGCTCGATCGCGTATTTCGCCAACAGACCGGAGTGGTAGGCACTACCGCAGGCGACGACAAACACCTTGTCGACATCACGCAGTTCCTGGTCCGACAACCGCTGCTCGTCGAGAACGATCTTCCCGTTTTCGAAGTGGCCGAGGAGCGTGTCTGCGACAGCGGTCGGCTGCTCTTCGATCTCCTTGAGCATGAAGTAATCGTGACCACCCTTTTCGGCGGCCGCGAGATCCCAGTCGATGCGGAACGGGCGTCCCTCTGCCTCGTTACCCGCGAAGTCGGAGATCCGGTAGCTGTCGGCAGTGATCACCACTGCCTGATCCTGTCCGAGTTCAACCGCATCGCGTGTGTGCTCGATGAATGCCGCGACGTCGGAGCCGAGGAACATCTCGCCCTCACCGACACCGACGACGAGCGGCGTGGAGCGGCGCGCGGCAACGATCGTGTCCGCGTGATCGGCGTGCGTGAAGACGAGTGTGAACGCACCTTCCAACCGACGAACCACCGACAGCGCACTCTCGATGAAATCGCCTGCCGTCTGCCCCTGCGCGTACGCCCGGGCTACGAGGTGGACTGCGACCTCGGAATCCGTGTCGCTCTGCAGTTCGACGCCTGCAGCCTCGAGCTCCGCACGCAGCGGAGCGAAATTCTCGATGATTCCGTTGTGAACGACAGCCAGCTTGCCCGAGGCATCACGATGCGGGTGCGCATTGCGGTCCGTCGGACGCCCATGCGTCGCCCAACGGGTATGGCCCATACCGGACGTACCGACAAAGTGATCCGCACCGTACTCGCCGAGCTCCGCCTCGAGGTTGGCCAACTTGCCGGCCTTACGCTCGATCTCGACCCCACCGGTTCCGTCGAGAATCGCGATTCCCGACGAGTCGTACCCGCGATACTCCATTCGTCGCAAAGCCTCCACCACAACGCCCAGAGCTGGGCGGTGGCCGACGTATCCCACGATTCCGCACATGGTGACTCAGGGTACTTGGACATCAGTGGTGGGCGCATTTTGCGGTTCCGAAGACATCCCCCACCTGGTTGCGGTGTCCGCTCCGCATACACGAGGCGGCTCATCGGATAACGTCTTCACCCGTGGCACCGAAACTGAAGACACTGACCCGTGAGCTGTCCAAGCGCGGCCCGCACCGAGTTCTCCGCGGCAACCTCGCCCTGGCCGGACAGCCGGGCGTCGTGTACACGCCCGAAACCGGTTTCAATCTCCCCGCCGTTGCCTTCGCGCACGGGTGGATGGTCGGATCACACAAGTACGAGCAAACACTCCAGCACCTCGCTTCCTGGGGAATTGTCGCAGCGGCGCCCGACAGCGAACGCGGTCCGGTCCCGTCACATCTCGGATTGGCTGCAGATCTTCGGGCGACGCTCGACATCTGCGTCGGCGTCCGACTCGGCCCCGGCCAGATCAGCGTCCAACCCGATCGGGTCGCCTTTGCCGGTCACGGCATGGGCGCGGGTGCGGCGGTACTGGCCGCAGCGCAGCGCGGGGATGTCGGTGCGGTAGCCGCACTGTTCCCGGCCCCGACAGCACCCAAGGCAGAGAACTACGCGTCGAAGATCACAGCGCCCGGATTGATCCTCGCCGGCGAAGACGACGTCGATTCCTTGACCAGCAATGCCCGCCCGCTGAGCGTGGAGTGGGGCGGTCCCGTCGTCGCACGCACCGTGAACGACGGCCAAGACGCCGGACTGATCGAAGGCCGACGACTCCTCGGTGCCCTGGGACTCGGTGGATCCGAGCGCAAGACACAGTCCGCCACACGGTGCCTGCTCACGGGCTTCCTGTTGTTCCATCTGACCGGTGACAAGAAGTACAAGGACTTCGCTGATCCCGACGTCGAGATTCCGCACACGGCGCCGTTGCTCCCGGTCGACCCTCACTCCGACGCGCGGGCCAGCCAACTGTTGCGTAAGTAGGGGTCCGTGCTCGCCACCGGCGGCGGGCTCGGCTTCGTCGGCGTCGGCTCGGAGGCGGATCGCAGATACGGGCCGGCTCTCACTGTCCCATCCGTGCCGTTCTCGGCAGATGTCGTTTCATACCGCGGCGACGGCGGCTCCTGGCGCGATTCCTCGCTCGCCGCGGCCGCTCTGCGCTCACGGAAGTCGTCGAGTTGAGAATCGAGGGTTCGACGGATCACTTCGAACGGCGCGTGCACGGACCTCACAGCGGACCAGCTCCGGCCAACTCCGCACCCGACTCACCGTCGGGGACCGCGATCGACTCGTCAGGGACTGTGACAAGCGGCTCCGGGTCCGGCGCTGGCGAGGCTTCGGCGGTGGTTTCAACCGGCACCTCGGGCTGGGGAATATCGGGCTGGGAAATTTCAGGCTGGTGTGTCGCGGGCTGGGCCGCTTCTTGCGGGCGTGTCTCCTGCATGACCGCCTCCTGACCGGCATCGAAAACTATTCTCGGCCAACCATTTTCGTCCAACTCCACGGTGACCGACACAGAGTTCCCGGCGGCGCCGGCGACATCGAGACTCACCCCACGACCGTCGGGCGCAATCGAGAAGCCCCACGTGTTGCCGCCGATCGCGAAAGAGATCGGCGCAGCCGCGGTGACGGATTCGTTCGTCTCGGAGACCGGCAAGGTCGACGGGAACGCGTCTGTCACCCACGCAGTCGCGGCATCAAAAGCATCGCCTACCGCGCTCGCGCACTGCGCACACGCCCTGTCGAATTCGTCGCGAGCCTCCAGGTACGCCGAGCGAAAAACTGTGTCCAGCCAGGGCGTCGAGCCTCGACCGCTGGAAGCGACGCGGGCCAACTGGTCGATCTCCCCCGCACCCAGACCGCCGATGGTCGCCCGGTCCAGACTGGCCACCTTGAATGCCTTGTCTGCCAGAGCCCTTCGAACAGTCTGTGCGAGCCCATCGGCCAGCACAATCAACAATGGCGCCGAATCCGCATCGGACCGAGCTTCTTGCCGCGCCGCGAAGGCCTGATCTACGACCGCGTCGACGTCGGAAACATTCCACACCGCAGGAAGATTCTCCGCCAGGACCGTCAGCATCGCGATCTCCGCGACCGAACCATCCACCGCTCCAGCCATGTCCGACACGTCTCGCGCCAGGGGCTCGAAATCGATGCCGGCCTCTGCGCGATACGAATCCTCGTAAGACGTGAGAACCCGTTCTTCGAACCCCAACCGAGTGGCCAGGTCGTGAAATCGGTCGAAAAACTGCAGCCCTCGAGCGCCGGCGTCCAGAATTTCGTCGGGACGCACGAGTGAATCACGCAGTCCAAGAATATCTTCGAAAGAGTAGTAGCCGTTCGGTACTGCCTTGGCTGTATGGCTGTTCGGTATCACGAGGCCGACCCGCCGGAATCCCTCAACCGCTGCGCACCCTCACGGTCGACCTCGGCGATCACCTGAGCCGAGGAGGAAAGCCGGCGCCCCAGCGTATCGAGAAGATCGGCACGCCCAGTCAGACGAGAATTCAGGACCGCCAATGCCGACGCCAAAGCGGCTCCGTGCTCGACGTAGTCACGGCCCGAAACGGCACCGCCCCATCGCAAACGCCGGAGCGGTTCCGCAGAATCGCGCAGACCCTGAGCCACAGACACCGCGTGGCGTGCCAATTCGTCTGTTCCAGCACGGTCGACGTCCACGAGCGCCCCCAAGTGTCACCGGAACCACTCGCACGTCGAGCGGCCTTTGACTCCTTGGACGCAGCCGGGCGCAATTACGTTCCCTCAAATACGCGAACGTGTAGAGGCTTTCTCAGAAAAGCGAACGCGTCACGAAGAACTACACCGAACCGACGATCTCAGCCAACTCGTCGGCCAACTTCTGCGCGAGCGGAAGTTCGGTGGCCTCGACCATGACGCGGACCAGTTGCTCTGTCCCGGACGGGCGCAGGAGCACTCGACCACCGTCACCGAGAACGCGCTCGGCGTCCGCGACAGCTGCGAGTACCGACGGCGATGCTGCCACCGTCGCCTTGTCCCCGACCTTTACGTTGATCAGTACCTGCGGGAGGGTGGTCATCGTTGCGGCCAGTGCGGATGCCGACTTACGCGTACGAGCCATGCGTCCGAGCAGCCGGAGACCGGTGAGAATCCCATCGCCGGTGGTGCCGAACGCCGGCAACACAACATGGCCTGACTGTTCGCCGCCGAGGCTGTAGCCACCCGCGCGCAGCTCTTCCAAGACGTAGCGGTCACCTACGGCAGCCGTCACGATGTTGATACCGGCCTCGCGCATCGCAATGTGCAAACCGAGATTGCTCATGACGGTCGCGACGAGAGTGTTCTCGACCAACTCTCCGGCCTCGTTCATCGCGATCGCCAGAACTGCCATGATCGCGTCACCGTCGACCACCGCGCCGGTCTCGTCGACGGCCAGGCAGCGGTCGGCATCGCCGTCGTGCGCGAGCCCTAAGTCAGCCCCGTGATCGACCACGGCTTTCTGAAGATTCTCCAGGTGTGTCGATCCGCAACCGTCGTTGATGTTGAGGCCGTCGGGATCGGCGCTGATCGCGATGACGCGAGCACCCGCTGCGGCGTAGGCAACCGGTGCGAGCGCGGAAGCAGCGCCGTTGGCGCAGTCGACGACAACGGTGAGTCCGGCGAGTGGCTCGCTCGCCGCGCTCGCCAGATGCGCCAGGTACAACTGAGCTGCGTCGTCGACCGTACGGACTCGGCCGATCCCGGCACCTGTCGGAAGGACGGGTGGCGCGGTGCCGTCGAGTGCATCCTCGATCGCTACCTCGACCGAGTCGTCCAGCTTGTGTCCACCGGCTGCAAAGATCTTGATTCCGTTGTCCGGCATGGGATTATGCGATGCCGAAATCATGACACCGAGACTGGCGTCGAGCTTTGCCGTCAAGTATGCGACTGCGGGAGTGGGAAGAATACCCACGTCGAGCACGTCGACGCCTGCCGAACTCAACCCGGCCGTCACTGCGGCTTGAAGCATCTCGCCGCTGGCGCGGGGGTCGCGACCGACCACGGCGGTCGGACGTGCATCCGAGGTGTCGGCTGTCAGTACGCTCGCTGCGGCAACTGCCAATCTCAATGCAAGATCTGCAGTCAGATCCGAATTGGCAAGTCCACGAACACCATCAGTACCGAACAACCGACCCATAGAACGACTCCTGAATCCTGAGAACCTCGAAAGTGGAACTTCGAGCATGGAATTTCTTCGAGAAACACAAGAGCGGGCGTCCGGTAACGATGGACGCCCGCTCTTGTGGTGAACAGGTGCCGAAGCAGACCCGTTGGGTCAACCTCGGCAAAGCATCAGCGCTTGGAGTACTGCGATGCCTTACGGGCCTTCTTCAGGCCGTACTTCTTACGCTCGACAGCGCGGGCGTCACGCGTCAGGAAGCCTGCACGCTTGAGGGCCGGACGATCATCAGGGGTTACCTCGATGAGTGCGCGCGCGATAGCCAGACGCAGAGCGCCTGCCTGACCGGACGGGCCGCCACCGTGCAGCAGTGCAATGATGTCGAAAGACTCGGGACGCTCGACGAGCACCAGCGGAGCCTTGATCAGCTGCTGGTGAACCTTGTTGGGGAAGTAATCCTCCAACGTACGGCCGTTGAGCTTGAACTGACCGGTGCCGGGAGCCATCCGGACGCGAACGACAGCCTCCTTGCGGCGACCGACGGTCTGGACCGGGCGATCGAGGACGATCGGTGCGAGCGTAGCTGCAGCAACCTCTTCGACGACCTCGACTGCGTCAGCGGAAACAAGCTCTTCCACTGCTTCGATGTTCTCTTCGGACACGTTCTGCTCTTCCGGCGATGTCACTGTGCGACCTGCTTGATCTCGAACGGCACCGGCTGCTGCGCGGTGTGGGGGTGATTCGGGCCCGCGTAGACCTTGAGCTTGCTGCTCATTGCGCGGCCGAGCTTCGTCTTGGGGAGCATGCCGACAATGGCCTTCTCGACGAGACGATCGGGAGTCCTGTCGAGGACCTCACCGACAGTGCGGGACTTCAGGCCACCCGGGAATCCGGAGTGGTGGTAAACGTTCTTGCCCTGGAGCTTGTTGCCGCTGATGGCAACCTTCTCAGCGTTGATGATGACAACGAAGTCACCACCGTCGATGTGCGGCGCGTAGGTGGGCTTGTGCTTGCCACGCAGCAAGTTCGCTGCCTGAACGGCAAGACGGCCGAGCACCACGTCAGTGGCGTCGATGACGTGCCACGAGTGGGTCACATCTCCGGCCTTCGGGGTGTACGTAGACACAGATCTTCCTCGTCTTAATTCATTCCACTGCTGACCATGTGCGTATCGCGTAAACGATCCTCGGCGGCCAGTTGAGACCCGAGAACCGCCGGTCTCCACGCATTTCTGCCGGAGCCCTACGGCACGCCACCGATAGACGATACCGGTCTACCCACCGCCAGGTCAAAGCGCGGCCAGGTCAAAGCGCGGCCCTCCCTGCCAACAGCATCTTCGTCCAGCACGACTGCCCCGGCACCTGTCGGCACCGGGGCAGTCGGGTGTCATCGCGACATGATTGCTGTCAGCGACCGAACCCGTTTGCGGCGATCCGATCAGCTTCCTGCATCTTCTCGGAACCGCTTGCCGTCGCTCCGGCGATCTGCGCGAGAACCATGTTCAGTTCTTCGGAGGCCTGGGCCCAGCGGCGCTGTGCGTCGTTCCACGCTTCGGAACCTGCGCCTTCCCAGCCTGCTTGCAGCTTGTCCACGACAACTTTGATGTCGCCCTGCTTGTCGTTGATCGCTTTGGCCTGCTGTTTCATCTGATCGGACAGCATTGCGAGGCCGCCGAAGTCGTACTTGATCCTGTCGGACATAACTGCTCCCGGTTCGGTGTGACTGAAGAGATCTTGTGAGAACTACTGGCTGAGAACTGCTTGATCGAACTGTGAAGAGCTGACGGTCAGGACATGTTCACCGTCGCGCCGCGAAGCGAGCTGACGTTGTCGTCTTCGGTCGAGTCGAAGGTTCCCGCAGCCTGCTTGATCTGCTCGCAGATGTCGGTCAGAGCAGTGTCCAACTTCAGGGCCGCGCTGTTGTATCGCTCCATGATCCCTGCATATTCGACCTGCGCCGCGCCGTTCCACGAATTGTGCGAAGCGTCGGCCTCCGACCGAACAGCGTTGACCAGTCCCCTGATGTCACCGAGATGTCCGTCGATGGTCCCCGCCGAATCGATCAATTCAGCGGTAGTTGCGGTAAAGCCCATGTCGTCCCCCTGGATTCGGTGAGTACCGTTCGGTATCGGCGATCACACACGACGGCTTGTCCGTCGGACGTGCACCGGGGTCGAGCGGAACTCCCTGATGTGCGCTACACATACTTTGACGCGACCTCAGTGCCAACGGTTCCGGCCCGACCGAAGAATATTTTCAGAACCAACCGATCCGAGGTCACGGCGTGAATTCGAGTGACTGCCACGTCCGCAGGCAGTCCGCTTCGAGACTGTCCCACTCGCCGAGAAGATACTGGCAGCCGATACTCACTTGCCATCCGTTGTCGACGTACACGTGCCAACGCACCTCGGAGAAATCGTCCGGAAACTCGACGTACACCACTGCCTGTTTTCCTGCACCATCGTCGAGCACGGAAAACTCTCCGAACCGCAAAGGGTCCTCGAACGTCGAAAACTGCTGACGCAAAGCAGCTTCGACGGAATCGAATCCCGCACCTTCGGCCAGGCGTTTCTCGACGACCACGATCTTGCGATCCGCGCCGGAGCCGGGCAACAAATCGGTACGCCCGCTCGAGGCCCCTCGCGGCACAAGTTTCCAATCGGAAGGCAGTTCTGCTGCAACGCTTCCCAGGTCCACACGCACGAGTTCCGGCGTGGCACCGGCTTCGATCGACGGCAGCGAATTCTTCGGGACAGGCTTTCCCTGCTCTTTCGACGCTTGTACGTTCTCAACATTGTCTTCCGCCGTAGCTGCGACCGACTCCGCCGACGGAGAATCGCCTCGATCGCGAGTGGACACCACGATCGTTGCCGCGACCGCAGCGGCGACGGCGCCCACTACAAGCGCCACAGCGAACCGTCGACGGCCTCCGAAGTGCCCATCGACACGACGCGGCAGCGGGGCATTCGAGTCCGCGCGAGGAACCGGCATCGCAATGTCCGGAGCGCCTACCCACCCGGCACCAAAAGCCGAATTGTCGACGATTCGGCCGGAACTGTCCCGCACGGTTGTCTGGCGAACGAGCGCTCGAGGATCCACCAGAGACGAAGCCACGCGGCTCTCGTCCAGAATTCGGATGCTCGCGTGACCGTGAACATTCGTCGACCCACGTTCGAGCGAAGCCGCAACCGCATGGGAGCGCGGCCCGACCAACACCACAGCGTCCCGAACCGACAAGTCACCGATCGCGGAAAACAACCCCGCAAGGTCTGCGATCTCCGAACTTTGTGCCCCGTCGATTCGTAGTTCACCGTCAACCTCACCGACTACGGAAGCGACCACCATTCCGGCGCGCAGTTCGAGGACGACACACCGCGATCGCCAGGCCGTATGCGCCGACCTCGCCGCCGCGATCGCGGTCGGCACGAGGACGACGTCGTGCGCCACTCGCCGTGCGGCATCCAGCAATCGGCGCCTGCGCGGGACGCCCCAATCCGAGGGATGACTGAGATAAAGAATGTCTGCGTCGACGATTCCGCACCCGTCCATCGCGCTGGAGATCAGCCTGGCGAACTCCAATACGGTCGGGACAATCCGACCGTCCACGTCGACATAATCGTCGTCGACAAAATCGATTGCATTGACAACGGTCGTACCAGGCCCCGACGCCGGTTCGCGTCTGAGGTCTGCACTGCAACAGAATTCGCGTTGACCCGATACGACCCAGATGTTGGATGCACCCCAATGTACCGAGACCGACACCGCGGACGGAACGGTCACAGCGGTGGCATCCACGGAATTTGGACAAGTTGGGTTTGCGAGCGAGAAACGTAAACCCCACGACCTTCCGGCATTGCCGACGCGCGGACAGTGCCGACGAGATTTCCCTCGTCACGACTTCCGCTCATGATCAATCCAGCCGGTGCCATGTCGCGAATTCTCGCAATCACCGGTTCGTACAGAGCTCTGGCTGCGCCACCGGAACGGCGGGCGATCACCAGATGCAAACCGATGTCCTTGGAATGTGGGATGTATTCGAGCAACGGCGCCACCGGGTTACCACTCGATGTGGCCACAAGGTCGTAGTCGTCGATCAGTACGTAAATCTCCGGCCCACTCCACCACGACCGTTCCCGTAATTGCTGCTGTGTCGTCTCCGCATTCGGCATTCTGGCGGCCACGATCCGAGCCAGGTCGACCATCAACTCACCGAATGTCGTCGACGACGCCGAGTACCCGCCGAGGTGATTCCCTTCGACCACCCCTAGCAGGGAATGCCGATAGTCACCGATGATCAGCTTGGCCTGAGCCGGCGTATTCGACGCGATGATCCCTTCGGCTATTCCGCGCAAGAGAGATGTCTTCCCACACGCGGTGTCGCCGAATATCAAGAAGTGCGGGTGTTCCCGGAAGTCCATGTACACCGGGGCGAGGTCGGACTCACCGAGCCCGATCGGTACGGTGAGGCACCGACCGTCGGCCGCACTCGGTGAGGGCCACCGAGTCCCGACAGTTTCGAGAAGTTCCGCCCGCGAGTACGAATCCGGAAGCATCCGCACGGTCGGTGCCGGACGCGAATTCGACATGGCTGCAATACGTTCGACGGTCGCCGCCACAGCCGCACTAGAGTTCTCACTACCTGGCGTACCGTCGATTCGAGGTAGTCCGGTGAGAAGGTGAAGTCCGTCGCGAGTGATGCCACGACCCGGTCGACGTTCCGGCACCAAGCTCGCTTTCTGGCGACCCGCATCCGAATCGCCCGGATCACCCAATCGAAGTTCGATACGTGTACCCAGTTGGTCCTTGAGCGCCGGCCGAATCTCGGCCCACCTCGACGTCGTGACGATCACGTGCACACCGAAGGACAAACCTTGACCGGCGAGCATGTTTATCTGAGGCTCGAGTGATTCGAAATCCGAACGCACGCTGGGCCAACCGTCGACGACGAGGAAGACGTCACCGTACGGGTCCTCTCGGAGTCCCGCAGCCGCTCCTTCTCCGGTGGGATCAGCTCTTCGCAATCTACGGAAATCGGCCATTGATTCGATGCCGAGGTCACGAAACAGTCGCTCGCGTTTGGCGACCACACCGAGTACCTCGGCAACTGTGCGCCGGACGCGGTCGGAATCCAAGCGGTTTGCCACCGATCCGACGTGCGGCAGATCTTTCAATCCGAGGAGCGTTCCACCACCGAAGTCGAGACAGTAGAACTGAATCTGCTCCGGCGTGTGCGTCATGCTCAGAGACAAGATCAACGTGCGCAACGCCGTCGACTTTCCCGACTGCGGGCCACCGACGATCGCGAGGTTGCCAGTCGATCCGTTGAGATCGGCGACGAGTAGATCGCGGCGCTGATCGAATGGCCTGTCGACTATGCCGAAGGGTGCGCTCAGATTTCCGCGAGGTTGATCACCGGCCGCCCACCGCGGCAACAACTGGTCGAGCGTCGGGGATGACTCGAGCGGTGGGAGCCACACCTCATGCGCACGTGGACCGTGACCGCGCATGCGGTCGACGAGGACTCCCATGAGAGTACGTGCATCGTCACCGATTTCACCCATGTCGATGACGTCGGGCTCGACGGGAACGACAACGGCCTCCGGGCCGACCACCGGCGTCGCGGTAAAGGGCAGCGACGCAAGTTCGACGGGAGAATCGACCGAGAATCGAGTGGGCACTATCCGCTCGCCCTCGTACGGGCCTGACACGTAGGCACCTTGGAAGCGAACGATCTCCGCCGCATCGGACTTCAGGTATCCCGCACCGGGTGTGCCCGGCAGGTGATAAGCATCGGGAACGCCGAGGACGGAACGAGACTCGTTCGCCGAGAACGTTTTCAAACCGATCCGATATGAAAGATGGCTGTCGAGACCGCGTAGCTTTCCTTCGTCGAGTCGCTGACTGGCCAACAGCAGGTGAATGTGAAGTGACCTACCCAATCGCCCTATCGCCACGAACAATTCGGCAAATTCCGGCTGTTGACTGAGCAGTTCGGAAAACTCGTCGACAACCACGAAGAGTGCAGGCAACGGATCGAGTGCAGCGCCCGCCAGCCTCGCCTTCTCGTAGTCGGAGACGTTTGCGAAGTTTCCGGCCGCACGCAGCAATTCTTGTCGACGGTTCATTTCGCCGGCGAGGGCGTCCTTCATACGATCGACCATCGCCAATTCCTCGGCGAGGTTGGTGATGATCGCAGCAACGTGCGGCGCCTCTTCGAGGCCGAGAAAGGTTGCACCACCTTTGAAGTCGATCAGGACGAGGTTCAGTGCGTTGGGTGAGTGCGTCGCGATCAGGCCGAGCACCAATGTTCGCAGGAACTCCGACTTACCGGAACCGGTGGCTCCGATACACAGCCCGTGCGGGCCCATGCCGTTCTCGGCCGACTCCTTCAGATCCAGTTCGACGGGGTTTCCGTCTTGTCCGACTCCGATCGGCACGCGGAGTCGATCGCGCCCCTGACGTGGCAGCCAGCCATGCTCAGGATTGAACCTCGCAACGTTTCCGATCCCCAACATCTGACTCCAGGTCCGAACGGACCGGTCGTCGTCAGCTGCGTCGACGGCGTTCTGTGATGCCGCACGGAACGGTGCAATGCGACGTCCGAACGACTGCGCCAGGCTGGTCGACGCCGCGTCGGGCGTCGCAAAGTTCTCGACTCCTGCGCTGCTCACCGCGCCGATCTGATCGCTACCGACGACCAGTCGCAAACCGCGCGCCGCCGCCAGTCTCGGGCAGAACCCGCACAGGTCGAGGACGGTCACCGAGTCGAGCCCGGATTCGGACAACAGGCCGGTGTCACCTTCGAGCAACCCACCGTCGACGACCAACACGAGATGCGGAACACCCGCACTCGCCGGAGTGTTGCGAGCGAATCGAGCCCGCATCGAAAGCGGTTCCCCGAGAGAACTTTCGAACTCGAGATACGAACCGAACACCATGCGTGAAGCGCCCGCGCCGTCCTGAGACTCCGGGTGTTGCACGTGTGGGAGCCACTTGACCCACTCCCACTCGGATTCGGTATCGGGTCCGCACACCACCGCAACTTGGACCGTGTCCGGACCGTGGAAAGTGCACAGCTGCATCAACATCGAGCGGACAAGCGCACGAGCTGAATCTCGCTGCCCCTCGATGGACATCGCAGCAAATCCGCGAAGTGAGACGGCGGTCGGCAGGTCCTGTACAACCGAATGCGCACGGACGAAACGCCGAAGGGAGACAGCAGCGACGGGTTCGAGATCCTCGACCGGACCGGTCTCCGGAGATACGAGTCTGGTGGCCAATCGCTGTGTACCCAGACCGACACGAACGTGACAGTAGTCCGAGTCGGTGATCTGACGCTCCCACATCCGCACAGTTCCGGCGAGTGTCCAGAGCAGCGACGGCTCGGGATTGCTCCATTGAAGCGCAGCACGCTGGGCACCGGACGTCGCAGCGACGTCACTGCGCATCTGATCCAGGTACCGCAGGTAGTCCTTGCGGTCCTCGTTCGCTTCGGAAGCTCTTGCTCCACCGCTACGACCGCCCCCGGCAAGCATCCCGAGCATCGACACCATCATCATGACCGGAAACAGCAGGGACATCGGATTGCGCGCCATGCCGGAAGAAAACATCAGCGCCACCATGCCGATCATGGCAACCACCATGATCACCGGAAGCAGTTTGGTCAGTAGGTTTCCCGGCGTGACACGAGGAATCTCCGGTGGGGCCTGCAGCGTCACCTCGCCGCCCGGTGTGCGCGGCGATTCGCGGCGCGCTCGACGCGCAAATCTGACAGTACTCAATTCACCCACCCCATCGGTGCTGCGGCTGATGCCGCCATGCGCCTCGTCCGACTACCACCGGCCCGCCCCCCAAGGCGTGATCGCGCAATTGCAAAAGAGTAGATCACAACACCGACACTCGGGTCGGTACCACCTGTTGTCGGAGCTCTCCTGACACGGGCGCGCACTTCATGTCGTATTGTTCGGGTGAACTGGGGTGACGCGAAGGGGGAATCGCGTCATAGGAGGGGATAGATCTTGACCAGCACCACTACAACCAGCGCTGCGAACACCGGAAACGGACGACGCGCGAATCATTCTGCCGAGCTGTGCAGGTTGACGGTACTTTCAGCGCATTCGCAGGTGGATCTTGCGGTGCCGCTTCGTGTTCCACTCGCGGTGGTCATTCCGGGCATTGTGGACACAATTGTCAATCACAGCAATTTCAACGAGTTCGACCACAGCACCGAGCAATTCGAGCCCGTCGACTGGACTCTGTCCAAAGTCGGCAGGGCACCGCTGTCACCGACGCTGTAGTTGCACGAGCACGGAATCCGCGATGGGGAATTGCTCGTACTCGATGCTGCGGACACGGCTGCCCCACCCCCACTCTTCGACGACATCATGTACACCGTCGCAGCCACGGACGCTGACATCTACCGACGCTGGACTCCGATCACCGCGCGCATTGTCGGCTCGACCGCCGCCCTCGTCGCTGCGCTCATCGCGGCCCTCACCCTGGTCCTCGGCGATACGGGACTGATCGGCGCCGTCTGCGGCGGAGTCACGTCCTTGGTGTTCACCGTCGCCGCGGTCGTGACAGCGCGCGTGTATGGAGACACGGCCAGTTCCGTCACGCTCGGATGCGCGTCGGTGCCGCTGGCGTTCGTCTCCGGCGCACTCTGCGTACCCGGCACTGTTCTTTCGGCTCACCTGCTTCTCGGTTCTGCATTTGCAGCCGCGGTAACTCTGATCTGCCTCCGTCTGTGCGGTGCCGGATTAGCTGTTTTCACCGCACTTCTCGTCGTCCTTCTCGCGGCGGTGGGCACCTTTGCCGTCACGACGACGCTTCCCGAGGCGCGCACCGCGACCGTCAGCGGCGCGGTGATTGCCATCGCATTGATCGTTCTGACGTTCACCGCTCGACTGTCGATGTTGTTCGCGCGACTACCGCTCCCCGCGGTTCCGACACCGAGTAATCCCCTCGACGACGACCGTGACGGACTGCCCGAGCCCGAACTACCCGGGCTGACCGAGTTGGCCGAAAGGGCAGGGCGGGCCCGTAGCTATCTGACCGGGCTGATCGTGGCCACGTCAGCGGTCGCGCTCACCGCTGCCGTCGCACTCGCGTGGTCCTGGCCTGGTCAGGGGATCGTCTGGCCGAACCTTGCTCTCGCTTTCGCGACTTCCGTCGTGTTGATGTTTCGTGGGCGCACCTACGCGGGCGCGCAGCAGGCGATCCCACTCATCACGGCCGGGATCTCGGTGATTCTCGTTCTCCTGGGCGACATGGCATGGGCGCATCGCGACTATGCCGTGGTCATCTTCGCCATCACGATGATCGTTCTCCTCCTGGCACTGATTCTGGGAATCCTCGCCCCCCAGAACACATTCAGCCCCGTGATGCGACGAGCAGCAGAACTGTTGGACCTCGCTGCGATTGCAGCAATCGTTCCGTTGATCTGCTGGGTCAGCGGACTCTTCGCGCTCATGCGTGGCCTCTGAGCGATCGGTGATCGATGGTGATTCGACGTGCAACAAACATCTGCGCCAGTCTCGTGATCGTTGCCTTCAGCGTTCTCGCCGGGGCGGGTGGCGCATCGAGCGCGGTTCCTTCCCCCGTCGATCCTGCAATGCTGCCGGAGGACGGTCCGCCTGCACCTCCACAACCCACCGAACAACGAACCCTGTGCGTGCCAGCCGTGGCAGGTGGTGACGGTGCGGACATTCCACGTTCTCAACAAGATCTGGGATTCGATTCGGTGTGGCCGATCACCCGAGGGACAGGACAGCGAATTGCTGTCATCGACACCGGCGTCAGCAGGCATCCTCGGCTACCGTCGCTCGAAGGCGGCGGTGACTACGTCGGGACCTCCGACGGCACCGACGATTGTGACTCCCACGGAACAGTCGTGGCCGGTCTCATTGCCGCCGAGCAGGTCGAGGGTTCCGGATTCTCCGGAGCTGCGCCGGACGCACAAATCATCTCGATCAGGCAGTCCAGTGCAGCCTTCTCAGTGGCCGGCCAACGCGAAGACCCGGCCGTAGCCGAGAACTCATCCGGGTACGGAAACGTCGACACCATGGCATCGGCCGTCCGTCACGCTGCGGACATGGGTGCAAGCGTCATCAACATCTCCGAAGTCGCCTGTAAGCCTGCCGGGGACGGGATCAACGACCAACGACTCGGCGCTGCAATCGAATACGCCACGATCGCGAAGAATGTCGTAGTCGTCGCTGCTGCAGGTAACGTCGGATCCGGAGGTTGCAAGAACCAGAATCCACCACCGGATCCCCTCAATCCCCTAGCCGATCCATGGAACTCGGTTGTGACGATTGCCAGTCCGGCTTGGTACGACGACTATGTCCTCACGGTGGGGTCGGTTGACCCCAATGGCGCCGCCAGCTCCTTCAGCCTCGGCGGTCCGTGGGTCGATGTGGCGGCGCCCGGCACCGGAATCACCTCACTTCACCCGACGTCGCCGGGTCTGACCAACGGAGTCTACGGTTCCGACGGCGCCGTACAGTCGTTCAACGGGACCAGTTTCGCTGCGCCCTATGTCGCGGCAACCGCTGCATTGGTCAGGTCGGTTCACCCGGAACTGACTGCACTTCAGGTCATGCAACGTATCGAAGCCACCGCCCACGCTCCGGCGCAGGGCTGGAACCCCTACATCGGTCACGGCGTCATCGATCCGCTCGCCGCGGTCACGGGCGAATTGGTCCCAGGAGAACGCGTCAGGGTCAACCATCAGTCGGTACCGATCGATCCCCTACCCACGCCACCGGCCCCCGACAACCGATCTCGCGACGCGGCACTCGTCGGAGCCGGAACCGTCGGCACTCTCGCCTTACTGGCACTGTTGGCGTCGATGCCCATACGTCGAGTAATTCGTCGGCGACTTCCCGAACGACGGGACGTCGATCTCTGAACTGTCGGACGCGATCAGTTCACCGGAGCGGCCGGCGCTGAATCGGGGGCGACTCCGTCGTGGGCTATCAGTGCATTACTCTTCTCGAGCGCAGGACCTGATGCGAGTAGATCGAGCATCTGCCAAGGCGCGCGATCAGGCGTTCGCGTCAATCCGAGGGCACGAGCGGAAGTTTCGTCCGGTACCCCGTATTTCACACCGGTATCGGCTACGTAGAATACTCCGTCGTGCCTGGTGCTGTTCGTCTCGATTCCGGTCGCTTGAACAAACCCGCCGAAGCCCTGTTCGACATGGACGCTGTCTAGATTGTCACCCGATCCGTCCGCCTGCGCCAAGGACACCAACTTGCCACCCTCCGGGATCGGAACCTGCAATCCAGCGATGAATTTCAGAGTTGCAGAACTACTTTCGCTGCCCTCGACGGCAGGTGAGGGAGCCCATTCCAGACAGCCGACAGGTGCGTCGTGATCGTCGACGATCGCTGGAGCCACCAGCGGCAACGAGTCGACGGCCAGCTCACTCACCGAGGGGATACGACTGATGGCATCTGGGGTGACGCTGGTGATCCCGGTAGCGCCCTGCGAATCCGAGAAGTAGATCAGTTGGGCAACTGCCGCGCCGACCTTCTGGATACCGTTCTCGAGTACCACGTAGTACTGCGGGTCCGCACCCACCGAAACCTGGACGACGGAGCCGACAGTCTTGTTCTGCAGAGGAAACCGGGGCGCTGATCCCAGTTCGGGAATTCGCGGGGCCTCGACGCGCGGGACTTCGGGAATCGAATTGAGGAATCCGGTACTGATCGGACGCGCCTGTGCCCCTTCCAGTCCCAAAGCCCGCATGATCGCCGGATTATCCACATCGATTGCCGCTCGCTTCCCGTCGTACACGAGAAAGTGATCGGAACCCGACTTCACCAGAAATCCACTGTCATTCGTCAGATATGTCGTGTTATCACCGACATTGGACGAGCCGACCAGGACCGAAGTCGTCAACGATCTTCTCCCGTCGGATCCGACGGAATCGCATACTGTCCACAAGGCGTTGGTCGGGTCGGCCGATTCCGGCAGCGCGGACGGTGCGCCGGGAATGCCGACGAGCGCACCCCGGGGTTTCGCCTCGACCTCGGATGCCTTGACCATTGCCGGTTTTCCTGGCGAACCCAGAATCAGTCGAGCGGAGGCCAAGTTCAGCACAGGACGAAAAGTACCCTCCATGGCGACGAACATTGCGCCCGATTCTTTTGCGACCACAATGTCGGCATCACCGATCTTGTCCTGTGGCCGAAAGAGGGCGAGTACTGCGCATCCCGCCAATCCCAGTGCGGCGAGGACTATTCCGACGGTGAAGGCGCGCGACTGAGATCGCATCGGATCATGAAGCATCCGTACGTCTCGTCTTACCAGCGCATGTTCCATCCGCCTGACCAAGAAACGGTATCCGTTGACCTGCCAGCGCGTGGTAGGTGTTGCAGCCATCATTCCCCCCGTGCCTTACATCCCCTTGCGAAGACACAGTACAGTTTCGCTGGGGCGGAAATTTCGGGTAGTAGGCAGGTCAGGTATCGGGGAGGAACCGTGGACCGATCGCGGTTGAAGCATTGGCCGTCGTCGCACAGGATTTCGGCGCGCGAATTCGTGTCGGCACAGATTCTCGGAATCGGTGCGGGCGGAATCGCGATGGTCAGTGGGCTGGATTGGCTCTGGGCGCTGGCAATTGGTTGCGTGGTTGCCGGATCAATGCTGCTCCATGTGGGCGGTTGGTCGGTAATGTCCTGGATTGCCAGGTACTTTCGCTACCTTCACCACAAGAACGTGGACGGCGGAACGATCGTCAGTTTTCACACCCCCTCCGAGCAGGCGATCGGGCTGCGAGTGGACGGATCTTCACTCGTCGCTGTCGTCGAGATCGCTCCACCGCGCGACTACCTGACCAGGATCGGGCGTCATTCGTTCGACGCGTCCCACCTTCTGCCCACGGCTGCGCTCGTGGATTGTCTTCATCAGCACGACATCTCGCTCACCGGCATCGACATTGTCAGTCACGGATATCGCGCCGCATCCGGAACCCCGGCCACCGAAGTCTACGAACGACTCATCGGACCGCTACCAGCCACCGCCACCAGAAGTGTGTGGCTTGCACTACGTTTCGACGCTCTCGAGGGTTCTGCAGCAGTCGAGCGCCGCGGCGGGGGCGAACAGGGCGCGGGCCGCGCGATCGCTGTTGCCGCCAATCGTGTCATCCGGGTTCTCGATACAGCGGGATGCAAGGCGCGGATCCTGACTGCACCGGAAATTGCCTCGTCCACTGCCCAGGTGACAAGAGGAGTGGACAGCGACGAGGTCACCGAAACGTGGCGAAGTACCCCGTTGCCCGGCGTGTCCAACGTGGGATACGGGATTGAACCCCGCTTCATCACCACCTCGACCCTGACTCGAATATGGGCAGTGGCAACGGTCGGGACATCCGTGACAATTCGGTTGCGCCCCAACGGCGAACGCGGAGAGGCAAAGGTCAGCGCGACATGCCGTTTCACCACGCGCAATCCACCTGAGAACGCACCGTTGCCCGGTTTGCTCTCGTTACGGGGGCGCCAACGCGACGGACTGTTGACCAACCTGCCGACCGCACTGACGGCGCTGGACCCGATCACGCCGCACATCCGCATGGACGCGGACACACTCGACTCACTCGCTCTTCCTCTTGCCGGGTGCGGCCAGCTCATCGGCTCCGACCGAAACGGGAACGGTGTCACAGCAAGAATTTCGGGGCCCGGCGTCAACACAGTCTTTGTCGCCGGCGAACTCTATCTAGCTCAGCAATTGATCTTCAGAGCCATCGCGACCGGCGCACGAGTACTCATCCACACCGATCGACCGGAAGCCTGGACCGCGCTCACCGACTCCATGGCAGTGCCCGACCGACTCCGCGTGTCCGGTCAGGGCGGTGGGCCTGAAGGCGCCTTCAACACTGTCGTGTTCGACGGAGTCGAGGGGCTGCCTCCGCGTGCCGGCGTGACCGCGATCTACGTGTACGGACATCCGCGCCAATGGCCTCGGATCGACCCTGAAATTTCGATAGTCCAGCCATTCGCACTCGGCGACAAGATCACGGTCGAAACCGGCCGCACTCGCGTCGAACTGACCCTGGTGACCATTGCTTCCGAGACCTCGTTCATCGGTCGTCCACGAGCCGGCGACGCTCACCAGATGGCGTGATCGCGTAGGTTCTCGATCAGCCGGGGTATGGGTCACTCGCACGCTGCGTACGCAATCCGCTCCCCCACCAATGCAATTCACGAATCATCTTCTCGGTCGCATCGATCGCAATCGGATCGATGCCGTACGGCTCGTGTCCGAATTGCTTACGAACCCGGTGAATGGTCACGCTTTGACGCACCGAGACCATGTGCAACTCCGCCACCACTTGCCTCAGCTGTTCGACGGCCCGAACACCACCTGAAATCCCGCCGTAGGACACGAAGCCGATCGGCTTGGCCCGCCACTCGTGCTTCACGGAATCGAATGCGGTCTTGAGGGCAGCCGGATATCCGTGGTTGTATTCGGAGGTCACGGCAACAACAGCGTCGGCGCGCCCGATTCGCTTGCGGAAAACTTCCGTGGCAGGTGAATCCGAGAAATCCTGGGGCAACGACAGCTCTCTGAGGTCGATCACCGACACCTTCCACGACGGGTTCGTGGTTGCGCGCTCGACAAACCAATCCGCCACTGCTCGTCCTATTCGCCCTTCGCGGACCGAACCTACGATGACTTCGACGTTCAAGGGTGCCATGAACATCGATGCTAGCGACCTCTCACGCAGTGATCCCGTCCGTGATGAGTGCGGCCAATTCCCGATACGCGCTGGCATCGTCCAATCCCGTTGCCCGATAGACCGCGCGTTGCTGGATCCGAACCATCGTCGCCGCGGCCGCATCGGCAACAAATGACGCGTGTACCTGCCGGAATGCGCCCGAACCCACCCCCTCCACGATCAGTGCTCGCACGCGATCCGCGGCGATCGAGGTGTTCTTCTCGTAAACCTGGCTCGCCGACGCCGATTCAGACAGGTCTTCCATGAATTGACGGGACGCCGGGGACAATTGATCACCGACTGCTTCGAGATAGACCGCCACTCGACGAGTGGGCGTCGCCTCTGCAGCGACGGCACTCTCCACCGCATCGGTCGCCGCACGGAAGAAGTGAACCGTCACCGCCCGCACGAGGTCCTCCTTGCCGGCCGCCACGGTGTACAACGTGCTCTTGGAGCAGTGCAGACGAGCTGCGATCTCGTCGAGCGTGAGGTGGGCGAAACCCTCGCTCAGGAACAGCTCGACCAATTGATCGAACAGTTCCGCCCTGCGCGCAGTCGTCTTGCGAACCAGCCTTGCCATACGCAAGACAGTACTGCAGTATCGTTCTCAGTACTACTACCTAGCTAGGAGCCGACCCGTGCCCGTCGAACGCCTGATGCCCAGCCAAGAAGCTCGCGATCTCATCGAACTGACGCGTGATGTCGCGGACAAGGTACTCGCGCCCAAGGTCAACGAATACGAGAAGGCCGAGAAGTATCCCGACGGGGTGTTCCCTGCACTCGGACAAGCAGGCCTACTGAGCCTTCCGTATCCCGAGGAGTTCGGTGGCGGCGATCAGCCGTACGAGGTGTACCTCCAAGTCCTCGAAGAGATCGCCTCTCGCTGGGCCGCGGTCGCGGTGGCGGTAAGCGTGCACAGCCTGTCATGCTTCCCGCTGTTCACCTTCGGCACCGACGAACAGAAGAACCGTTGGCTTCCGGACATGCTGGGTGGCAACACCATCGGCGCATACAGCCTCTCCGAAGCGCAGGCCGGATCCGACGCCGCCGCGTTGTCGTGCAAGGCGACGCCCACCGAAGGCGGTTACCGCGTCAACGGCTCGAAAGCCTGGATCACCAACGGCGGCAAGGCGGACTTCTACAACCTCTTCGCCCGCACCAGCGACGACGGCTCACGCGGGGTCTCCTGCCTCCTGGTGGACAAGGACACCGAGGGCCTCAGCTTCGGTAAACCAGAAGAGAAGATGGGGCTACGCGCGGTCCCCACTGCCTCCGCGAACTACGACCACGCCTTCATTCCTGACGAGCGATTGATCGGTCAGCGCGGACAGGGGCTCCCGATCGCCTTCAGCGCGCTCGACTCCGGTCGACTCGGAATCGCTGCTGTTGCCGTCGGAATCGCCCAGGGCGCGCTCGACGACGCGGTCGCCTACGCGAAGGAGCGCAAGGCATTCGGCAAACGGATCATCGATCACCAGGGACTCGGATTCGTGCTCGCCGATATGGCTGCCGCAGTTGACTCCGCTCGTGCCACCTACCTCGATGCTGCCCGCCGCCGCGACGCCGGAGTGCCGTATTCGCGCAATGCCAGCGTCGCAAAGCTTGTTGCCACCGACGCGGCAATGAAGGTCACCACCGACGCCGTTCAGGTATTCGGTGGGTACGGATACACCCAGGACTTCCCCGTCGAGCGCTACATGCGCGAGGCCAAGATCACGCAGATCTTCGAGGGCACCAACCAGATTCAGCGACTGGTCATCGCTCGCCAACTGGCGGGATAGCCGCCCGATACGAATGCCCTCCCACACCAGAGTGGGAGGGCATTTTGTATGCAGTCGATCAGTCGCCGCAGCATCCACCCGAAGACGGAATCTCGCGGGTCTCACGGGTAATCGCGTTGCGGGCAGCCAGTTCGGAGTAGTCGGGGTAGTCCACGCGGACCAACGAAAGTCCGTGCGCCGGCGCAACGAGGATGGAACTGGACCGCGAAGTTTCGTCGAGCAAACCTGCCAGCCAGTCGGCGGTGCGCCGTCCCTCACCGACAGAGAGGACTGCGCCGACGAGACTGCGAACCATCGACCAGCAGAATGCGTCCGCATTCACGTAAGCCGTGAATACCGTGCCCTCTTGTGCCCAGTCGAATCGTTGCAGCTCTCGCACCGTCGTGGCACCTTCTCGACGCTTGCAGAATGCCGCGAAGTTGTGAAGGCCGAGAAGCCGATTCGACGCTTCCTGCATCGCGCCGAGATCGAGTGGTTTGGGGTACGACACGGTATCGCGTGCGCGCAGGGGCTCCACGCCGAATGCCGCGTTGGTCACCCGGTACTCGTAATAGCGTCGCATCGCCGAAAATCGCGCGTCGAACTCACCGGGAACCACCGAGATCTGTTTGACCCGAACGTCCTTGGGCAAGAATCGTGCGAGCCTGCGCACAAGTCGCGAAGGGTCGTCCGGGAGCAACTCGCCCGGGACGTCGACGTGCGCTACCTGCCCGGTTGCGTGGACACCAGCGTCCGTTCGACCGGCAACAGTGAGCTGAACCGGTTGCCGTAGCACCGTTCCCAACTTGTCTTCGATCTCGCCGCACACAGTGCGCAGGTCGGTCTGACGGGCCCAACCCGAGAAATCGGTGCCGTCATAGGAGATGTCGAGCCGCAATCGAACGAGCCCGCCGTCCCCGGTGGGGGCGGCGGGCTCGTTCGATTCAGCGTGTGCCGAAACCAAGGGAGACTAGTCCTTCTTGGCCTCTTCGGCCTCGGGAGCGTCGGCCGCAGTTGCGGTCTCGTCCTCGATGGCCTCGACGACTGCGTCAGCGTTCTCGACCTCAGCCTCGGTCGCGTCGGCCTCTACGGCCTCGACGACGTTCTCTGCGGCGGGAGCTTCCTGCGAGGACTTGACGCGACGAGCGCGATCAGCCTCGGAGGTGACCGTCTTTTCCTTGACGAGCTCGATGATTGCCATCGGAGCGTTATCACCCTTGCGGGGGATCGTCTTGATGATGCGGGTGTATCCACCGTTACGGTCCGCGTAGAACGGGCCGATCTCGGCGAACAGGGTGTGAACGACATCCTTGTTACGGATGACCTTCAGCACCTCACGACGGTGAGCCAGCGTGCCGGCCTTTGCGTGCGTGACGAGCTTCTCGGCGTAGGGGCGCAGTGCCTTGGCCTTGGACTCGGTGGTGGTGATGCGACCGTGCTCGAAGAGCGCGGTAGCCAGATTGGCGAAAATCGCCTTCTGGTGGGAAGCCGACCCGCCGAAGCGGGCACCCTTCTTGGGCTTGGGCATGATGATCTCCTAGTAAAGGACCTGAGCTGCTACAGCTGTTCGGTCTCGGCGTAGTCCTCGGTACCCTCGGCATCGCCGAAGGAACCGGCATCAGTGTCACTCCACGTTCCGGTGGCGGCGTCGTAGCCGGCAACGGTGGTGGGATCGAAGGATGCGGGGCTGTCCTTGAGGGACAGGCCGAGCGAATGCAGCTTGACCTTGACCTCGTCGATGGACTTCTGTCCGAAGTTGCGGATGTCGAGCAGATCGGACTCGGTACGGCCGACAAGCTCACCGACGGTGTGAACACCTTCGCGCTTGAGGCAGTTGTAGGAGCGGACCGTGAGGTCCAGATCCTCGATGGGGAGTCCGAAGGAAGCGATGTGATCGGCCTCGGCGGGCGAGGGTCCGATCTCGATTCCTTCTGCTTCGACGTTCAGCTCACGGGCCAGGCCGAAGAGCTCAACCAGGGTCTTGCCCGCAGAAGCGAGCGCGTCCCGTGCGGTGATGGAGTTCTTCGTTTCCACGTCGAGAACGAGCCGATCGAAGTCGGTGCGCTGTTCGACGCGAGTGGCCTCCACCTTGTAGGTGACCTTGAGCACCGGCGAGTAGATCGAGTCGACCGGGATACGGCCGATCTCTGCGCCGGACGCCTTGTTCTGGACGGCGGGGACATAGCCGCGACCGCGCTCGACAACGAGCTCGATCTCCAGCTTTCCCTTGTCGTTCAGGGTGGCGATGTGCAGATCAGGGTTGTTCACGGTGACGCCTGCCGGGGGCACGATGTCGCCTGCGGTAACAGCGCCGGGGCCCTGCTTGCGGACGTACATGGTGACCGGCTCGTCCTCTTCGGAGTTCACGACGAGGCCCTTGAGGTTCAGGATGATGTCGGTGACATCTTCCTTCACGCCCGGGACGGTGGTGAACTCGTGGAGAACGCCGTCGATACGGATGCTGGTGACAGCAGCGCCGGGGATCGACGAGAGCAGCGTGCGGCGCAGCGAATTGCCGAGCGTGTACCCGAAACCTGGCTCCAGGGGCTCGATGACGAACTTCGAGCGGTTATCAGCGATGACCTCTTCGGTCAGCGTGGGTCGCTGAGAAATGAGCATTGGTATTTCCTCCTGTACGGACGTCCACTATTTGACGCCCACGATGGGAAAGGGCCTGCGGCCCCGTGAGTGGTTGAGGAGTCCGGAGACTCCTCAACCACTCACAGGGTGCGGAGCACCTTACTTCGAGTAGTACTCGACGATGAGCTGTTCCTGCAGAGCGATGTCGATCTGCGCGCGCTCGGGAAGCTGGTGAACCAGGATCCGCAGACGCGAGCCGACAACCTGCAGCCACCCGGGAACCGGGCGATCGCCGACGGTCTCACGCGCAACCTGGAACGGAAGCGTGGAGAGCGACTTCTCCTTGACATCGATGATGTCGTACTGCGAGACGCGGTAGCTCGGGATGTCGACCTTCTTGTTGTTCACGAGAAGGTGACCGTGCGTGACCAGCTGACGTGCCTGACGGCGCGTGCGAGCGAGGCCTGCGCGGTACACGACGTTGTCGAGACGCGACTCGAGGATGCGAAGCAGGTTCTCACCGGTCTTGCCGGGGCGGTTGTTCGCCTCCTTGTAGTACAGGCGGAACTGCTTCTCCATGACGCCGTAGGTGAAGCGAGCCTTCTGCTTCTCCTGCAGCTGGAGCAGGTACTCGCTCTCCTTGATACGCGCGCGGCCGTGCTGTCCGGGCGGGTACGGGCGACGCTCGAATGCCTGGTCGCCTCCAACGAGGTCGACGCGCAGACGACGCGACTTGCGGGTGATGGGTCCGGTATAACGTGCCATTTTCTTCTACCTATCCTTCCCGCTATACCCGACGCCGCTTGGGCGGACGGCAGCCGTTGTGCGGCTGGGGGGTTACATCGGAAATGGTGCCGACCTCGAGGCCAGCAGCCTGGAGGGAACGGATTGCGGTCTCGCGACCGGATCCCGGTCCCTTGACGAAGACGTCAACCTTCTTGACACCGTGCTCCTGCGCCTTGCGGGCAGCGCTCTCAGCAGCAAGCTGAGCGGCGAAGGGAGTCGACTTACGCGAACCCTTGAAGCCGACGTGTCCCGAAGACGCCCAGGAAATGACATTTCCGGCGGGGTCCGTGATGGACACGATGGTGTTGTTGAAGGTGCTCTTGATGTGAGCGGCGCCGTGCGGGATGTTCTTCTTATCCCTGCGACGCGTCTTCTGGGTCTTCTTCGGACCGGTGCTACGTGACTTCGGGGGCATTACTTCGCCTTCTTCTTGCCGGCAATGGTGCGCTTCGGACCCTTACGGGTACGGGCGTTGGTCTTGGTGCGCTGACCACGCACGGGCAGACCACGACGGTGGCGCAGGCCCTGGTAGCAGCCGATCTCGATCTTGCGACGGATGTCGGCCTGAACCTCGCGGCGAAGGTCACCCTCGACTTTGAGCGACTCCTCGATGTACTCGCGGAGCTTTGCCAGGTCCTCGTCCGAGAGGTCCTTGCTCCGGAGATCCGGGCTGACGCCGGTGGCGTCAAGGATTTCCTTGGAGCGGGTACGGCCGATGCCGTAGATGTATGTCAGTGCGATCTCCATGCGCTTTTCGCGAGGAAGATCAACACCAGAGAGACGTGCCATGGTGGCATTTCCTTATCGGTGTGCGGAGGTCTGCTCCCAGCCCTTCCCCTGTGCCTCTTGCCGAGTACCGACGCCCGAAGGCGCAGATGATCTCATCAACTAACTCAGTGGGGCCCCGGCCTCCGTGCCGGGGGTGAACCATTGTCCGACCTTGGCGATCGGTGAACGATCGCGTGGGGTCTCGTCAACAATGGCTGGTACTGGGAGGTCTTCTTTGCTTGTTGCCAAGCAGATCTTCGAAAAGCTAGATCTAGCCCTGACGCTGCTTGTGACGCAGGTTCTCGCAGATCACCATGACTCGACCGTTACGGCGAATCACTTTGCACTTCTCGCAGATCTTCTTGACGCTCGGCTGAACCTTCACGTCTTCTGATCTCCTGTTTTGTCGCAGCCTGCCGCGATGAACCGCAGCAGACATACTTCTCCCTGACCCAGGTCAGGTCCGGGAAGTTCGTTACTTGTAGCGGTAAACGATGCGTCCGCGCGACAAATCGTAGGGCGAGAGCTCTACGACAACGCGATCTTCCGGGAGGATGCGAATGTAGTGCTGACGCATCTTTCCGCTGATGTGGGCGAGGACCTTGTGGCCATTCTCGAGCTCAATGCGGAACATCGCATTGGGCAGCGGCTCGACTACTCGTCCTTCGACCTCGATGGCCCCGTCTTTCTTAGCCATATCCTCCGCGATCCGTTTGGTTTGGCATGCTTCGTGCATCGGCTTCCGTTACATTGGCACGCAATGGAAAGATCGTCGGCAGTTCGCAAGCCCGATCCCGGAGCGATCCGGGCGTAGGCACACGAACTATCGACGCGCATAGCGCACCGCCTAGCCATGTTACGCGATGTAAACGACCAGGCCAAATGCGCCTCCGGTCAGGGTGACGACACACACCGCTCCCCCATCGAAAAAGTCCCAGCCTCGACATGAGGCTGGGACTTTTTCGAACGTGAAACATGCTCGCTGCCAACACTTGTCAGCGACTGCGCCGACTACTCCGGCCGAAGGGTAAGAATCCGCGGCCCGTCTTCGGTCACAGCGACGGTGTGTTCCCAGTGCGCTGCGCGGGAACCGTCGGTGGTCACGACAGTCCAGTCGTCGTCGAGAATCACCGTGTCGGTGGTGCCGAGCGTGAGCATCGGCTCGATCGCCAGGCACGATCCGACAACCAATTCAGGACCCTTACCCGGGGCACCTTCATTGGCGAGGAACGGATCCATGTGCATTTCGCGACCGATTCCGTGTCCGCCGTATCCGTCGACGATGCCGTAGGAACGACCGTGCAACTTCTCGGCGGCCTTGGTGCCGACCTCGATCGCGTGCGAAACGTCCGTCAGACGGTTGCCTGCGATCATCGCCGCGATCCCGGCTTCCATCGAAAGCCGAGTTGCCTCGCTCAGTTCCTGATCGGCGACGCTGATCTCGCCGACACCGAACGTCCAAGCAGAGTCACCGTGCCAACCGTCGAGGATCGCACCGCAGTCGATCGAAACGAGGTCACCTTCGGCCAGGATGTCCTGAGCCGAAGGGATCCCGTGAACGACGCGATCGTTGACCGAGGAGCAGATCGAACCGGTGAAGCCGTGGTACCCGAGGAACGAGGGCACGGCGCCGGCGTCACGAATGACGGATTCTGCGACCGCGTTCAGTTCCAAAGTGCTGACACCGGGCTTCGCCGCAGCGCGCACCGCCACCAACGCCGAACCCACGATCGCGCCGGCAGCAGCCATCGCGTCGAGTTCGCCCGCGGAGCGGAACGGAACAACCTTGCGCTTACGCCCGAAGACCATTACTTACCCAACGCTGCCAGTGCGCGTGCGTTGACCTCTTCGACCTCGCCGATCGCGTCGACGGAGACGATGCTGTCCTTGTAGTAGTCGAACAGCGGTGACGTCTCGTCGCGGTAGACCCGGAGGCGGTTGCGGATGACGTCCTCGGTGTCGTCTGCACGACCGCGGGCGAGCATGCGCTCGACCACGATGTCCTCGTCGACGACGAAGGAGAGGACACCGTCGAGCTTGGTGTCGAGGTCCTTCAAGATTCCCTCGAGTGCCTGAGCCTGTTCGACCGAGCGCGGGAATCCGTCGAGAAGGAATCCGTTTGCTGCGTCCGGTTCTGCGACGCGAGCCTTCACCATGTCGTTGGTGATCGAACTCGGTACCAGTTCACCGGCATCGATGTACTTCTTTGCTTCTACACCGAGAGCGGTGGCCTGACCGATGTTCGCGCGGAAGAGATCACCCGTCGAAATGTGGGGAACGCCGAACTTCTCGGACAAGATAGCGGCCTGGGTGCCCTTGCCGGCACCGGGAGGACCAAGGAGGACAAGTCTCACTTGAGGAACCCTTCATAGTTACGCTGCATTAGCTGACTCTCGATCTGCTTCACGGTGTCCAGACCGACGCTGACCATGATCAGCACCGCGGTGCCACCGAACGGCAGGTTCTGCGCGCCGCCACCGTTCCCGATATCGAGGAACAGGTTGGGCAGAACAGCAATGGTGCCAAGGTAAATCGCACCCGGAAGGGTGATGCGACTCAGCACGTAGTTGAGGTAATCCGCGGTCGGTTGACCGGGCCGGATACCGGGGATGAAGCCACCGAACTTCTTCATCTCGTCGGCGCGCTCTTCGGGATTGAAGGTGATGGCGACGTAGAAGTACGTGAAGAAGACGATCAGGCCGAAGTAGATCGCGATGTACACCGGGTTGGCCGGGTTCACCAGGTAGGTGTTGATCAGGCGCTGCCACCAGCTGGGGTCGACCGCTGTGCTGGCCGAAGTCAGCTGTGCGATCAAGTTCGGGAGGTACAGCAGTGAAGACGCGAAGATCACCGGGATGACGCCGGCCTGGTTGACCTTCAGTGGCAGGTACGTCGAGGATCCGCCGTACATCTTGCGTCCGACCATCCGCTTTGCGTACTGCACCGGAATGCGGCGCTGACCCTGCTCGACGAAGACGACACCGGCGATGATCAACAGCGCTGCGAGGCAGACGAAGGCGAAGACCAGTGGACCGCGGCTGTCGAGAATCGACTTGCCCTCGCTCGGGATACGCGATGCGATACCGGCGAAGATGAGGAGCGACATACCGTTGCCGACGCCGCGTTCGGTGATGACCTCACCGAACCACATGACCATGGCAGCACCGGCAGTCATGACCAGCACGATGATGACAAGACCGAAGATCGACTTGTCGGCGATGATGTCGTCACAGCCCTGGAGCAACTGTCCACGTGCCGCGAGGGCGACGATGCCAGTCGACTGCAGGATGGCCAGAGCGATGGACAGGTAACGCGTGTACTGCGTCATCTTGGCCTGACCGGACTGGCCTTCTTTTCGAAGTTCCTCGAACTTCGGGATCACCACGGTCAGCAGCTGCACGATGATGCTTGCCGTGATGTACGGCATGATTCCGATCGCAAAGATCGACATCTGAAGCAGAGCGCCGCCGGAGAACAGGTTGATCAGCGAGTAGATACCTGCTGAGTCACCCGAGTTGGCGATATCGATGCACTGACGCACGCGGCCGTAGTCGACACCTGGGGACGGAATGAGAGCGCCGACCCGATACAGAGCCACCAAGCCGAGGGTGAAGAGGATCTTCCGCCTCAGGTCTGGGGTCCTGAGGGCCGAGACGAAGGCGGAAAGCAAAGATCCTCCTGGCACGACGGTAGGGAGACAGATCGTTTTGACCTGTCGAACTTTTGAACTCTAACAGTGAGCATTTGGGAACTAAGCGGGCAGACCACGAAAACCGGGTAAGCCGAAGATACATTTGCCACTCGGTGACCAGAATACTGACCCGTCCGAGCAAGCACGACCAATCCGTGACACGACCTCGTAGACGCCGATGGCCGCAACGCAGCAAACGCTGCGCTGCGGCCATCGGACTAGCTAAGCGTGATCACTCACAGCTCGGTAGCGGAACCACCGGCAGCAGCAATCTTTTCCTTGGCGGAACCGGTGAACTTGTCGACGGTCACCTGAACGGCAACAGTCAGTTCGCCGTCGCCCAGAACCTTGACGAGCTGGTTCTTGCGGACTGCGCCCTTGGCAACGAGATCCTCGACCGTGATTGCTCCACCTTCGGGGAACAGACGGGCGATGTCGCCGACATTGACGACCTGGTACTCGGTGCGGAAGGGGTTCTTGAAGCCCTTGAGCTTGGGCAGACGCATGTGAAGCGGCATCTGTCCACCCTCGAAGCCCACGCGCACGGTGTTACGTGCCTTGGTGCCCTTGGTACCGCGACCTGCGGTCTTACCACGCTTGCCGCCCTCACCGCGTCCAACACGAATCTTGTTGGACTTGGATCCGGGAGCGGGGCGCAGGTGGTGCAGTTTGATGGTCATGGTTAGACCTCCTCAACTGTTACGAGGTGGCGCACCACGTTGATCAGACCGCGGTTCTGTGCGTTGTCCTCACGAACAACGGTCTGACGGATGCCCTTGAGACCGAGCGTGCGCAGAGAATCCTTCTGGTTCTGCTTGGTCCCGATGATGCTCTTGATCTGAGTGACCTTGAGATCTGCCATTACTTCACACTCCCAGCAGCCTGTGCGCGAGCGCGAAGCATGCCGGCGGGTGCAACCTCTTCGAGGGTGAGGCCGCGGCGAGCCGCAACTTCCTCGGGACGCTGCAGACCCTTGAGCGCAGCAACGGTCGCATGCACGACGTTGATGGCGTTGTCGCTACCGAGCGACTTCGACAGGATGTCCGCGATTCCAGCGCACTCCAGCACGGCGCGCACAGCGCCACCGGCGATAACACCGGTACCGGGGCTTGCCGGGCGAAGCATGACGATGCCGGCAGCAGCCTCACCCTGAACGGGGTGAGTGATGGTGTTGGCGATCATCGGGACGCGGAAGAAGCTCTTGCGAGCCTCCTCGACACCCTTCTGGATGGCCGCGGGAACTTCCTTGGCCTTTCCGTAGCCGACGCCGACCAGTCCGTTGCCGTCTCCGACGATCACCAGAGCGGTGAAGCTGAACCGACGACCACCCTTGACGACCTTGGAAACGCGGTTGATCGTGACAACGCGCTCGATGAACTGTGACTTCTCCGCAGCGTTTCCGCCACGGCCACCGTCGCGACGGTCACGGCCGCCACCACGGTTGTCCCCACGAGCGTTGCTGTTGTCACCGCTGTTGGGGCCATTCTGTCCGGCGGGTCCGCTTCCGCCGTCACGCCTTTGACGTCCCGGCATCAGGCTGTCCTTCCGTTGAAAATGTTGGTCATCAGAACTTCAACCCGCCTTCGCGAGCCGCGTCTGCCAGGGCCGCGATGCGACCGTGGTAGCCGTGTCCGCCGTGGTCGAAGACAACTGCTTCCACGCCGGCAGCCTTGGCGCGCTCGGCGATCAGCTGACCGACCTTCGCGCTCGCAGCCTTCTTGTCGCCCTCTGCCACGCGCACGTCGGCTTCGATGGTCGACGCGGAGGCCAGGGTGTGGCCTGCCAGGTCGTCCACGAGCTGGACGTGGATGTGGCGCGAGGACCGGTTGACGACCAAGCGGGGACGCTCGGGCGTGCCGGAGACCTTCTTGCGGAGACGGAAGTGACGACGCGTCTTCGAGAGACGACGCTTGGTGGACGCATCCTTGCCCAGCGGAATCCGCTTGGCTTTCTGGTTTGCAGTCTGGCTCATATCACTTACCCGTCTTTCCGACCTTGCGGCGGATCTGCTCACCCTCGTAACGCACGCCCTTACCCTTGTACGGGTCCGGACGACGGAGACGACGGATGTTGGCCGAGATCTGCCCGACCTTCTGCTTGTCGATGCCGGACACCGAGAACCGGGTGGGCGACTCGACGACGAAGGTGATGCCTTCGGGAGCCTCGATCGGCACCGGGTGGCTGAAGCCGAGCGCGAACTCGAGGTCCTTGCCCTTCAGTGCCACACGGTAACCAACACCGTGGATCTCCATCTTCTTCGTGTAACCCTCGGTAACACCGGTGATGATGTTCGCAACGAGGGTCCGCGACAGACCGTGCAGCGCGCGGCTACGACGCTCGTCGTCGGGGCGGGTGACGCTCAGCGAGCCGTCCTCTGCCTTTTCGATTGCGATGGGCTCGGAGATGGTCAACGCGAGGGTGCCCTTGGGACCCTTGACGGTGACATCCTGGCCGCTGATCGTGACGTCAACGCCCGCGGGGACGGTGACCGGAATCTTTCCAATACGCGACATTGTGGTGGCCTCCCTTACCAGACGTAGGCGAGGACTTCCCCGCCTACTCCTTGATTGGCCGCCTGGCGATCGGTGAGCAGACCGGACGACGTGGAGATGATGGCCACGCCGAGGCCTCCGAGGACCTTGGGCAGGTTGGTGGACTTCGCGTAAACCCGGAGACCGGGCTTGGAAACGCGACGCACGCCGGCGAGGCTACGCTCGCGGCTGGGTCCGTACTTCAGGTCGACGATGAGGGTCTTGCCGACCTCAGCGTCTTCGGTACGGAAATCGGAGATGTAGCCCTCACGCTTGAGGATCTCGGCGATGTTCGCCTTGATCTTCGAGTGGGGAAGCTTCACCTCATCGTGGTACGCCGTGTTGGCGTTGCGCAGACGCGTCAAGAAGTCTGCGATGGGGTCAGTCATGGTCATAGGTCGACCTCGACACCTTTCTCGCTGTGGTTCCCATGCAACACCGGACGAATCCGATCGTGGGCCTCCAGCAATTCGGCTGGGCCGTCCGACTTGTGTCAGACGGCGTAAGTTACCGCACCGAGCTGAACGCATGCGTCAGCCACGGCAACCGCTCTAGTGTAGGGAACTTTGGCGCAGGTGTCCACCGAGATGCCACGTCGCCTACCTCACCATCGCCCAGAAGACCTGCAGGGCTAGGTGCCGAGGCGTCCCGAAATCTGAACTGCTCGTTCGCGTCCGAAGATCGACGTCTACGGCCGACGGATCGTTTCGACCCAGAGTTGCAGCGGGACAGTTCTTTTCAGGATCAGCACGATGCACATTCAGCGCACATCTCGGTTCAAACGCCGAATGGGCGTGGGTTCCAAAGGAACCCACGCCCATTCAGATGCGTGGTGTGACGAAGCCCGAGGGCCTCAGATCACCAAGAGCTCTTGCGAACTCCGGGAAGCTCGCCGGCGTGAGCCATCTCGCGAACGCAGATACGGCACAAGCCGAACTTGCGGAACACCGAGTGCGGGCGACCGCACCGCTGGCAGCGGGTGTAGGCGCGAACCGCGAACTTGGGCTTCTTGTTGGCCTTGTTGACCAATGCCTTCTTAGCCATGCGCTCAGTTCTCCTTGAACGGGAAGCCGAGGTGCTTGAGCAGTGCACGGCCTTCTTCGTTGTTGGTTGCGGTGGTCACGACGGTGATGTCCATACCGCGGGGGCGATCGATCTTGTCCACGTCGATCTCGTGGAACATCGACTGCTCGTTGAGGCCGAACGTGTAGTTGCCGTTGCCGTCGAACTGGTTGCCCGAGAGACCGCGGAAGTCGCGGATACGGGGCAGAGCGACAGACACGAGGCGGTCCAGGAACTCCCACATGCGGTCGCCACGGAGGGTGACGCGTGCGCCGATGGGCATACCTTCGCGGAGCTTGAACTGCGCGATGGACTTACGTGCCTTGCGGATCTCGGGCTTCTGGCCCGTGATCAGCGACAGGTCATGGACAGCGCCGTTGATCAGCTTGGCGTCACGGGCAGCGTCGCCGACGCCCATGTTGACGACAACCTTGACGACGCCGGGGATCTGCATGACGTTCGAGTAGTCGAACTCGCTGTTGAGCGCGTCCTTGATCTCAGCGCGGTAGCGTGCCTTGAGGCGCGGCTGGACCTTGTTTTCGGTGGAGGTCATGTCAGATGTCCTTCCCGTTCTTCCGGGAAATCCGAACGCGCTTGCCGGACTCTTCGTCGGTGCGGTAGCCCACGCGAGTGGGGTTTCCGTCCGAGTCGACGACTGCAACGTTGGAAACGTGGATCGGGGCTTCCTGCGTGACGATGCCGCCGGAGGATGCTCCGCGCTCGTTCGCGGAAACCGCGGTGTGCTTCTTGATTCGGTTCACGCCTTCGACGAGGACCTTGTCGGTCGCGGGGTAGGCCTGAATGACCTTGCCCTTCGCGCCCTTGTCCTTGCCGGCGATGACCAGAACGGTGTCACCCTTGTGCACCTTCATCACAGCACCTCCGGGGCAAGCGAAACGATCTTCATGAACTTCTTCTCGCGCAGCTCACGGCCGACGGGTCCGAAGATGCGGGTTCCACGGGGATCACTGTCAGCCTTGATGAGCACTGCAGCGTTCTCGTCGAACTTGATGTAGGAACCGTCCGGACGACGGCGCTCCTTGGTCGTACGAACGATGACGGCCTTGACGACCTCACCCTTCTTGATGTTTCCACCGGGGATTGCGTCCTTGACGGTGGCGACGATGACGTCACCGATCCCGGCGTAGCGACGTGACGAACCGCCGAGAACGCGGATGCAAAGGATTTCCTTGGCACCCGTGTTATCAGCGACGCGAACTCGCGACTCCTGCTGAATCACTTGATCTCCCTAGACCTGGAATTTCGTGCGCAACGGATTACCGACCCGGTGCGCGCGGTCATTGTTGCCACCTGCGTCGTGTCTGAGCTGCAGTCCCACCGACTGACGCCGGGAGACGATCACTGCAAGCACCGTTCGAGCTGCGCACGTGAAGACACACCTCTGCCACAGGCAACCGTTCTATTGTAGGGAAGGGTTCGCCGATTACCAAATCAGCACTGCTCGACGCAACTCGAACCCCGCACCGGGAAGAATCTCGGAAAGCCTGAAACGCCGAATGGCCCACTCCCCCAAGGGGAAGCGGGCCATTCGGTGATACTCGATCAGCTCGAGGATTCGATCAGGCTTACTTGGCCTTTTCGAGGACCTCGACCAGACGCCAGTGCTTCGTCGCGGACAGCGGACGGGTTTCCATCAGCTGAACGCGGTCGCCGACGCCGGCAACGCCGTTCTCGTCGTGCGCCTTCACCTTGGTCGTACGGCGGATGATCTTGCCGTAGAGCTTGTGCTTGACGCGGTCTTCGAGCTCGACCACGATCGTCTTTTCCATCTTGTCGGACACGACGTATCCGACACGGACCTTACGGCTCGCGCGCTCTTCTGTGCTCACTGCTTTTTCCTCACTCATGCCGCGTCACCTGCATCCGGACCCACAGCGAGTCCGAGCTCACGCTCACGCAGGACGGTGTAGATGCGCGCGATCTCGTGACGAACGGTGCGCAGTCGTCGGTTGTTGTCCATCTGGCCGGTAGCCATCTGGAAACGAAGGTTGAAAAGCTCTTCCTTCGACTCACGGAGCCGGGTGACCAGCTCGTCTTCACTGAGCTCGCGGAGCTCTGCTGCTGGGGTTCCAGTAGCCATCAGAACTGCTCCTCTCTGGTCACGATCCGGCACTTGCACGGGAGCTTGTGCATCGCGCGGCGCAGGGCCTCACGAGCAATCTCCTCGTTGGGGTATGTCATCTCGAACAGAACGCGTCCGGGCTTGACGTTGGCAATCCACCACTCGGGCGAACCCTTACCGGAACCCATTCGGGTTTCGGCCGGCTTCTTCGTGAGGGGGCGATCCGGGAAGATGTTGATCCAGATCTTGCCGCCACGCTTGATGTGCCGAGTCATGGCGATACGAGCGGACTCGATCTGCCGGTTGGTGATGTAGGCAGGCTCGAGAGCCTGGATGCCGTAGTCACCGAAGGTCACCTGGGTACCGCCCTTGGCGGCACCCGAACGGCTCGGGTGGTGCTGCTTGCGGTGCTTGACCCGCCGTGGGATCAACATGCGTCAGCCCTCCTGATTCTGTTCAGTTGCGGGAGCATCGGCGGTTGCGGTCGCTGCGCGGCCGGCCTCGGTGCTGGTCGCAGTGGTACCGGTGGCACCGGAACGACGCGGACGGCTCGGACGCTCACGACGCGGGCGATCCCCGGCCGGTGCGGCCGTGTTGGCGGCGAGCTCGCGCTTGCCACCGACGATGTCGCCCTTGTAGATCCAGACCTTGACGCCGATGCGACCGAAGGTGGTCTTGGCCTCGTAGAGGCCGTAGTCGATGTCCGCACGAAGCGTGTGCAGCGGCACACGGCCTTCGCGGTAGAACTCCGACCGGGACATCTCGGCGCCGCCGAGACGACCGGAGCACTGAACGCGGATTCCCTTGACGTTGGGCTGACGCATGGCCGACTGGATGGCCTTGCGCATTGCACGACGGAAGGCAACGCGGTTCGAGAGCTGCTCGGCCACACCCTGTGCGACGAGCTGTGCCTCAGCTTCTGCGTTCTTGACCTCGAGGATGTTCAGCTGAACCTGCTTGCCGGTCAGCTTCTCGAGCTCGGAGCGGATGCGATCGGCTTCGGCGCCGCGGCGGCCGATGACGATGCCCGGACGTGCAGTGTGGATGTCCACGCGAACACGGTCACGGGTGCGCTCGATTTCGACCTTCGCGATTCCTGCGCGCTCCATGCCGGTGGCGAGGAGCTTACGGATCGCGACGTCTTCCTTGACGTACTCCGCGTACTGCTTGTCTGCGTACCAGCGAGACTTCCAGTCGGTGGTGATGCCGAGACGGAAGCCGTGCGGGTTGATTTTCTGGCCCACTACTGAGCACTTCCCTTCCGGCGATTACGGGTCGATGTTCCGGTCTTCGGCAGGCTCTCCACGATCACGGTGATGTGACTGGTGCGCTTGCGAATACGGAACGCACGTCCCTGTGCACGCGGCTGGAACCGCTTGAGGGTCGCGCCCTCGTCCACGAACGCCGTAGCAACGACAAGCGTGCTGGGGTCGAGGTCGAGGTTGTTCTCGGCGTTGGCAGCTGCGGAGGCGATCACCTTGGCGACCGGCTCGCTCGCTGCCTGCGGCGCGAACTTCAGGATGTTCAGGGCGTCTTCAACCGAGCGCCCGCGGACCAGGTCCACAACTCGACGTGCCTTCATCGGCGTAACGCGAACGTGCTTCGCTACGGCCTTGGCAGTCGGGTTGGCGGTTTCGGTGTTGCTCATCGCCTCTTCGCCTTCCGATCATCCTTGATGTGACCCTTGAACGTGCGGGTCGGTGCAAACTCTCCGAGCTTGTGTCCGACCATGGAGTCGGAAACGAACACGGGGACGTGCTTGCGGCCGTCGTGAACTGCAAACGTGTGGCCGATGAAGTCCGGGATGATTGTCGAACGACGGGACCAGGTCTTGATGACCTGCTTGGTTCCCTTTTCGTTCTGTACATCCACCTTCGCGAGGAGGTGGTCATCGACGAACGGGCCCTTCTTAAGGCTGCGTGGCATCCTTCACTCCCTCCTAGCGCTTGTTCTTGCCGGTGCGGCGGCGACGGACGATCATCTTGTCGCTTGCCTTGTTCTTGCGGGTACGGCCTTCCGGCTTACCCCACGGGCTGACCGGGTGGCGTCCACCTGAGGTCTTGCCCTCGCCGCCACCGTGCGGGTGGTCGACCGGGTTCATCACGACACCACGAACGGTCGGGCGCTTGCCCTTCCAACGCATACGGCCGGCCTTGCCCCAGTTGATGTTCGACTGCTCGGCGTTGCCGACCTCGCCGACGGATGCGCGGCAGCGCACGTCGACGCGACGGATTTCACCGGAAGGCATACGCAGCGTGGCGTAGCTGCCTTCCTTACCGAGGAGCTGGATGCTGGCGCCTGCGGAACGAGCCATCTTGGCTCCGCCGCCGGGACGCAGTTCCACACCGTGGATGGTGGTACCAGTCGGGATGTTGCGCAGCGGCAGGTTGTTGCCCGGCTTGATGTCGGCGCCTGCACCGGACTCGATCGGTGAACCCTGCACCAGGCCCTTGGGGGCGATGATGTAGCGCTTCTCACCGTCTGCGTAATGCAGGAGTGCGATGTTTGCTGTGCGGTTGGGGTCGTACTCGATGTGAGCGACCTTTGCCGGGATGCCGTCCTTGTCGTTGCGACGGAAATCGATCAGTCGGTATGCACGCTTGTGTCCGCCGCCCTTGTGACGGGTGGTGATACGACCGTGTGCGTTACGTCCACCGCGACCGTGCAGCGGGCGAACCAGCGACTTCTCGGGGGTCGACCGAGTGATCTCGGCGAAGTCCGAGACGCTCGAGCCACGACGGCCCGGTGTTGTCGGCTTGTACTTACGGATTGCCATGAGTCTTCTCGTCCTCTATGTCTCGTCAAGTCCCGGCGCTTACGCGACCGGTCCTCCGAAGATCTCGATGGGCTTGCTGTCAGCGGACAGGGTCACGAGCGCGCGCTTGGTGTCCTTGCGCTTGCCGTAACCGAATCGGGTCCGCTTACGCTTGCCCTGACGGTTGGCGGTGTTGACGCTGGTCACCTTGACGCCGAAGACCTTCTCGACGGCAATCTTGATCTGCGTCTTGTTCGAGTCCGGGTGCACCAGGAAGGTGTAGGTGCCTTCCTCGATCAGTCCGTAGGACTTCTCGGAGATGACCGGAGCGAGCAGGATGTCGCGGGGGTCAGCGATGGTGCTCACTTGGCGTCCTCCTTGTTCTGAGCGCTCTCTGCGGGCCCGTGGATGAACGCGTTGAGTGCCTCGACGCTGAACACGACATCGTCTGCATTGAGCACGTCGTAGGTGTTGAGCTGGTCGGGTGCAATGGGATGCACGCCTTCCAGGTTCTGCACGCTCTTCCAAGCGGCTACATCCTGGCGACCCACGACGAGCAGCAGCTTCTTGCGATCCGAGATCTCGCCGAGGAACGCGATTGCGCCCTTGGTCGAAGGCGTCTGCCCTGCAACCAGTTCGGTGATGACGTGGATGCGCTCGTTGCGTGCGCGGTCAGAGAGGGCTCCGCGTAGAGCGGCTGCCTTCATCTTCTTGGGGGTGCGCTGGCTGTAGTCACGCGGCTGCGGGCCGTGAACGGTTCCGCCGCCGACGAACTGCGGTGCGCGAGTCGAGCCCTGGCGTGCGCGGCCGGTGCCCTTCTGGCGGTACGGCTTCTTTCCACCGCCGCGGACGTCGCCGCGGGTCTTGGTGGAGTGGGTTCCCTGACGAGCAGCTGCGAGCTGCGCGACGACAACCTGATGGAGAAGCGCGATGTTGGCCGGAGCGTCGAAGATCTCAGCGGGGAGATCGACGGTGCCGTTGGTCTTGCCGCCGGCGACCTTGACGTCCAGGGTCAACTTGGTCTCGGTGCTGGTCATGCCCGTGCACCACCCTTCACTGCACTCTTGACGATCACGAGGCCGCCCTTGCGGCCGGGGATCGCACCCTTGATCAGCAGCAGGCCGTTCTCGGCATCCACCTTGTGGACCGAGAGGTTCTGCGTCGTGATGCGGTCGCTACCCATGCGTCCGGACATGCGCATGCCCTTGAACACGCGGCCGGGAGTTGCACAGCCACCGATGGAGCCCGGGCGGCGGTGAACAGCCTGGGTACCGTGCGACGCGCCCTGTCCCTTGAAGCCGTGACGCTTCATGGTTCCGGCGAAGCCCTTGCCCTTGCTGGTTCCGGTGACGTCGACGTATGCGCCGTCCTCGAAGACCTCGGCGGTGAGCTCCTGGCCGACCTCGTAGTCGGAGGTGTCCGCAACGCGGAGCTCCACTACGTGGCGACGCGGGGTCACACCAGCCTTGGTGAACTGGCCGGAAGTCGGCTTGTTCACCTTGCGCGGGTCGATGGCGCCGAACGCGAGCTGAACGGCGCTGTAGCCGTCACGCTCTTCGGTACGGATCTGGGTTACGACGTTCGGCCCAGCCTTCACGACGGTGACCGGGACAACCCGGTTGTTCTCGTCGAAGACCTGGGTCATGCCGAGCTTGGTGCCCAGGATTCCCTTGATCTTGGTATCAGTCATTGTTTTTGTCTCCGCCGTCACTGAATGTTCACGTCGACACTGGCCGGAAGGTCGATGCGCATGAGCGCGTCAACCGTCTTCGGCGTCGGGTCGAGAATGTCGATCAGCCGCTTGTGAGTACGCATCTCGAAGTGCTCGCGCGAGTCCTTGTACTTGTGCGGCGAGCGGATGACGCAATATACGTTCTTCTCGGTCGGCAACGGCACAGGTCCAACGACGCGGGCACCCGTACGGGTTACCGTCTCGACGATCTTGCGCGCTGACGCGTCGATCGCCTCGTGGTCGTAGGCCTTGAGCCTGATGCGGATCTTTTGTCCCGCCACGCTTAGTGTCCTTTTCTTGCCGCGTTTCGTAGCCCGCCTGGTCAGGCTCGAGCTACCTCGTCTGCACAGTCCTTGCCTGGACGATGACACGACGAACACTGAAGCGATCGGGACCAAGTCCAAGTTCTCGGGAGTACCGAGATTCGGATCGAGATCAGGATCTGCTGCCGCTGTTCGTTTGTCATTGTTCTCCGGTACACGCGGTCGGGCGTGTCGCCTTCTCACTCATCCTGCGCCGGACAATCTTTCGATCATCTGGCGCGTGATGCGTACCGGACGTGTTCGATGTCGAACACAAAGTAGGTACTGCTTCCGTCCTGCATTACTTCTCGTCTTGCATGGTCACAGTCGTAGACCCGATTACCCTTGACGGGATCTGCGATCGATCGTCTGTGACGTCTTACCCTTACCCGATCACGGCCGCAAACGACCGCGTCCCGGACAAGGCAACCCGACCAGTATGCCGTACCTGGCCCAATTCCTCAACTCCCCCGAACTGCCTTTTCCGAGTGAGCTGCGCGACAACAATCTTACTCAGAAGTAAGATAGGTCCATGACTACCTCCAGCCCTACTTATCGCGGATGGCAGAAATTGCCGGACAACGCCCTCGGACATGCAGTTTTCTCGGCGGCGATGTCCATTCGCGTCCCCTATTTCGCCTCCGTTCTCCCCCGGGTGACCAAGCTGGAACCAGGGCTCTGCGAGGTCCGCTCCCCCAAATGGTGGGGTGTCCACAACCATCTCGGCACGTTTCACGCGATCGCAGCTTGCAATCTCGCGGAGGTCGCAATGGGCATGCTGAGCGAAGCGACGGTTCCGAACTCGCACCGCTGGATCCCCAAGTCGATGAAGGTCGACTACCTCGCCAAGGCCGAAACGGGTCTGCGAGCTGTCGCCCACCTCGAGACCTTGCCGGACTTCGCTGCGATCGACAGCGGAACTGAACTGGTCGTTCCCATCTCGATCTTCGACCGCGACGGCAAGGAAGTAGTCCACGCCGAGATCACCACTTGGGTCACCCCCAAATAGGCACCCGCGTAGGCGGTCACGAACCCGCCTGCATCGCAAGCTAATTCGCCCGCCAACAGGTTTCGCAGAAATTCGGGCCGCCGCAGGTTTCGGCGAAAGACGATCGTGGAACACCTCCCCGAACGGCGATGGTCGGTCGGGGTGCCGGTGTCCGGAGGTGATTTACGTTCCGGACACCGCATTGTCGACCTCGCGTCACGCCGAGCACCGGGAGGCCTCGTGGAAGAGTTCTTGACCACAACGAGTTCCGAATCAGGCCCGGAGACCCGGGCGTATCCGGACAATGCCGAGGGGTTGGACAGCTTTCGGCGCGACCTCGACGCCATCGACGCTCTAATTCTCGAAACGGTGCGGCAGCGGCTGGAACTCTGCCTGCGTATCGGCGAGTGGAAGCGCTCCCGCGAGGTTCCGATGATGCAACCCGGCCGAGTCCGCCTCGTGCAGGAACGGGCACGCGAATTCGCCCGGAGTCACGACCTCTCGCCTGACTTCTTCAACTCGCTGTACGAGCTGATGATTGCCGAGACCTGCCGACTCGAAGACCTGGTGATCAACGCACCCGTTGAGGAGGAGGACACTGTTCGGGAATCCGTCGGACCGAGATCAGGATCATCGACATGAGTTCCCGCACCCTTCTGGTGGACAATTACGACTCGTTCACCTACAACCTGTTCACCCTGTTGACCGAGGTCAACGGGGTTGTGCCAACCGTGGTCCGCAACGACGCGGACTGGGATTCCCTCGATCTCGCGTCGTACGACAACGTGGTCATCTCCCCCGGTCCCGGCCGGCCCGATCGCGAGCGTGACTTCGGAATCAGCCGCCGTTTCATCGAGGAGGCACCCCTCCCACTTCTCGGTGTCTGTCTAGGTCACCAGGGCCTGTGCGAGTTGTTCGGTGCCGACGTGGTGGTTGCGCCCGTCCCGATGCACGGCCGCATCTCACTGATCGATCACGACGGTTCAGGCATCTTTGCCGGACTTCCGTCACCGTTCCGAGCTGTTCGCTACCACTCGTTGACCGTCGAGAATCTGCCGAATGCCTTCGTTCGCACCGCGTGGACCTCCGACGGACTGCTCATGGGTGTCAGACACCGGACCAAGCCGATGTGGGGCGTGCAGTTTCATCCGGAGTCCATCAGTACCGAGTTCGGCATCGATCTGCTCGCGAACTTCCGCGATCTGTCTGTCGGACGAACTCTGGATTCGGTGATCCGACACGAACCGGCGCCACAAACGCCCGACTTACGGCCGGCGATCAACTACGACGTCGACGACGTGACCCTCGATTTTGCCGTGGACCCGTCGGCGGCGTTTGCAGCACTGTTCGCCGACGGCCCCAACGCGTTCTGGCTGGACCGCGCGGCCACTGCGGAGCCGAGTGCACGCTTTTCGATTCTGGGCGATTCCGCGGGGCCGCTGGCTGAATTCATCACGTACGACGTGCAAGCCGGGGTGCTGACGGTCAGCCGAAAAGGCTTGTCCGACGAGCACATTCGAGTTCCGTTCTTCGACTACTTGGACGCGCAACTCGCGACGCGCTTCGTGCCCTCGCATCCGGAACTCGACTTCAACCTCGGTTACGTGGGCTATCTCGGCTACGAACTGAAAGCGCAGACCGGAGGAAGGGCTGTACATCCGGCACCCACTCCTGATGCCGCCCTGGTGTTTGCCGATCGCGCCGTCGTCATCGATCACACTGCCGGCCGCACTCACGTTTTGAGGTTGCGCGAGAAAGTCCGCGACGCCGGCCACGACGACTGGCTCGAATCGACCATCGACACCCTGGCGCGGATCGGCGCGGACCTTCCGGAACGCACCCCGGTTCCACTGATCAGCGAGACGGTCTGGACACAGGCTCGACTTCGGCATGATCGCGATCAGTACCTGTCGTTGATCGGGACCGCGCTCTCGGAGATCCGGGCAGGTGAGTCGTACGAGGTGTGTCTGACCAACATGGCGAGCGTCGACGAGACGATCGACGCGCTGCGGGCGTTCGAGTATCTGCGCTCGATCAATCCGACGCCGTACAGCGCACTGCTCGACTTCACCGGCATCTCGGTCGTTTCGGCCTCACCAGAGCGGTTTCTACGTGTCGACGCTGACGGCAACGTCGAGTCAAAGCCCATCAAGGGCACTCGCCCGCGAGGCGTCACCCGGGCGCGCGATGCGGCCCTTCGGCAAGACCTGCTCGACAGCGAGAAGGACCGCGCCGAGAACCTGATGATCGTCGACCTCACTCGCAACGACCTCACTAAAGTCTGCGTTCCGGGAAGCGTGCACGTTCCGAGGCTGTTCGCGATCGAGTCGTACTCGTCCGTTCATCAAATGGTGTCGACCGTGCGTGGACATCTGAGTCCGGGATCGTCGGCCGTGGACTGTGTCCGGGCCGCTTTCCCCGGTGGATCGATGACCGGCGCCCCGAAGGTACGAACGATGGAAATCATCGACCGCCTCGAATCCGGCCCGCGCGGGGTGTACTCCGGATCGATCGGGTACTTCGCCCTCGGTGGCGCCGCGGACCTTTCCATCGTGATCCGGTCGCTGGTCTGCACCGAGAGCGGCGTGACCTTCGGAATCGGTGGTGCCATCACCGCATTGTCCGACCCTGAAGAAGAGTTCGACGAGACCACGGTCAAGGCGTCCACGCTGCTCCGTGCCCTCGATGCGGTGTCCTCTCGGGTTCTCGAGTACGGCGGGTAGAACCAGCCATGACGGCGGCATCAGGTACTGCGACGGTTGTCGGCGGACTGGGTGCCGTCGGATCCATGTTCGTCGAACTGCTTCGCGCCGATGGCCTGACGGTCACCGTCGTCGATCCAGCAGGCAGCGATCCTGACGGAGATGTAGTCGTCGGCGACATCACGGCGCCGAGTGACTGGGTTGTCGACATCGTGGAGTCCGCGAGCATCATCGTGCTCGCGGTTCCCGAACAGGTCGCCCTGGCTGCACTGCCGACTCTTCAGACGTCCGACGCTCTCGTTGTGGACACGCTGTCGGTCAAATCGCGGATGGACGCGGCAATCGCCGACGCCGGCCGAGTACAGGAGTTTCTCGGGCTCAACCCCATGTTCCGTCCGTCGCTCGGCCCGAGTGGTCGATCCGTCATCGCGGTGCCGTACGTCGACGGTCCGCAAACAAGAAAGTTTCTCGACGTCGTTCGCTCGTGGGGAGCGTCGGTCGCGGTGATGGACCCCGATCGGCACGACCGATTGGCCGCAGCGACCCAGGTACTGACCCACGCGTCGGTGCTGGCCTTCGGCGTTGCCCTGGCCGAACTCGGACTTTCCGCGGACGAACTCCTCGCGGTCGCGCCTCCCCCGCATCGGACCCTGCTGGCGCTCCTGGCGCGGATAGCCGGCGGCGAACCGGAGGTGTACTGGGACGTGCAAGCGGGCAATCCGTATGCAGGTGCAACACGGAAAGCGCTGGCGGAAGCAACCGCGCAGGTGGACACCGCAACGAGGGCACTCGGCGACTTCACGACGCTGATGAAAGTGGCAGAGGCAGCACTCGGTGATCGCTCAGACGAATTGAACGCGGAGTGCCAGAGCCTCTTCGATCGCATTGCCGAAGGGCACAGGAGACTGCCGAAGGGCACGGGGAGACTGCCGAAGGGCACAGAGAGTAGGGCACGATGAGACCTGGAGTGAGTCCGCCCAGCCTGCCGGATCACGACGCTTCCGATCCCGTCGAGAGTGCGATCGTCAACCGCCTTGCGAGCAATTGGGCACGCCGGGCAACCGTGAAGAAGGCGGAGCCGGAACTGGACGATCTCTTCGACCCTTCGCTGTCCGACTACCCCGAAGCACTTCTCCCGTTCGCGGAGCATCCGACCTACCTGGCAATGAGTCCCGAGCAGAAGCAACGCCTGCAGGCCTGGGCATGGATTGCGTTCAACAAGAACGTCATGGACATCGAGAAGTACGTCGTCAACCCCGGGTTCGACGTTCTCGCCGAAGACCGACTGGGCGTCGGACTCGGAGATTGGGCTGCAGTTGCCGTCAATCAGGCGATGGTCGACGAGCAATATCACACGCTCATGCACTTCAACGCCAGTTCAGCGACCCGTCGAGGCAGGGGCTGGGAGCTTCCGTCGAAGGCATTGCCCGACGTCCTGACGGTCCGCACGCGGGCGCAAGCCCTCGACACAGCCGAGGGGCCTCGCAAGATCGCGCTCACCGAGTTGGCGTTCATGACCGTCGCGGAGGTGTCGATCACCGCGTACCTCGACCTGATCTCGGATGACCCGGGCGTGCAGTCGATCAACCGCGCGACAATCCGGTTACACGCTCGCGACGAGTACTGCCATGCCTCGATTGCCGGGGAACTGGCGGTGCTGGTCTGGGATTCCTTGGATCGTGGAGATCGCAGCTATCTACTGGAAGGCTTCGAGGGCGCCATGCGCGCATTCAGCGGGACCGACTTCGGCGCGTGGCGAGCAATCATGAAGATCGAAGCCATACCCGGCGGACAGAAGATGCTCGACGACGTCGAATCGGGACGGCGCAACAACCTGTTCGTCCAGGATTACAGCGGTATCGAGAGGTTGTACAAGACCTTGAATCTGGACAGGATGTAGCCGACTCTCACGAATCCACGGGCATAGTGCGGGCTCCGGAACCTGACAGCAGTTTCCGCCATGACAGCCGATCGGTTTGCCGGTCGTACATTCGGTACGCCGGCCACAACAGAGCATGCAGAATTGACGTCTTGAGAATCATCAAACGAAGTCGTGTAGTCATAGCCTGGTGATACTCGAGCGTTGTCACCGAAGCCTTGTTGTATGACAGAAACTCGATGGGTCCAGTCTCTCCCCTTCGCCCGGAGATTTCGCTCCGCATGTCCAGGTCAGTGCCGAACTGCATCCCTGCCTTCACCAGGCACAGCGACAGATCCACGTCTTCGTGAATGTCGGTGCGATCACTGACCTTGTCGCGGATCGAGCGCCACGACGTCGCCCGAATCGCCATATTAGAACCAGTCAGTGCGTGCGCCGGTTTGATTCCGTGGAAATCGCCACGGGCCTCGGCTTTGTTCACCGCTGCTCGTTGAAGACCCGAAAACGGTGACTCGTAAAACAACGAGAAACCGGTAACGGCATCAAGATCATGAGAAGCGAAGGAACTTCGAACCGCTCGCGCCCACCCTGGTGCGACACGCGAATCCGCATCGACCCTTCCGATGAATTCACCCACTGCGATGTCGAACCCGGCATTACGAGCATGAACAACGCCTTGACGCGGTTCGACAAGATATCGAATTCGAGAATCCCGCCGCTCGAAAGAACGCGCGATTTCAGGGGTGCGGTCGGTGGAATTGTTGTCGACAACAATTATCTCGAGGATTTCGTCCCCTTGACGAGCGAGGGACTCCAAACACCCGGCGATGTAGTCCTCCTCGTTGTACACGGGAACCACCACTGACAACGTGCCGATATCCATGAGCAGTAGGTTACCTCGCCAGAGGGAGTCGACTTGATGATCGAGTCAGGGGTGCCCGTCGATCGAGTACGAACTCGTAGTATTCGACGAGCATTCAGCACGCGCGAACACGGTTCACACCTGTCGGCGACCCGAAATCAGGCCCGGTACCGGACACTGTGCGATATCGCACAGTCCAGTCGGTCGGCCTGACCGCGGCTTATCGCCAAGCTGCACATTTGCATCGATCCCCACCGCGCGAAGGCCGGAATGAGGTTGTCCCTCCGGTAACATCCACTGTGCATCCGGAGATAGACGTACAAGGTTCCCGCAACCACTGGGGTCCTTACCAGTGACTCCGGCTCGGGCTACGACTTGCTCGAGAAAGGACACGGCCGAGAAGCCGTGTCCAAGCACAGCTCGGCCCGAACACCCATGTAGACAGCGGAGAATTGATGCCCTTATCGACGGACGCGGCGGTAGTCGTGGAGGACGTTCACAAGTCCTTCAAGGATGTGCACGCATTGCGTGGCATCAACTTCCAAGCTCCCAAGGGCACAGTGCTCGGCATCCTTGGACCCAACGGCGCAGGTAAGACCACCACCGTCAAGGTTCTGTCCACGTTGATTCGGCCTGACCGCGGCGTCGCAATGGTTGCCGGATACGACGTCGCTCGCAACCCAGCCGACGTTCGCCGTTCGATCATGATGACTGGCCAGTTCGCCGCACTCGACGACGCACTCACCGGACGCGAGAACATCGAACTGTTCGCTCGCCTGATGGGCCTCGATCGCGCATCCGCCAGGCAACGAGCCGTGGACCTTCTCGAAGAATTCGATCTCGTGGAAGCTGGGGGGCGAGCTGTTGCGGGCTACTCCGGCGGCATGCGACGACGCATCGACATTGCGTGCGGATTGGTGGTGCGGCCAGAAGTCGTATTTCTCGACGAGCCGACGACCGGACTGGACCCCCGCAGCCGCCAGAGCGTGTGGAACCTCGTGCAGACTTTGAAGGAGCAGGGCATCACGGTTCTGCTGACCACTCAGTACCTCGAGGAAGCTGACCTCCTCAGCGACAACATCATTGTCATCGACAAAGGATCTGTCATCGCGGAAGGGACGGCCAACGAATTGAAGGCACGAACCGGCGCCAGCTTCTGCGAAATCGTTCCCGCCGAGGCAAGCTTGCTGGGGCCAGCAGCCAACGCGTTGGGTAATTTGGTTCCGCCGGACTTCCGCTTCGATCTGGCAGTCGAGAACGGCCGAATTGCAATTCCCGCACCCCGTGGTTCTGCGACCCTTGCAGAAGCCCTGCGGCGTCTCGATCACGCACGGATACCACTCGCGGACATCGCCCTGCGCAGGCCTTCACTTGACGACGTGTTCCTGTCGTTGACGGGGCAGTCGCGCCCGAGTGAAACAAGCGATGCGACGTGACCACGACGACGAAATACGCAACTCAAGATCTTGCCTTGAAACAGGTAGGTCAACGGTCCATCACGGTGCCAAATGCAGCTCGCATCGGACGCCATCGTCGTCCGCAGCCATCCGCAGTCACACAGTGGTGGACTCTTACCGGCCGTACCGTTCGCGCAATGATTCGCCGGCACGAATTGCTCGTCGCAATCGTCGCGCCATTGATCTTCACGGTCGGCTTTTACCTGCCCCTCAAGTTCGTAATGCAGCTGCAGGGAATCAATTACGCACAGTTCTTGATGCCGATCATCGTCTTGCAGGCGATGGCCTTCACTTCGATCTCAGCGGCGCAGATGTCGGCGACCGAACGCATCACTGGCTTCAGCAGTCGGATGCAAACCATGCCGGTTTTCGGCCCGGTTCCACTGTTTTCGCGGATGAGTAGTGGATTCCTCCGATCCGTCGTCTCACTGACGGCAGCAGTGATCTACGGATACGCGATCGGATTTCGCTTCGTCGGTGGTCTGTCACAGGCCATGCTCTTCTGCGTGATCGCGTTGACTTTCAGTACGTGTTTGTCGCTCGGTGGTGATGCAATCGGCTCGCTGTCGAAGAGCCCACAAGCAACCAGTCAGGCATTGACACTTCCCCAATTAATCCTCGGAATGCTCTCGTGTGGATTTGTTCCGGAGAGCGGATTCCCGGAATGGATCCGGCCGTTCGTACGCAATCAGCCCGTATCTCAGTTCTCCTACGCCATGCGAGACCTGGCTGCCGGCACCCTCACCCCGAATACGTTGGTGCCAGTTGCGGCTTGGTCGATCGGTTTGATAGCGGTATGCGGGCCACTCGCATACTGGGCAAGTACGAGGCGAGCGTGATGAGTTCTCTCGAGAAGCGTGAGGAGATACGCAGTGGGAGGGCGCTCGCGTTCCCTCTTCCCAACGCGGCACTACCCGAGAACTCGGCCAGCGCGCTCTGGACCCACAGCCTTATTCAGGCGAAGCGGCTTCTGATCAACTGGGCGCGCGATCCTTCAACGACTGTTCAGGCGCTCGTTTATCCCGCGTTGACTTTGATCATGTTTCGCGTTGTTCTGGGAAATTCCATCACAGCTGCCACCGGGCAGCCGAGTATCTATGGGACTGTCCCGCTCATCATTCTCGTGGGAGCGATGTTCGGTTCGATCGCCAGCGCAGTTGGCTTGCGGGGCGAGAGGAAGAGCGGGCTGCTCGGTCGATTCTGGACGCTGCCCGCACACCGAGCATCGGGCCTGGTGGGCCGGATGATCGCTGAAGCCGTTCGAGTTCTCCTGACAACGATCGTCATCATCGGCGTTGGTTACGCCGTCGGCTTCCGGTTCACTCAGGGCCCGCTTGCGGCAGTGGCAATGATACTTCTACCCATCGCATTCGGCATTGGGTTCGCGGTAATGGTCACGGCTCTCGCCACGATGTCGGAAAATGTCCCGCTCGTCGAATTGGTTTCCATTGGGTGCACCTTGTTGATGTTCTTCAACAGTGGTTTTGTCCCGACAATGGCATATCCGGTCTGGCTTCAACCCGTAATTGCCGCACAACCGATGTCCGTCGCAGTCGACGCTATGCGCGGACTTTCGCTCGGAGGGCCGGTCCTGGTGCCAGTTCTGAAAATGCTTGCCTGGTCAGCGGGAATGATCGCTGTATTTCTATATCCTGCGATTCGGGGTTACCGCCGGGCTGCGGAGACTTCATGACAGACGCATCCAGCGAGTGTGGCCTCATACCAGAATTTGAATATCTAAATACGGTAACAATCCACAAACAATAGCCGACTCAATTCTCTGAATGCGACAAGGTCGCAATCGACAATGAATCAACCGAAAGGTATGAGGTCTTGACGCGAAATTCCACGACCTGGCGACGCACCGTACAGATCGGTGCATTGGCCGTTGCCGGCTCACTGCTCACAGCCGGTCTCGCGCAGGCCACCCCCGCGCGCGTCGGTGGCGACTCATCCGAAACAGTGTCGACGGGCTCCTACATCAAATCCGTCGAGAAGGTCAATGACCGTCAGCTCGTCGTCAACGTCTACGCGGCGTCGATGGACAAGGACGTTCCGATTCAGGTGATCACCCCGGCCGACAACTCCGAACCTCGCCCGATCGTCTATCTGCTGAACGGTGCCGGCGGCGGAGAAGATGCCGCCACATGGGAACTACAAACTGATGTGGTCGATTTTTTCGCTGACAAGAACGTGAACGTCGCCACGCCTGTCGGTGGGCGTCTCTCCTACTACACCGACTGGGAGAAGGACGACCCCAAGGCCGGACGCAACAAGTGGTCGACCTTCTTGGGCAAAGAATTGCCTCCGTTGTTGAACGAAGAGCTGGGGAGCAACGGTAAGCAAGCCATCTCGGCCATCTCGATGTCCGGTACGTCGGTACTGAACTTGGCGATCGAATACCCCGGTTTCTACAGTTCTGTTGCCGCGTACAGTGGCTGCGCACAGACCAGCGATCCCCTCGGACAAGCATTCGTCCGGACGACCACGGAATGGATCGGCGGCGTCGACGACATCACGAATATGTGGGGACCATTGGACGGACCGGGATGGGTCGAACACGATCCGCTCGTCAACGCAGAGAAGCTGCGTGGGACGCCCATCTACATGAGCACCGGAAACGGGCTTCCTGGAATTCCGAACGATACATTCCTCAACCCACGTCTGAGTGATGGTCGCGCATATACGGAGAACCAGATCATCATCGGCGGTCCGATCGAAGCAGCGACCAACCTTTGCACTTCGAACATGGCCAAGCGCCTGTATGAATTGAATATTCCGGCCGTTGTCGACTTCCAGCCGGTCGGGACTCACTCGTGGGGCTACTGGCAGGATCAGCTGCACAAATCATGGCCGTTCATCGCCGGTTCACTCGGAATCTGAGACAACCGCAGGAACATTCTCCACCAGCCAGCCTGTTCTTCTCGATCCAATGCGAGAAGAACAGGCTGGCTTTCCTCTATACCTCAGTCCGTAGGTACATGGCTTGCGGAATAGCTGACATCAACGAGGGCTTCGCCAGAAAAAGTGACTGAAGTGATCGAAGTGTGAGCCACATCGCGTTCATGCTGTCGACGCCACAATGATTCGCTCCTCAACGAACGCCGCAAGGTACAGATGGGCAGCTCGTGACTGAAGCACACGCCCTCCTTGCCCGCGCTCCGACGCCGAGCCGAATCCAGGGCAGCAGACATACGTCTGACCATCGATTTGTAGCTCTCCCCCCACGAAGGCGTCACTGGATTCCACGTTTTGAGCAGCAATCCGACCGACGGCTTCAGTCTCGGGTCTCCCGCTGCGATCCCGTCGAACCTTCCCTCCCACTCCACAAGATCTTCGTTCTTCTCGATGGGTAGATTCAACAAATCGGCTAGCGGAGTGGCAGTTTCAATCGCGCGTTCGAGCGGGCTGGAGAAGATCGAAGAGATTGGACGATCACCGAGAATCTCGGCGACTGCCTTCGCCTGACGATTGCCCAATTCGGAAAGCGAGTATCCGGGTAGCCGGCCGTAAATCACTTTCGACGGATTGAACACCTCTCCGTGACGTACGAAATGCACGACAGTGCGAGGTTCGGCCGACCGAGCCGGGGTTTCATCAGTCATGACGAGCGCTTCTCCTGCGTACGTAGGTACTCGGCGACGATCGGCCCGATCAACTCGAGCTTGTCCGGATGCATCATCGACGTGTGATTGCTGTCGATATCGATGTCGGTGATCTGTCCACCGATCACCGATCTCCATTCGTCTGTCACTGTGAAGTCCATGTCCATGCCCGCAGCTGCCCGGAACATCACCACGTCGCCATCATATTTGAGCGGCTCATACCCGGAGATCAATTCACCACTCGCCGAAGCGAAGTCGTAAAGTGCGCCAATCTGTGTCTCAGTCATGAACGACACCGAGTCCAGCGTTTTACCGATGGCGATGATCTGGCTGCGATCGAGAGAATTGACGTCGGCACCTTCACCGAGTTCCACTCCCCAACTAGCTGCCATGTCACGGGTGTTCTCCAGCGCTACATCATCGTCGACCTCCCTCGGATGACGTGGATCCACCATGAACAGAGAGACCTCGAAACCTTGCTCGCGTAGAAGAACAGCACATGCATGGCCGATGAACCCTCCAACTGAGTGGCCGATTATGTTAAACGGCCCAGTCGGATTCACATCGATCATCTCACGCACGTAACGGTGCGCTAGCTCGTCGACAGAGGTCGGTAATGCCCACGCCTCCGTCATTACGGGAGTTTGCAGGCCGTAGATCGGTGTATCTGCCTCTAGGTACGGAGCGAAGCCCGAGGCCTTCCACGCCAGACCACTCATTGCATGGATATAGAAGAGCGGTGGCCGCTGTCCTTCGATGCGAACGGGAAAGAGCACGCCGATCGCATGATCGTCCGGTGTCGCCGAACCTGATTCCCGAGCCTCTTCGATCCTGGCAGCGAGTAATTCGGGTGTCGATGCACCGAAGAGCATGCGGACAGGAACATCGAAATCGAGTGTGCTGCTCAAGTTGGCGGTCAATTTCATCGCGATGAGGGAGTTGCCACCCAACTCGAAGAAATCATCATCCAACCCCACCCGATCAACACCCAACACACCCACAAACGCCGACGCCACCACCAACTCCACCGACGACACCGGAGCCCGAAACACCCGAGCCTCAAACACCGGCTCCGGCAACAACGCCCGATCCAACTTCCCCGACGAATTCAACGGAAAAGCATCCAACACCACCACAGCAGCCGGAACCATATAACCCGGAACCCGCTCCCCCACAAACCCCCGCAACACCGACACATCCACAACCGACCCCACCGCCGGCACCACATACCCCACCAACTGATCACCCATCACCGACCCACGCACCACCACCGCAGCCGACAACACCGACCCATGCGACACCAACGCCGCCTCGATCTCCCCCAACTCAATCCGCTGACCACGAAACTTCACCTGAAAATCAGTACGACCGATGTACTTCAGATCCCCCTCAGACGACCACCGCACAAGGTCACCCGTCCGATACATCCGCTCACCCGAACCGAACGGCGACGCCACAAACCGATCCGCACTCA
>NZ_JBHUUU010000008.1:0-74332 GCF_042670865.1 Rhodococcus sp. NPDC057135
GCCGGCCTTTCGCATGTCAGCTCGCGTCGAACTTTCGTGCTGCGAGTGAACGAACCACACCGGCCTGGCCTTCGACGACCAGACGGCGCAATGCGGGAGGGATGTCGCCTTCGAGGAATCGGTCTGCTGCCGCGACGGATTCTTCGGAGATCGACCACGCCGGGTAGAGCCCGATGACAACCGTCTGTGCCACCTCGCTCGAGCGTCGTTCCCACACCGCCGCGATGTCGCCGAAGTAGCGGGAGACGAAGGGCTCGAGCAGTTCGTCCTGGCCCTCGCGAGCGAACCCGCCGATGATCGATCGTGCGGTGATGTTCGGCACCGAGTCGTCGCCGACGACCTTCGCCCAGACCTCTTCCTTGACAGCGGCCTGCGGACGTCCGGCCGCGGCGGCCGCGGCTTGACGAGCGCCGGCAGCGGTCGGGTCGCGCTGGGCTTCGGCGTCGATGAACGGCGTTGCGGTTCCTTCGGCGTCGATTTCGCCGGCAGCTGCGAGTGCCCCGACGATGCGCCAGCGCAGGTCGGTGTCGACGATCAGGCCGTCGAGCCCGACGGTGGACGGATCGGCGTCGAGCAATTCGCGCAAAACCTCCGTGTGCCACGGCGAGAGCGCAGCACCGGTGAGTGCGTTGACGAATGCCAGCTGGTGGTCGGACCCGGCCTCTGCCTCACGTGCGAGTTCGAGCAACCGATTGGCGAAGCTAGTCCAGCCTTCGGCCTCGGCCCAGTCGGGATCGGCATAGGAACCGATGGCGGTTTGGGCTTGGAGCAAGAGGCGTTGCACCACACCGACTTCGGTCTCCGAACTGATTCCGCGTCCGACCAGTGCGACGAAGTCGCGTGCCTTCAGTTCGGCTTGGCGGGTCATTTCCCACGCCGCCGACCAGACCAGGGTGCGGGGGAGTGAGTCGGTGATGTCGCCGACCCGCTCGATCGCCGTCGCCAACGATTCGGGATCGAGTCGCACGGAGCCGTACGTCAGATCGTCGTCGTTGACCAACACGAGCGCACCGCGGGCAACGCCGACAAGTTCGGGAACAACCGTGCTTTCCGCAGCATCGAGGTCGAGTTCGACGCGATGGGTGCGCACCAACTTGCCGTCGACGTCGTCGTAGATTCCGATGGCGATCCGGTGGATTCGACGCTCACCGGCGCCGGGGGCAGCACCGTCCTGCAGGACGGCGAAGCGGGTGAACTTTCCGTCCGCGTCGACGTCGAAGTCGGGTCGCAGGATGTTCAGGCCGGTGGTCTTGAGCCACTGCCGACCCCAGTCGGAAAGATCACGGCCCGAGGACTTTTCGAGTGAACCCAGTAGATCGTCGAAGGTTGCGTTTCCGAATGCGTGTTCACGGAAGTACTCCCGCAGTCCGGCGAGGAACGGCTCGAGCCCGACGTAGGCGACCAACTGTTTGAGGACGCTGGCGCCCTTGGCGTAGGTGATGCCGTCGAAGTTGACCTCGACGGCGGCCAGGTCCGGAATGTCCGCGGCAATCGGGTGCGTCGACGGCAACTGGTCCTGGCGGTAGGCCCACGACTTCTCGACGTTGGCGAACGTCGTCCACGCGTTCGTGTACTCCGTGGCCTCGGTCTGGCACAGGACCGAAGCGAACGTTGCGAACGACTCGTTGAGCCACAGGTCGTCCCACCACGCCATCGTGACGAGGTCGCCGAACCACATGTGCGCCATTTCGTGCAGCACGGTTTCGGCGCGACGCTCGTACGAGTAGCGGGTCACCTTGGAGCGGAAGACGTAGTCCTCGAGGAAGGTAACGGCGCCGGCATTCTCCATCGCGCCCGCGTTGAATTCGGGGACGAAGAGCTGGTCGTACTTGCCGAAGGCATAGGGAACACCGAAGTTGCGGTGGTAGAAGTCGAATCCCTGCTTGGTCTCGGTGAAGAGCCGCTCTTCGTCCATGAACTCGGCCAGCGAAGCGCGGCAGAAGATTCCGAGTGGAATGTCGCCGTGATCGTCGGAGTAGTTGTCGGTCCAGTGGGCGTAGGGACCGGCGATGAGCGCCACCAGGTACGTGCTCATCTTCGGGGTGGTCCGGAAGACGTGCTTGCCGGGATCGGCGGCGAGGGTCTCGACGACCGCGGAGTTGGAGATGACTTTCCACGACGTGGGAGCGGTGACGCGGACGTCGAACGTCGCCTTCAGATCAGGCTGATCGAAGCACGCGAACATGCGCTTGGCGTCAGCCGTCTCGAACTGTGAATAGAGGTAGACGGCGTCATCGGTCGGGTCGACGAATCGGTGCAGTCCCTCGCCGGTGTGGGAGTAGATGCAATCGGCCTCGATGACCAACTCGTTGTCGGCAGCGAGGTCGGGCAGGCTGATGCCCGTCGACTCGTCGTAACCGGAGACGTCGAGTGCCGTTCCGTTGAGGACTGCGGAATGGACTCGGGCAGCGACGATGTCGATGAAGCTGCTTGCCCCGGCCGTAGCCGTGAACGTGACGGTGGTCTTCGAAGCGAACGTCTCTTCGCCGGGTGCGTCGTTGCCGTTGGTGAGATCGAGTTCGATCAGGTAGTTCTCGACGGTCAGGATTGCTGACCGTTGCGCTGCGGTTTCGCGTGTCAGGTTCGGTGCGACCACAAAGATCTCCTCGTTGATGGTGCGGATCTATTACGTCCATCCCATCACGAAGAGAAGAGCTTTACTCAAGCGGACACTTCTGCCAGCGGAATCTGCGGATCGGCCAACCGATCCGGATCGACGGGGCGCGAAGATGCGACCAGTTCCTTGATGGCGTCACCGGCATCCCAGATGTTCACGTTCATGCCGGCGAGTACCTTGTTCGCGGAATCGAGCCAGAACGCCAGGAACTCGCGCTTGTCCACGTCACCGCGAGTGACCACACGGGCATACGCGCCATGCGGTGCGTGACCCACGTATTCCATACCGAGGTCGTACTGATCGGTGAAGAAATACGGCATGCGCACGTACTCGGCGGGCCGCCCCAACATGGTGTCTGCGGCCGTCTCGGGTTGGTTGAGCGCGTTTGCCCAGTGCTCCACCCGAATTCGTGCATTCAGAATCGGATGCTGTGCGGCCGCGATGTCTCCCACCGCGACGACGTCGGCGTCGCTGCTCTGCAGACCGGCGTCGACGAGAACTCCGTCGTCGACGTCGATCCCCGCCTCCGAGGCCAACTCGGTGTTGGGCAATGCGCCGACAGCGATCAACACGGCGTCGGCGGGAATCACGGTTCCATCGCTCAAGGTGACACCCGAGGCGCGTTCGCCGTCGACGGAGATTGCGCTGACGTCCGTGCCGGTGCGCAAGTCGACGCCGTTCTGGCGGTGCAAGGCGGCGAAGACCTCACCCATTTCCGGGCCGAGCGTCGATTCGAGCGGGAGGCCGGCATGTTCGAGCACGGTGACGTCGACGTCGAAACCGCGAGCCGACGCGGCGATTTCGAGACCGATCCAGCCCGCACCGATCACGACGAGTTTCTTGTCGGCGGACAGGGTGCGCAGCAGCGCAGCGGCTTGATCGACTGTTCGCACGTAGTGAACGCCCTCGGCGTCGGACCCCGGGATGTCGAGGCGCCGCGAACGTGAACCGGTGGCCAAGGCGAGCTTGTCGTAGCTGATCGTGGAACCGTCCGGAAGTGAGACGGTGTGCGCAGCGGTGTCGATCGCCGTTGCCGTGGTTCCCGGTCGTAGATCGACGCGGTGGTCGCGGAACCACTCGCCGTCGTGGACAGTGAATTCGGGGAGTGTTTTCTTTCCCGCGAAGAACTCTTTCGACAGCGGCGGCCGCTCGTACGGAAGGTGGTCTTCTTCGCTCAAGACGGTGATTTCACCGTCGAAATCTCTGTCACGCAGGGCTTCTGCGATCTTTGCGCCCGCGAGCCCGCCGCCGACGATCACGAATCTCCGGTTGGTGCTCATTACTGAACCACTCCTTCGCACTCGTTTCTTTTCGACACTACTGCGATCGGAAGGTGGTTCGGGGGAAAGCGCGGGAAGGATTGCGGGTTCATGATTGTTGGCAGGACGGGAGTATGTCCCCGAACTGATATGACCTGACCGACATGAACTGATAGGGAGTTTCTTCGTGAGCGCAACCTCGAGCAAGACCACGGACACTGCTGACTTCTGGTTCGACCCGCTCTGCCCGTGGTGCTGGATCACCTCGCGCTGGATTCTCGAGGCCCAGCAGGTACGCGACATCGAGGCCAAGTTCCACGTGATGAGCCTTGCGGTTCTCAACGAGGGTCGCGACCTGCCAGACGAGTACCGCGAGATGATGACCAAGGCCTGGGGACCGGTCCGCGTCGCTATCGCTGCAGCGCAGCTGAAGGGTGACGAGATCCTTCTGCCGCTGTACACGGCGATGGGTACGAAGATTCACAACGAGGGAAACAAGGACTTCGCCGACGTCATCAAGTCGTCCCTCGCCGAGGTCGGCCTGCCACCTGAACTGGCCGAGGCCGCCGACACCGACAAGTACGACGAGGCTCTGCGCGAGAGCCACCACAAGGGCATGGACGCCGTCGGACCCGACGTCGGAACCCCGACGATTCATGTCAACGGTGTGGCGTTCTTCGGCCCCGTGCTTTCGCGCATCCCGCGCGGCGAGGACGCAGGCAAGGTGTGGGACGGCGCAGTCGCGCTGGCCGGCTACCCGCACTTCTTCGAGCTCAAGCGGACCCGCAACGAGGATCCTCAGTTCGACTGAGCAGCAGTGAGCGCCGGATTTCGGTAGAGCTGACCGGGTCGGAAGAACAGATGACCTGAGTGCGTGCGGTTGCGAAGCGCGGCCGCACGCCAGGTCAGCACCGGGTGCGACGACAAGATGTTGACGAACCACGGAAAGAACCCGGATTCGAGTGTCGCGCGATCGGCGAGTTCGTCGAACCCGACCAGGCCGACCAGATACTTGCCCGCGCCGAGGACGCCCATCGCGCCCGGAGCGCCCTGTGGGCGCATGTGAAAACCGAAGTTGTCCGCCGTGTACTCCATGGAACGCGACAGCGAAGACCCGATCACCGGAATGTAGTTCGACGCGAACTGTCCCCACTGACGCCAGTACGACGCATGTCCGGCAGCGATGTGACCGACCTCGTGGCCGATGATGAACGCGAGCGCGTCGGGCTGGCGTGCCTGCCCACCGACTTCGAACAGGTCGCTGTAGACGACGACAAACCGGCGAAATCCGTGCCCCGACGCAAATGCGTTGATCCGTCCGTTCCCCAGCACGACGTAGGCATCCGGCGGAGTTTTCATGCCGAACCGTGCGGCAGCCTCGGCAACCAGCTGATACCCCTCCGGAAATTGCGAAGGTGTCATCTTGATTCCGTTGACCTGCTGCGACCCGTACAGCTGACCTCGCGCGAGGAACAGCAAGATCGGAGCCGCGAGCACCACGAGGATCCACGTCGACAGATCGCCCGCAGCGATCAGAACGATCGCCACCACATAGGTGACGACTGTCGTCAGAACCGCGAGCACGAGTAGCGGGATTTCCCACGGGTGGCGAACCGCGTCACTGCCCGGTGACACGCGAACGGCGGGTGCAGCGGCCTGAGCGTTGGCGGGGTACATGGGCACCACGATAGGTGCGCTCGCACGGCGATGCGCGCTCCTGAAAGTGTGACGTCGACCCGGGTGCGCCCGGCTGGTCGGGCCTGAGAGAATTGTCGCCATGCGCGTATACCTGGGTGCCGACCATGCCGGATTCGAACGTAAGAACGAGATCATCGAACACCTGAAAGCGAACGGCCACGAGGCCATCGACTGTGGTGCTCACGAGTACGACGCCGTGGACGACTACCCGGCTTTCTGCATCGAAGCCGCAAAGCGCGTCGTCGCCGACGAGGGCAGCCTGGGAATCGTCCTCGGTGGCAGTGGCAACGGCGAGCAGATCGCAGCGAACAAGGTTCCCGGCGCACGGTGCGCCCTCGCCTGGAGCGTCGAAACGGCGAAGCTGGCCCGCGAGCACAACAACGCTCAGCTGATCGGCATCGGCGGACGTATGCATTCGCTCGAGGAGTCGCTTGCCATCGTCGACGCTTTCCTCGCCACCGCATGGTCGGGTGAAGAGCGCCACCAGCGTCGTATCGACATCCTGTCCGAGTACGAGAAGACCGGCGTCGCACCGGCTCTGCCGCAAGCCTGATCCGAAAGTTGTTCCGTGCCTGAAGGTCATACCCTGCACCGGCTGGCACGGTTGCATGCCCGCAAGTTCGTCGGTTCACCGGTCCGCGTCCTCAGTCCGCAAGGCAGATTCGCCGAGGACGCGCGCCTGGTGGACGGACACGTACTCACGTCATCGGATGCCTGGGGAAAGCACCTCTGGCACACGTACGACAACGGATTGACAGTTCACGTGCACCTCGGGTTGTACGGAAAGTTCACCGACGCCACCCTGCCGATGGAAGAACCGGTAGGCCAGGTCCGGATGCGAATGGTCGGTGCCGATTTCGGCACCGACCTTCGTGGTCCCACCGCCTGCGAAGTCTTGCTACCGCCTCAGGTCGCCGCGATAGAAGCCCGGCTCGGGCCGGACCCACTGCGCCGCGACGCGGATCCGCAGAAGGCCTGGATGCGAATCTCGAAGTCCAAGACGGCAATCGGCGCCCTGCTGATGGACCAGGCGGTCCTCGCAGGTGTCGGCAACGTTTATCGCGCCGAGCTTCTCTTTCGCCACGGAATCAACCCCGAACGAGAAGGAAATCTCGTCTCTCACGACGAGTGGACTGCCATGTGGGCAGACCTTGTCGAATTGATGAAAGTCGGTGTCAGACGCGGGAAGATGCACGTCGTTCGCGCCGAGCACGACAACGGCGATCCGGCGTACGCAAAAGATCGTCCGCGGACCTACGTCTACAGAAGAGCAGGATCGCCGTGCCGCGTGTGCGGCACACCGATCCTGCATTCCGTCATGAAGGCACGAAACCTGTTCTGGTGCCCGGTGTGTCAGTCGGCTTAGAAGTCGAAGCCGCCGAAGTCCCCACCACCACCGAAGTCCCCGAAGTCGCTGCCCCCACCGTCGTAGCCGCCGTCTGCGGTGTAATCCGTGTTGTCCATACTTCCTTGGTCCGCACCGGAATCACCGGCGTCCATGCCCTGATCGCCGGAGTCGCCGGCTCCCGTATCGGCGCCGGGATCGCCACCCTGGGCGAAAGCTTCTGCGCCGTAAGGAACCCCGGCCATTCCGGAGAACATGGTCGAGAACAGCATCATCGAACCCAGACCCCAGGCGCCGGCGACGAGGGCAGGCTTCCACCAAGGCTCGGAGTACCAGCCGGCCGGGACCGGGCGACCTGCGACTCGTCCACCGGGGTAGTAGTTGGGTGTGTGCGAAGACGGATTGGGTGATGCGGCGACCTTGCGGCCCTCGAATTCGACCTCACGGTCTTCGGTGACAGAACCCGCAGCCTTCTGTCCGTCGATGGAGGGAACTTCCGGTCCCGGATCCATGCCCATCGCCACCCGTGCCGCGCGGATGTAGTAAAGCCCTTCCAGGGCAGTCTGTTTCGCGAGACGAGCCTGAACCGGCGTTGCGGCCTGGTCGATCTGCGAGCCTGCGGCGTTGTACCGTTCGCCTGCGTCGGCGAGGGCTTGGCGCGAGGCGTCGTCACTGCCGGTCAGGTTGTAGACCTGACCGCCGAGGCGTTCGATCGCCTGCCGGGCATCGGCTTTCGCGTCGTCGAGTTGTGTTGCGCTGTGGCCGGAACCGCGTTGCTGGCTTTTCATGACCAGAAATACGACTACGGCCAGAACGACGAGTATGAGAAGAATCGTGGTCACGAGTGGCCTCCCGAGCAGAATCGATCCGGACAACTCCAGGATACGGACCCCAGGGGAGTGGTCTGGGTGCACAGAGCTCGAACGCAGAAAAATCCGCACCGGCCAGGCCGATGCGGATTTTTGTGGAGTTTCCCTCCTGATGGAGGGGATGACGGGAATCGAACCCGCGTGATCAGTTTGGAAGACTGAGGCTCTACCATTGAGCTACATCCCCGTGCATACGACAACTCGGGATCGCCGTGTTCGTCGTCTGCGATACGAAACTGTACCCAATGCTCCACCGGATTTCATAATCGGGGGGTCGGGGAAGTTCGATACCGTCGTTCACCTGGGGAATTGCCGAATTGCTCGGCGAGTCGGGGCTTCTTACCGGCGGCGCAGCTTCCAGTCCGGGGGTCGTGATCGGTCAGTCAAGGACTGTCAGGCAACGGCATCAGCGGGGCCGCGGGGCGGCTGCCATACTGACGGGGTCGGACAGGCGGGCCGTGTACAAATGACGGTCGGGTTCGTGAGAGAGTAGTGAGCGCGATAGGGTTGTGCGCGGTCACCGATGGTGGCTGCCTTTGTGGCCCGCTGTCTTTGTGGCCTCAGATGGCCGTATCGTGTGTTTCATGTGTTCGGTGTTTCATGTGATCGGAAACGGGATGTAGCGCAGCTTGGTAGCGCATCCGCTTTGGGAGCGGAGGGTCGCAGGTTCAAATCCTGTCATCCCGACAAGTACGTACATGGCACTTCACCTCCAGCTCTTACGGGAATGAAGTGCCGCGCCAGACAGCAGTACCGAACACCGAGCACTACCGAACACCGAGTAGTACCGAAAACCCAGCAGTACCGATTCAACACAAGTTGTGAGCAAGACCAGACGAAGGAGCGAAGTTTCGTGAAGAGCACCGTCGAGCAGCTCAGCCCGACGCGAGTCCGTATCAACGTTGAGGTGCCCTTCGCGGAACTCAAGTCTGATTTCGACAAGGCCTACAAGGCCCTCGCGCAGCAGATTCGTCTCCCCGGCTTCCGTCCCGGCAAGGCTCCGGCCCGCCTCCTCGAAGCACGTGTCGGTCGCGGCGCTGTGCTCGAGCAGGTCGTCAACGACGCTCTGCCGTCGCGTTACTCCGAGGCTGTCACCAGCGCCGGCGTGAAGGCCATCGGCCAGCCCGAGATCGAGGTCACCAAGATCGAAGACGGCGAGCTCCTCGAGTTCACCGCCGAGGTCGACGTGCGCCCCGAGATCGAGCTCCCTGACTTCAGCTCCATCAACGTCGAGGTCGATCCGATCGAGATCACCGACGAAGCCATCGAAGAGCAGTTGCTTTCGCTGCGTCAGCGTTTCGGCACCCTCACCGGCGTCGACCGCGCAGTCGAGGACGGCGACTTCGTCTCCATCGATCTGTCGGCCACCGTTGACGGAGAGAACGTTGCCGAGGCAACCGCGAGCGGACTGTCGCACGAGGTCGGATCGGGCCAGCTCATCGAGGGCCTCGACGAAGCCATCATCGGCCTCAAGGCCGGCGAGTCCAAGGACTTCACGTCGACGCTGGTCGCCGGCGAGCACGCAGGCAAGGAAGCTGTTGTCACCGTGACCGTGCAGACGGTCAAGGAGCGCGAGCTTCCGGCTGAGGACGACGAGTTCGCTCAGCTCGCCAGCGAGTTCGACACCCTGGAAGAACTGAAGGCAGACCTCCGTGAGCGCGTCGCACGCGTCCGCAAGGTCGAGCAGGCCGGTCAGATCCGCGACAAGGTTCTCGAGCAGCTGCTCGAGACCGTCGAGGTTCCGTTGCCGGAGGCCGTCGTCAAGGCCGAGGTCGACGCTGCACTGCACGACGCCGTTCACGGTCTCGATCACGACGAAGAGGCACTGAACAAGCTCCTCGAAGAGCAGGGCAGCAGCCGCGAAGAGTTCGACAAGGATGCCCAGGAAGCCGCTGAGCGCTCCGTCAAGACGCAGCTCCTGCTCGACTCGATCGCCGATGCGGGCAACGTCACCGTCGGTCAGGACGAGCTCACCGAGCGCATCCTGTTCCAGGCGCAGCGTTACGGCATGGCTCCGGAGCAGTTCATCCAGCAGATCCAGCAGGCCAACCAGCTCGGCGCCGTCTTCGCAGACGTCCGTCGTGGCAAGGCGCTCGCGTCCGTCGTCGAGTCGGCCGGTGTCAAGGACACCTCCGGTGCCGTTGTCGACACCGCAGAGCTGTTCGGCAGCAGCGAAGACGAAATCGAAGCGGATGCGTCTGATTCCGCCGAGAGCGAAGACAAGTAAAAACGCAGGCGGACGGGTGTTTTCACCACGATCGACTGCATTGAGTTTTCCGCTTTGAGCGAAGTAGGGCGGCACCGGGACTCCGGTGCCGCCCTACTTCGTTACTGTCTGTGTCAGTAGAAGTGTTTCGCATAGACGATCCACCGCACAAGTAGATCCACATAGAAGGCAGGTACCGTGACTTCCAATCACCTGGAGACTTTGCAGAGTCCCGCCATGACTTCAGCGACCGCTGGGTTGAACCTCAGCGACTCGGTGTACGAGCGCTTGCTGCGAGAGCGCATCATTTTCCTCGGTACCCAGGTCGACGACGACATCGCCAACAAGCTGTGCGCACAGATCCTGCTGCTCTCGGCCGAGGACCCGACGCGAGACATCTCGCTCTACATCAACTCGCCCGGTGGATCCGTGACCGCCGGTATGGCGATCTTCGACACCATGCAGTTCGCCGAGTGCGACATCGCCACCTTCGGCATGGGCCTTGCGGCGTCGATGGGTCAATTCCTCCTCTCGGCCGGCACCAAGGGCAAGCGTTACGCACTGCCTCACGCCCGCATCATGATGCACCAGCCGTCCGCAGGTATCGGTGGTTCCGCCAGCGACATCGCGATCATGGCTGAGCAGTTCAAGCACACCAAGCGCGAAATGGCCGAGCTGATCGCTCAGCACACCGGTCAGACGGTCGAGCAGATCACCGCGGACTCCGACCGTGACCGTTGGTTCACGGCGAAGGAAGCTCTCGAGTACGGCTTCGTCGACCACGTCGTCTCCCGTGCGAATCAGGCCGGCGGCACCGGCAACTGAGCCGGTTCGTCCATCCTTTCGCTGCCCAATTCATACTTTGGAGAACTGATGACCAATCTTTTCGGAGCTAACTCGCTGGGCGGCCAGGCGCCGTCAGGCCCCCAATCGCGCTACATCCTGCCCCAGTTCACGGAGCAGACCAGCTACGGCGTCAAGACATCCGACCCGTACAACAAGCTGTTCGAGGAGCGCATCATCTTCCTCGGCTCGCAGGTCGACGACGTCTCCGCCAATGACCTCATGGCGCAGTTGCTGGTTCTCGAATCGCAGGATCCGGACCGCGACATCACCATGTACATCAACTCGCCCGGTGGTTCGTTCACCGCGCTGATGGCGATCTACGACACGATGCAGTACGTCCGTGCCGACATTTCCACCGTCTGCCTCGGTCAGGCTGCTTCGGCAGCTGCCGTGCTTCTCGCCGGTGGTACGCCGGGCAAGCGCTTCGCGCTCCCCAACTCGCGCATTCTGATCCACCAGCCGGCCACGGGCGGCATCCAGGGTCAGGTTTCCGATCTGGAGATCCAGGCTGCGGAGATCGAGCGTATGCGTCGACTCATGGAGAGCACGCTGTCGCTGCACACGGGCAAGGATCCGGAGACCATTCGCGTCGACACCGATCGCGACAAGATCCTCACGGCCGAGCAGGCCAAGGAGTACGGGATCATCGACGACGTGCTCGCTTACCGGAAGCTCAGCGCACAGAAGTAGTCGATTTCCGCCTCGTGTCGAGGATCTGTATCCCGATTCCCGACACGAGGCGGACACGTCGAGAAGTGCCAGGTGGAAGGCTTGCCAGGCCGAAATCTCGGCACTTTTCTTTTTTATCCGCAGGCGAAACGCCGAGAACAGGTCGACCCCGTTCGGGATCTGCGGGTACCGTCACTTCACGGGCTGGTTCTCGACCGGCGTTCTGCGATTGTTCGACCAGATTTGTTCGATCAGTTTGTTGATCAGTTTGTCTGATCTGACAACTCTGATCTGACAACTACCGACGTACTGCGGAGCATCTCGACCGATCGAGTGGCGGCGAGCGCACGTACATGAAGGAAAGTAGGGACCTCACGAGATGGCACGCATCGGCGACGGCGGGGATCTGCTCAAGTGCTCTTTCTGCGGTAAGAGTCAGAAGCAGGTCAAAAAGCTCATTGCAGGACCCGGGGTGTACATCTGCGACGAGTGCATCGACCTCTGCAACGAGATCATCGAAGAGGAATTGGCCGAGTCGAGCGAGGTCAAGCTCGACGAGCTTCCCAAGCCTGCGGAGATCCGAGAATTCCTCGAGAACTACGTCATCGGTCAGGACTCCGCCAAGCGGACACTGGCCGTGGCCGTCTACAACCACTACAAGCGCATCCAGGCCGGCGACAAAGGCCGTGATGCGCGGGGTGAGACGGTTGAGCTCGCAAAATCCAACATCTTGATGCTCGGCCCCACCGGCTGCGGCAAGACGTACCTCGCTCAGACTCTCGCAAAGATGCTCAACGTCCCGTTCGCCATCGCCGACGCGACGGCGTTGACCGAGGCCGGCTATGTCGGTGAGGACGTCGAGAACATTCTGCTCAAGCTGATTCAGGCCGCGGACTACGACGTCAAGCGCGCCGAGACCGGAATCATCTACATCGACGAGGTCGACAAGATCGCGCGCAAGAGTGAGAACCCGTCGATCACGCGTGACGTGTCCGGTGAAGGTGTTCAGCAGGCGCTGCTGAAGATCCTCGAAGGTACGCAGGCGAGTGTCCCGCCGCAGGGTGGTCGTAAGCACCCGCACCAGGAATTCATCCAGATCGACACCACGAACGTACTGTTCATCGTCGCGGGCGCTTTCGCAGGTCTCGAGCGGATCGTCTCCGATCGTGTCGGCAAGCGCGGTATCGGTTTCGGCGCCGAGGTTCGGTCGAAGGCAGAACTGGATACGGTCGACCGTTTTGCCGAGGTCATGCCGGAGGATTTGATCAAGTTCGGTCTGATCCCCGAGTTCATCGGCCGATTGCCGATGATCGCGTCGGTGACCAACCTCGACAAGGAATCCCTCGTTCAGATCTTGTCGGAGCCGAAGAACGCTCTCGTCAAGCAGTACCGTCGACTCTTCGACATGGACGGCGTCGAACTCGAGTTCACCGAAGAGGCGCTCGACGCGATCGCCGATCAGGCGATCTTGCGTGGAACCGGTGCTCGTGGCCTGCGCGCCATCATGGAAGAAGTTCTTCTTCCGGTGATGTACGACATCCCCAGCCGTGACGACGTCGAAAAGGTGGTTGTCACCGCGGAGACCGTCAACGACAACGTACTTCCGACCATCGTTCCGCGTAAGCCGGAACGTGGCGAGCGTCGCGACAAGACGGCGTAGAAACTCTGAAACGACTGTGGCCCGGCATCTCTCGCGAGATGCCGGGCCACAGCCTTTCGTGCAGGATGTCTGTCGGGTATTCGGCTAGATCGGGTTGCCGAGTTCCTTGAGGGGAGTGCGGAACGTCTCCTTGGCGGTGAACGCCGAGATCGCGCAGATGACGCACGCCACCGAAGTCAGAATGGCGACGGGCATCCAGTGTGTCTTGTCGCCGCCCATGAGGGCGTTGCCGATGGCGGGGGCAAAGCCTGCGAGGGCGAAGCCGACCTGGGTTCCGATTGCGATGCCCGAGTAGCGGACCTTGGTGTTGAACATCTCGGAGTAGAACGACGGCCAGATGGCGTTCGGGGCCGCGTAGAAGACGGACATCAATCCGATTGCGGCGAGGAAGATCAGGGGAACGTTGCCGCTGGCGATTGCGCCGAAGTACACGTAGATGAACACGGCGCTACCGAGGGCGCCGCCGATGAACAGCGGCCTGCGACCGATTCGGTCGGAGAGCATCGCCCAGGCGGGCTGACTGAGCAATGCCACGGCGTTGGCTGCGATGGCAACCCAGAGCATGGTCGATTTCGGAATCCCCACTTCTTCGGTGGTGGCGAAGGCGAGTCCGAAGACGGAGAAGATGGTCGAGACGACGGCGATGAAAGCACAGCAGATCACGCGAATCAGATTTGCGCTGTGGGTGCGAAGAAGATCGGCGACAGGCAATTTGGCGACGGTCTTGGATTCCTGCTGCTCGGTGAACTCTTCGGGCTCTTCGAGCTTGAGACGCATGATGTATGCCGCCACCAGAACGATCAGGCTGCCCCAGAACGGGATTCGCCAGCCCCACGTGTAGAGAATGTCGTCGGGGAGTGCAGCGATGGGCAGGAATACGAGGCTGGCGAGGATGAAGCCGGCCTGGGTGCCGTTGAGGGTCCAACTGCAGAAGAACGCGCGTCGACCTTCGGGGGCATGCTCGAGGGTCAGCGAGCTGGCACCGCTCTGTTCGCCCGCGGCGGAGATTCCTTGAGCGATTCTCATCAGGACCAGAAGTATCGGTGCAAAAACTCCGATCGAATCGGCGCTGGGAATACATCCGATGAGGAAGGTGGCTGCACCCATCAGAATGAGCGTGAGCAGCATGATCTTCTTGCGGCCGACGCGGTCACCGAAATGACCGAGGACCACTGCGCCGAGGGGGCGCGCGACGTACGCGACACCGAATGTGGCGAGCGAAAGCAGTGCCGCATGTCCGCTGTCCGGGAAGAACACCGTGGGGAAGATGAGCGCGGCGGCGGAGGCGTAGATGTAGAAGTCGTAGTACTCGAGCATGCTGCCGAGAAACGACGACGTTGCGGCGCGCTTGACCTTGGTCGTGTCCGGCCTGGCCAAGGATCCCGCCTCGGGGCCGGACGGTGTAACCGTGCTAGCTGACATGCTCATCTCCTGGGTGGAAGCGTCGTGGAGGCTCTACATCCGCTGACTGTGTTCGTAACGGTGTTCGTATTGAGAACGTCTGTGCGGAGAGCGATACAAGGAATGTAACCGACGCCACAGCAACTACACAAGATTATTAACCAAATAGTTCATAAAAATCTACCGGCGGGCACATAACACGTCGAAACTGCAGTTCAGGGGGTCAGGAGGCCGGCTGCGCTGCGGCCGCCACCAACTGCTCCACCTGTTCCTCGGTGATTCCGAGGCCGAAGGTGGCGAGCTTTCCGAGCGGCATCGAACCGGCGAGCGCCATCATTTCGGGGCTGACCGACTGCGCGCCTTCGCCTGCCGCGGCAGACATGGCGGCGCCGAGAACGGCACTGCCGACGGGATGGGCGAGCCATTCACCGATCGTCGACATGGCGTCGAGTGCGCCGACGCCGACGTTTCCGGCCAGAGTGATCGTGTCGGTGGTCGCGATGTCCCGAGACGAGAAGCCGACGCGGATCTCGTAGTCGCCGGGCTCGACTGCCCAGTCCTGCGCCGATATGGACCAGTAGGCAAATGCCCTGGTATCGAGCGTGATAGTCACAGTCGCAGATTCGTCGGGGTCGAGGTGGACCTTGGCAAATCCCTTCAATTCCTGCGCGGGACGATCGACGCCTTCCGAGGCGTCGTGAACGTAGACCTGAACGACGGTGCTGCCCGCTCGATCGCCGCTGTTGCGCACGGTGACGGTCACGTCGGCAGAGCTCTCGCCGGCGTCGACAGCAGTGTCGGTGATGTCGAAGGTGGTGTAGCTCAGCCCGAATCCGAACGGGTACGCCACCTCACGCAGCGCGGAGTCGTAGTAGCGGTACCCGACGTACAGTCCTTCGCCGTATCGCACGTGCTGCTGTGATCCGGGGAAATGCAGAAACGACGGATTGTCTTGGAGCCGAAGCGGAATGGTCTCCGTGAGTCGACCGGACGGATTGGTGATGCCGAACAGCAGATCGGCGATCGCAGAGCCGCCGGCCTGGCCGAGTAGCCAACCCTCGAGGATTGCGGCGGCATGATCCTTCCAAGGCTCGATCGAAATCACGCCGCCGTTGGAGAGCACGACGACGGTGTTCGGGTTCGCGCCGTGCACCGCTTCCAACAGGGCAATCTGGTCGGCGGGCAACTCGATGTCGGTTCGGTCGAACCCCTCGGATTCGGCGGCGGACGGTAGTCCGAGGAAGAGCACGGCGACGTCAGCGCGGCGCGCAGCGTCGACAGCTTCGGTGACCATGTCGCTGTCCGGAGTGCCGTCGAAGGTGAAGCCCGGTGCGAAGGTGACGCGGTCGGCGCCTTCGAGGTCGAGGATCGCGTCCAAGGCATTGTCGAGCCGGGTCGGAACCACCTGTGAACTGCCTGCACCTTGATATGGCGGGCTGCACGCGAATTCGCCGATCACCGCGACGGTTTGCCCGCCGGGCGTCAGCGGCAGTAATTCGCCGTCGTTCGCAAGGAGAACAGCGGACTCCGCCGCCGCGGTCCGAGCCAACTCGTGGTGACGTGCGACGTCGTACGTGTGGCCTTCGGTGCGCGCGCCGGCGGTGCGTTTCACCAGCGTCGACAGGCGTTCGGCTGCAGTGTTGAGTACGGATTCGTCCAAGTCTCCGCCGCGCACGGCGTCGACGATCTGGGTATCGGTTCCGGTCGGCGGCATTTCCAGATCGAGGCCGGCGGCGAGTGCCGCCACGCGATCGTTGACCGCTCCCCAGTCCGAAACGACGAGGCCGTCGAAGCCCCACTGCTCGCGGAGCACCTCGGTGAGCAGCCAATGGTTCTGGCTCGAGTACACACCGTTGATCTTGTTGTACGAGCACATGACCGTCGTCGGGGCCGCGGTCTTGACGGCGTACTCGAATCCGGCCAGATAGATCTCGCGCAGCGTCCGTTCGTCGACGTCGGCGCTGACTCTCATCCGGTCGTGCTCTTGGTTGTTGGCAGCGAAGTGCTTGAGCGAGGTTCCGACGCCGCGAGACTGGATGCCGGTGATCAGCGCTGCCGCGACGCGGCCGGAGAGGAATGGGTCCTCGGAGACGTACTCGAAATTCCGGCCGCACAACGGGGATCGTTTGATGTTGATACCAGGACCGAGGAGAACCGAGACCTGTTCGGCTTTGGCTTCGTCGCCCAGAGCCTCACCGACCTGGCGGATGAGGTCGAGGTTCCACGACGAGCCCAACCCGACTGCCGGTGGAAAACACGTCGCGGGAATGCTGTGGCCGAGTCCGAGTGCGTCGCCACCCTCGGGTTGTTTCCGGACTCCGTGCGGACCGTCGGTCAGCAATATCGACTCGATTCCGGCAACGGACTGGCTGTGCCAGAAGTCCGAGCCGGACGTCAACGACGCCTTCTCCTCGAGTGAAAGCCCGTCTACGTAGTTCTCGGTCACGTCATTCCTCCCGGTGGCAGCTGTGAGTTCCACTCACCACCGTAGGGGGATTTTTCGGACTTCGGGGTGGGTCAGGACGGCGTCGGTGAGGTCAGGAACGCAACAACCATGTCGCCGAGCATCGTTCGGAGATGTTCGCGATGAGTCGAGTCGGTCAGATCACGGTCGAAGAGCGCTTTGAACGTGTACCGGTTGGCGATGCGGAAGACGCAGTAACTGCTGATCAACATGTGAATATCGAGAGCATCGACGTCGGATCGGAATACCCCTGCGTGCTGCCCGTCGTGGAGGATCTGCGAGACCAGGTCGGCGGCGGGTGCGCCGAGGCCGCTGAGTAGTTCGGATTTCTCGATGTGCTCGCCGCGGAGCATGTTCTCGTTTGCCACCAGCCGAATGAAGTTCGGGTGCTGTTCGTGGTGGTCGAAGGTCAGTTCGGCCAAGGCGCGCACTGCTGCGGTGGGGTTCAATCCCTCGAGGTCGAGTTCGCGCTCCTGCGCTCGAATCACGCTGTACGCGTGTTCGAGGACTGATTTGTACAGTCCTTCCTTGTCGGTGAAGTAGTAGTAGATCATCCGCTTGGTGGTGTGCGTCTTGGTTGCGATCTCGTCCACCCGGGCGCCGGCGAAGCCCTTGTCGGCAAACTCCTCGGTGGCGACGGCGATGATGTTCACCCTGGTCAGATCACTGTTTCGGCGTCGCTTCTCCGGCTTCGACGCCACGGAGTTCACTGACTGCTCGGAAACCATGTGCTCACTCTATCTGTCAGGAGTTTGTCGACTTTGCTTGTCGAGTTCGCGTCGGGGGAGTAACGTCCAGTGAACTAACTCACTAGTTCGTACATTAGCTTCGAACGTCGACACCGAGGTGCCCTGATGACTCCATCTCTGCCGGTTCTGGTCCTCAACGGACCCAACTTGAATTTGTTGGGCCAGCGGCAACCGGAGTTCTACGGGACGGACACCCTGGACGACGTCGTTTCCCGCTGCGAAGTTGCGGCCCAGAAGTTCGGAGCGGTGGTCGAAGCAAAGCAGTCGAACCACGAGGGTCAACTGATCGATTGGATCCACGAGGCCAGAGGAAGAGTCGCGGGCATCGTCATCAATCCCGGTGGGTATTCGCATACCTCCGTTGCGTTGCGAGACGCACTGGTCACACTCGACGCCCCCGTGGTGGAGGTGCACATCAGCAACATCCACGGCCGCGAAGAATTCCGTCACCACTCCTACGTGTCCGGGATCGCCGACGCGGTCATCTGCGGGTTGGGGATCGACGGTTACAGCGCCGCAGTCGAATTCGTCTGCATTCGAGAAGGGAAGAACTGATGAGTGATTCGATCCTCTGCGGTCTGATCGGCACCGGCATCGGAGCCTCCTTGACTCCGATCATGCACGAGGAAGAAGGGCGCAGACAGGGCCTGCCGTACGTGTACCGCATCCTCGATCTCGATGCGATGGGGATGGCGCCGTCGGACATCGGTGAACTTCTCACCTATGCACGACGTTTCGGGTTCCGCGGCCTCAACATCACTCACCCGTGCAAGCAGTTGGTGATCGAGCACCTCGACGAGCTCTCGCCGGACGCAGACAAACTCGGCGCAGTGAACACGGTCCTCTTCGACTCCGGCAAGGCGATCGGACACAACACCGATTGGTCGGGCTTCGGACGGAATTTCGACGAGGGGCTACCCGGTGCGCAGCTCGATCGCGTCGTGCAGCTCGGTGCGGGCGGAGCAGGTGCGGCGGTTGCCTATGCCGCGCTCACCCGCGGTGTCGGGACGCTGACGTTGGTCGATTCGAGCCTGGCTCGCGCGGAAGAACTCGCGGATGCCTTCTCGCGGCAGTTCCCGGCGCAGGTAGTGCAGGCGCGGCACACGAGCGACCTCGCCGAAGCGCTCGGCAACGCACACGGATTGATCCACGCGACACCGATGGGAATGGCGGCCCATCCCGGAATGGCCTTCTCCCCGGATCTGCTCCGCCCTGATCTGTGGGTGGCGGAAATCGTCTACCGCCCGCTCGAAACGGAACTGTTGCGTCAGGCCAGGTTGATCGGCGCGCCGACGCTCAGCGGAGGCGGGATGACTGTCTTCCAGGCCGTCGACGCATTCCGGATCTTCACGGGCATCGAGCCCGACAGCAAGCGGATGCTCGCTCACATGACCGAACTGGTGCACGGCGAACAGACTGCGGCAGCGCTGTGAGTGCCCCGGTTCGGACGTCGATCGCGACGGTATCGCTGAGCGGCACTCTCGAGGAGAAGCTCGACGCCATCGCGGCCGCCGGCTTCGACGGCTTCGAGGTGTTCGAGCCGGATTTTGTTGCTTCGCCGTGGTCCCCGAAGGAATTGCGAACGAGGGCAGCGGATCTGGGGCTCACCCTCGATCTGTATCAGCCGTTCCGTGACTTCGACACGGTGGACGAACGTCAATTTGCTCGGAATCTTGTTCGAGTGCAACGCAAATTCGAGCTGATGGATCAGCTGGGATGCGAGACGCTCCTGGTGTGCTCCTCGCCCCTACCGACCGCGAGTCACGACGACGGTCAGTTGACAGAGCAGTTCGGAACTCTCGCCGAATTGGCGTCCGAGCACGGCAAGAAAGTTGCGTACGAGGCGCTCGCGTGGGGAGCCCACGTCAACACCTACGGCCACGCATGGAAGATCGTCGAAGGGATCGACCATCCTTCACTCGGAACCTGTCTGGACAGCTTCCACATCCTCTCGCGCGGTGACGATCCCGCCGGAATTCGCGAGATTCCGGGCGAGAAGATCTTCTTCCTCCAGTTGGCGGACGCACCGTTTTTGGCGATGGACATCCTGCAGTGGAGCCGGCACCACCGAAACTTCCCGGGGCAGGGCAGTTTCGACCTGAGTGCTTTCGCTCAGCACGTCTACGCCACGGGCTACGACGGACCGTGGTCCCTCGAGATCTTCAACGACGTATTCCGTCGCGCCGACACCCAGCGAACGGCAATCGACGCTCATCGGTCGCTGCTCCACCTCGAAGAACAGGTCGCTGCCGCGAACCCGGTCGCCGGTGGACCCACGCTGTTCATCGCCCCGGAGCGCACGCCGCTCGAAGGAATCGTGTCTCTGCGAATCGCGGCGGGACCAGCTAAGCAGGACCAGGTGCACACGATGCTCTCCCGCCTAGGTTTTCACCTTCTCGGGCGGCACCACGACCACGATTTGCAGTTGTGGCGGCACGGATCGCTCACCGTTGCCGTGGACGCGACTGCGGGCACGGTGTGGACGGCGCCCGGGCTGCCTGCGGATCTACCGGTTCTGACTCAGATCGGCATCCGGGCAACCGAACCTGAAGTGTGGGGTGAGCGAGCGCTGGCTCTCGAAGTGCCGGCGACGCGAGTGCAGTTGCCGGGATCGAGTGACGAGAACTCCGAGGTACCGGACGTCGTACGTCTGAAGGTCACCGACGCGACGTCGATCGACCTTCGGGGCCCTGGCAGTGCTGCGGCGTGGGAATCGGCATTCGAGATCTATCCGCTACCCGCCGAGCGCAATCGTGAACAGGGCGCAGTGTTCACCGGGATCGACCATGTGGCGCTTGCAGTTCCGGCCGAGAGCTGGGACGGCATCATGCTGCTCCTGCGGTCGGTGTTCGAGATGCACCCGCACGAGGGGCAGGACGTCACCGATTCCGTCGGCCTCATGCGGAGCCAGGCGCTCACGCTCGTTCAAGACGGCGACGGACAGGCCCTGCGCATCTCGCTGAACATGGTGGAGGGCAGTCGAAGCGGGCTGCCGACCGTTCGCCGCGGCGGCGTCAGTCACGTCGCCTTCGCGTGTGAGAACATCTTCGGTGCTGCCGCGTCGATGCAGGACTGGGGCTTTGTGCCGCTACCTATTTCCCCGAACTACTACGACGATCTCGACGCGCGTTTCGGACTGAATGCCGAACTGCTCGACCGTATGCGTAGCGCCGGAATCCTTTACGACGCGGACGCTCACGGCGAGTTCTTCCACCTGTTCACCCCGACCGTCGGGGGAGACCTGTTCTTCGAGGTCGTGCAGCGAGTGGGTGGGTACGAGGGCTACGGGGAGGTCAACTCCGCTGTGCGACTGTCGGCTCAATTGCGTGCGAGTTCGACGTGACCTCGACTCGGTGCGGGTGCGAGTAGACGTTCATCGAATCGCCGCGGATGAAACCGGCGAGAGTCAGCCCGGACTCCTGCGCTAGTTCCACCGCCAGTGAGGACGGCGCGGAGACGGCTCCGAGGATCGGAATGCCGGCCATGACGGCCTTCTGGACGAGTTCGAACGACGCCCGACCGCTGACGATCAAGATCGTGTCGTACAGGGGCACTCGGCCGTCGGTGATTGCCCACCCGATCACCTTGTCGACCGCGTTGTGACGGCCGACGTCCTCACGCAGTGCCAGGAGTTCGCCGGTGGCGGTGAACAATCCGGCCGCGTGCAGGCCGCCGGTGCGTTCGAAGATCCGTTGGCTCTCCCGCAGCGTGACCGGCATGGCCGACAGGGTGGTGGAGGTGACGGAAGTGGTGTCACCGACCAACGGATGACGCGTCGTGGTCCGGACGGCGTCGAGTGAGGTCTTGCCGCACACTCCGCACGCGGAACTGACCACGGTGTTGCGGTCGGTGGTGTGATCGGGCAACGGCACTCCGGGAGCGAGAGCGATGTCGAGGACGTTGTACGTGTTCGCACCGGTGTCGTCGACGCCGTCGCAGTAGCGGACGACGCTCACGTCGTCGCGGGTGGCGATGATGCCTTCGCTGAGGAGGAATCCGTGTACGAGGTCGACGTCGTTGCCAGGTGTTCGCATCGTCACGGCCAGCACCTGGCCGCCGACCCTCATTTCGAGTGGTTCCTCGACGGCCAGCGTGTCGGGGCGCGTGACGACCCGATCGCCCGAGATTCGAACGACCGGTGTTCGTGTGGTGACTCGTCCCATCTCAGACGCCTGAAGCTTCGAGTCGAACGGTGACTGCCTTCGAGACCGGTGTGTTCGACTTGGCTGCAACGTGTTCGAGGGGAACGAGGGGATTCGTCTCGGGGTAGTACGCCGCCGCATTACCGCGTGGGGTGTCGTAGGAGACGATGCGGAACTGCGTGACCCGACGCTCTTCGAGAGTGCCGTCTGGGGTTGTCCATTCGGACACGATGTCGACCAGATCGCCGTCGCGGAATCCGAGTGCGGTGATGTCTTCGGCATTGACGAGGATGACTTTGCGTCCACCCTTGATGCCGCGGTATCTGTCGTCGAGGCCGTAGATCGTGGTGTTGTACTGGTCGTGGCTTCGCATGGTCTGCAGAATCAGACGGCCACGGGGAGTGGGTATCCAGTGCAGGTCGTTCACGCCGAAGTTGGCTTTGCCGGTGTGCGTGCGGAATTCGCGCGAGTCACGTGGTGGGTGGGGGAGCTGGAATCCGTCGGGCTCACGGACGCGGGTGTTGTAGTTTTCGCAGCCTGGCACCACCCGCGAGATGGAATCGCGAATCAGGTCGTAGTTGCGCTCGAACGCCGACCAGCGGACGGAGTGATCGCTGCCGAGTAGTTCGCGGGCGAGTTGGCAGATGATGGCGACTTCACTGCGCAGGTAAGGGCTGACCGGTGTGAGGCGTCCGCGGGACAGGTGCACCATGGACATCGAATCCTCCACGGAGACAAGCTGCTTTCCGCCGGCTTGGACGTCGAGGTCGGTGCGTCCGAGGGTGGGGAGGATGATCGCGGTCTGCCCGTGGACCACGTGACTGCGATTCAGCTTGGTGGAAACCTGCACGGTGAGTTCGCACTGGCGCAATGCCGTTTCGGTGGCCGCAGTGTCCGGGCTGGCCTGGATGAAGTTGCCGCCCATCGCCATGAAGAAGCTTGCCTTGCCGGCGTTCATGGCGCGGATCGCGTCGACGGTGTCCCAACCGTGCTTGCGTGGGCTCGAGATCGAGAACTCGGTGTCGAGCGCGGCCAGGAACTCTTCCGGCATCTTCTCCCAGATGCCCATCGTGCGGTCACCCTGGACGTTGGAGTGTCCTCGCACGGGGCAGACGCCTGCACCTGGTTTGCCCATCATCCCGCGCATGAGCAACAGGTTGACCGCTTCCTCGATGGTGGCGACTCCGTGTGTGTGCTGAGTGATGCCCATGGCCCAGCAGGTGACTGTTCGTTCGGATCGGACCAGGGCGGCGGCTGTTTCCTCGAGTTGCGCCATCGACAGGCCCGTCGCTTCGATCACGGTGTCGAGATCGACTGCGCGGATATGCTTCTCGTACTCGTCCCAACCGGCGCAGTACCGGTCGACGAATGCGCGATCGACGACGGTACCGGGAGCGCGATCTTCCTGTTCGAGCAGCAGTTTCCCCAGGCCCTGGAACAGCGCCATGTCTCCGCCCAGCCGGATCTGCAGGAACTCGTCCGCGATCTCGACTCCGTGCCCGATCACGCCGGACACCTTCTGCGGATCCTTGAACCGTCGCAATCCCGCTTCGGGCAGGGGATTGATGGCAATGATCTTGGCGCCGTTGCCCTTTGCCTTCTCCAGCGTCGAGAGCATTCGAGGGTGGTTCGTGCCGGGATTCTGCCCGGCGATGAGGATGAGATCGGCGTTCTCGAGGTCGGGGACGGTCACCGAACCTTTGCCGATGCCGATGGATTCGGTCAGCGCGCTCCCGGACGACTCGTGACACATGTTGGAACAGTCGGGCATGTTGTTGGTGCCGTAGCTCCGAATCATCAACTGGTAGAGAAAAGCTGCTTCGTTGGAAGTGCGACCGGAGGTGTAGAACACCGCCTCGTCCGGCGACGCGAGGCCGTTCAGATGTTCGGCGATCAGTGCGTACGCGCCGTCCCAGTCGATCGGCTGATAGTGGGTTGCGCCCGGCGTCAGAACCATCGGGTGTGTCAGTCGGCCCTGCTGCCCGAGCCAGTAATCGGTCTTGCCTTCGAGGTCGGCGATCGAGTGCTCCGCGAAGAACTCGGGTGTGACGGTGCGAAGCGTTGCTTCCTCGGCAACAGCCTTCGCGCCGTTCTCGCAGAACTCGGCGGGCTTGCGATGTCCGGGAGTCTCGGGCCATGCGCACCCCGGGCAGTCGAAGCCGTGACGCTGGTTGAGCCTGGTGAGCGTTCGGGCGGTCCGCAAGGCCCCCATCTGCTCGATTCCGCGTTGCAGCGACACCAGGACGGCCGGTACTCCGGCGGCGTAGTCCTTGGGATGCGTGACTTCGAGATCTGATTCGTCGATGTCTTTCGAGGGGCCCTGGCGCGTCATGTCTCCATAGTGGCCCGAACGAGCCGGTACTGCCATCGAATGGCCCGGTCGAACTCGCCGGAATGCGACATTCATCGGCTAGCCTTACCTACCGAACCAGCGGACTTAAGGGGCAAGAACATGGATCGAACGGACGCAGGTCGGCTGACCCGGCGCGGATTTCTGATCGGCACGTCGGGAGCGTTGCTGGCATTCGCCGCAGCCTGCTCCAGTTCGAACGACGAGGACACGCCCCCCAGCGGTGATACTGCGGGATCGATCACACACAAGTTCGGTACCACCGAACTGCCGAAGGATCCGCAGCGGATCGTCAGTGTCGGATACAACGATCAGGATGCGATTCTCGCGCTCGGCGGGACCTTGGTCGGAACCTTCGACTGGTACGGCGACTACCCCTCGGGTGTGTGGCCGTGGGCGCAACCTCTGCTGAACGGGTCGACTCCGGAGATCATCGGAACCGCGGGCACCACCATTCAGATCGAGAAGGTCGCCTCCGTGACACCCGACCTCATTGTGGGCACCTACTCCGGGCTCACTCAGGCGCAGTACGACAAACTCAGTGCCATCGCGCCGACAGTGGCACAGCCGAAGGAGTTCGCGGATTACGGAATCCCCTGGCAGAACCAGACGACCGTCATCGGCGAGGCCTTGGGGCAGCAGGGAAAGGCCACCGAACTGATCGCCGGCGTCGAGGAGAAGTTCGCCGACGTGAAGACGGCCAATCCGGCGTTTGCGGGCAAGACCGTTCTGGTGGGCGCGTTGAAGGGGCCGGGGCAGTTCGGGGTCTACGGACCGGAAGACCCCAAGGTGCGGTTCTTCACCGAACTCGGATTCGTGAATCCGCCTGTCACCGATCAGATCACGGGTAACTTCGCCGAGATCAGCACCGAGCAACTCTCTCTTGCCGACGTCGACGTACTCGTCTGGTACGCCGGTGGTGGTTACGGCGACAAGCTTCGCGCGGAATTGGACAAAACCCCGATCTACCAGGAACTCGACGTCGTGAAGGACGGCCGCGCGATCATCCTGGAAGACGCTGCTGCCGAAGCCATGACGTGGAGCACCGTACTGAGCCTGCCGTACGCGCTCGAACAGATTCCGCCGCGGATTGCGGGCTTACTCGTCTGATCGGTTCACGGACAGCTCGGTTCAAGCACCGGGGATTCGGACAGTCGGCGGTACTCTCGCCTCATGGGTGTACACGTGCGGCCGGCTGTCCGATCCGATGTTCCGGCACTGTCGGCGGTGTTGGCCGAGGCGTTCGAGGACGATCCCTTGATGGCGTGGATGTTGCCGAACGAAGCCACCAGGGCTGATCGTCTGACGAAACTGTTTGCCGCAGAAGCTCGTTACCACCACCTCGCCGGTGGCGGTGTCGAGGTGGCCACCGATGACAACGGCGTGATCGGCGGGGCAACTCTGTGGGATCCGCCGGGGCGATGGAAGCAGTCGTGGATCTCCGGGCTCATGAGCTTGCCCGCAATGGTGCGTGTCTTCGGCAGCGGATTGCGACATGCGGCCGAGGTCAGCTCCGTTCTCGAAGGAGCACATCCGAATTCGCCGCATTGGTATCTCGCGACCGTCGGGACCGGCAGTGCAGCTCGAGGTGGGGGATACGGCAAAGCGCTGCTGAACTCCCGGTTGGAGCGTTGCGACCGTGAACATGTCGACGCTTACCTCGAGAGCAGCAAGGAATCGAACATCCCGTACTACAACCGCTTCGGTTTCGAAGTGACCCGCGACATCGTCATGCCGGGCGGCGGGCCGACGATCTACGCAATGATGCGTCAACCGCGGGGCGCGTGATACCAACTAGTGGTGACCCAGATTCCCGAGCTCCACGCAGGCACACCGTTCGACGAACTCGACGACTACATCGCTCTGGCCAGGTTGTCCGGCCTGGTGTTGTCGCCAGACGGCTCGCTGCTCATCTGCGCGCGCGCAGTTCTCGACGACAAGAGCGCCGAATACGTGTCCTCGTTGTGGGAGATCGACCCGGAAGGTCGACGTCCTGCGCGTCGGTTGACCTGGGGTTCGACCAGCGAGTCCGGTGCTGCCTTCGCGTTCGACGGCGACGTGCTCTTCACCGCCACGCGAGCGGTGCCGGGCGAGAATGACCCGCAACCCGCACTGTGGCGTCTACCTGCGGCGGGCGGAGAAGCTCAGCTGCTGATCTCACGTCCCGGTGGCGTCTCGTCGGTATCAGCGGCCAAGGCGGCGCCGACGTTCGTGGCCCAGACGTCGGTCATGGCTTCGGCGATCAGTCTCGACCAGGACGATCAGGTGCGATCGGCGCGCAAGGACAAGAAGGTCACGGCGATGCTGCACACCGGTTATCCGGTGCGGCACTGGGACCACGACCTGGGGCCCGATCATCCGCATCTGGTTGTGGCTGAGACGGATTCGAAGGAATCCGTCGAATTGCGGGACATCACGCCAACTGCAGGCGCGGCGCTGCGAGAGACGTCGACCACGATCTCCGACGACGGTCTCTTCGTGGTGACGACGTGGACTGTCGGCGATCCGAGTGCCGCCCGCCGATCGACGTTGGTTCGGATCGACACGGTGACCGGCGACCGAACCACCCTCGTCGACGAGGCGGACGCGGACGTCTACAACCCGGTGCTCTCGCCGGACGGAACCAAGCTCGCGTTCATTCGGGAGACTCTCACCACGCCGGAGTCCGCGCCGCGAATGACTCTGCAGCTCTACGACTTCGGATCCGGTGCCGTGACCGGGGTTGCCGACGGTTGGGATCGCTGGCCTACCTCCCTGGCCTGGCTACCCGACGGATCCGGGCTGGTGGTCACCGCTGACGACGGCGGCCGCGGTCCGATCTTCACGATCGACCTGTGGGGCCAACCGGTTCGCCTGACAGCCGACGACGCGGCGTACACCGACGTTCGAGTGGCGCCGGACGGTGAGTCGATTTACGCGTTGCGGGCTTCGTACGAAGCGCCCCCGCACGTGGTGCGGGTGGATCTTCGATCAGGGGAGATCACCGCACTTCGTGGACCCGACCCGCTGCCGGAGCTGCCGGGAACGCTGACCGAGATCACTGCGCGCGCCGAGGACGGTTCGACGGTGCGTAGCTGGTTGGCGCTGCCGACCGGCGCCGCGCCGCATGCACCGGTGCCATTGCTTCTCTGGGTCCACGGCGGGCCCCTCGGTTCGTGGAACACCTGGTCCTGGCGGTGGAATCCGTGGCTGCTCGTCGCCAAGGGCTATGCGGTACTGCTGCCCGATCCCGCGCTCTCGACCGGATACGGCCAGGATTTCGTTCAGCGCGGGTGGGGTCAGTGGGGCAAGGCGCCTTTCACCGATCTGATGGCGATCACCGATGCTGCCGTCGCGCAGCCCGAGATCGACCCCAAGCGGACAGGCGCGATGGGTGGTTCGTTCGGCGGTTACATGGCCAACTGGATCGCCGGCCATACCAACCGTTTCGACGCCATCGTCACCCACGCAAGTCTCTGGGCACTGGACCAATTCGGCCCGACCACGGACGCTGCCTGGTACTGGCAGCGCGAGATGTCGCCCGAGATGGCCGTCGAGAACTCGCCGCATCTGTACGTCGCAGACATCACGACGCCGATGCTGGTGATCCACGGCGACAAGGACTATCGGGTTCCGATCGGTGAGGGCTTGCGGCTCTGGTACGAACTGCTTGCGGAGTCAGGTCTGCCCGCCGACGACGACGGGAAAACGGACCATCGCTTCCTGTATTTCCCGGACGAGAATCACTGGGTGCTCAAGCCGCAGCACACCAAGATCTGGTACGAGGTGGTCACCGCGTTCCTCTCCGAGCACATTCTCGGGGAAGATGTCGCCCTGCCGGAAATTCTGGGCTGAACTGCGCGTGCCTCGTTCGGCCGCAACGGCCGAACGAGGCACAATCTTCTTCGCGCGGATCCGGACCGGAATCAGGCGCCGGGGCAGCGAACGGTGTAGGCCCACTCGGTGTGGTCGGGGCCGGTAACACGGACCAGGACGGACGAGGCCCCGCCGGCGGGCACGTTGACGACCGCCGAACCGGTTCCCTCGTTGATGTTGTCGCCGATGTATCCGGTGCTGTGGATCAACCGACCTTCGTAGTACACCTCGATCAGGTCCGGGACGTTTTCGGTCTCGTAGCCGAGCACGAACGACGTCGGGCCACCGCGGCCGAGTTCGTGCTTGGTGCTGGTGATTCCTGCGCCGCCGGAGACCGTGGAGGCGTCGCAGCGCTGCGTGGGTGCAAACGATCCGCCGCCGCCGCTGCCGCTGGCCAGGCCACTGAGAATGTCCCTGACATTGCCGCTGGCCAGGCCGTTGACGATGTCCGTAGCGCTGGTCGAGCCTGCGGACAGGCCGCCGATGATGTCGTTCACGTTCCCCGTGGCGATTCCGCCGACGATGTCGCCCACGCTGCCGCTGGCGATGCCGTTCGCGATGTCGTTCCCCAGGTCGCCCACGCTTCCGTTGATCGTGGCGCTGCCACTGTCGACGCTTCCCTGCACGCTTCCTTCGATGCCGGGTGCAGCGGACGCAGTCGCCGGAAGCACCAGGGCAACCGCCGCTCCGATCGTCGCGGCAGCCGCCAAGGTTCGAACGCCGGGACGGCGAGAACTCCAGTTGTTCAACATATTTGCTCCACAGGTCGTTGGTCGGTCGTCCTTCAGAGCGATCCTGTCAGCGGAGCGGATCGGTGAATATCGTTTGTTCGGCTGACCCCCGGACTGCGGGGACCGTCGTTCGTGGCCACCGCGACGCCTGACGGGCGAATTCGTTCACGACGGGGGAGTCATTAGGATCAAGTGGTGACCAGTGCAGCTCCAGAGAACCCCCAGACCCCCGCCGACGCCCTACCCAAGAGCTGGGACCCCAGCGCGGTAGAGGCCGATCTGTATCGAGGCTGGGTAGACGCCGGGTACTTCCAGGCCGACGCGACCAGCGACAAGCCCGGCTACTCCATCGTGCTGCCGCCCCCGAACGTCACCGGCAGCCTGCACATGGGTCATGCCCTCGATCACACACTCATGGACGTGCTCAGCCGCCGCAAGCGGATGCAGGGCTACGAGGTTCTGTGGCTGCCGGGCATGGACCACGCCGGAATCGCCACGCAGTCCGTCGTCGAGAAGCAACTCGCTGCCGACGGCAAGACCAAGGAAGATTTCGGCCGCGAGCTGTTCATCGACAAGGTCTGGGACTGGAAGCGCGAATCCGGCGGAACCATCGGTGGCCAGATGCGGCGCATCGGTGACGGCGTCGACTGGAGCCGCGATCGTTTCACGATGGACGAGGGCCTCTCGCGCGCCGTCCAGACCGTCTTCAAGCGCATGTTCGACGAAGGCCTGATCTACCGCGCCGAGCGTCTCGTGAACTGGTCGCCGGTGTTGCAGACCGCGATCTCCGACATCGAGGTGAAGTTCGAGGACGTCGAGGGTGAGCTGGTCTCCCTGCGCTACGGCTCGCTCGACGACAACGAGCCGCACGTCATCGTCGCGACCACCCGCGTCGAGACGATGCTCGGTGATACCGCAGTGGCTGTCCATCCCGAAGACGAGCGCTACAAGCACCTCATCGGCACAACTCTCGATCATCCGTTCACCGGGCGTCAGATCCCGATCATCGCGGACGACTACGTCGATCCCGAGTTCGGAACCGGCGCAGTGAAGATCACGCCGGCTCACGATCCCAACGACTTCGAGATGGGCCTGCGGCACAACCTGCCGATGCCCACCATCATGGACAAGACCGGCAAGATTGCCGACACGGGAACCGAATTCGACGGTATGGACCGCTTCGAGGCTCGCGTCAAGGTTCGCGAAGCCCTCGCCGAGCAGGGACGTGTCGTGGCCGAGAAGCGCCCGTACCTGCACAGCGTCGGACACTCCGAGCGCAGTGGTGAAGCTATCGAGCCGCGCCTGTCGCTGCAGTGGTGGGTCAAGGTCGAAACCCTGGCCAAGGCCGCCGGCGACGCGGTTCGCAACGGCGACACCGTCATTCACCCGGCAAGTCAGGAACCGCGCTGGTTCGACTGGGTCGACAACATGCACGACTGGTGCATTTCCCGCCAGCTCTGGTGGGGACACCGCATCCCGGTCTGGTACGGCCCCGAGGGTGAAGTTGCGTGCTTCGGTCCCGACGAAACGGCACCGGAAGGCTGGGTCCAGGATCCCGACGTCCTCGACACCTGGTTCTCCTCCGGACTGTGGCCCTTCTCGACGATGGGTTGGCCCGACAAGACACCCGAACTCGAAAAGTTCTATCCCACCAGCGTTCTCGTCACCGGCTACGACATCCTGTTCTTCTGGGTCGCCCGCATGATGATGTTCGGCACGTATGTGTCCGAGGACGAGTCGATCACCGCCGGTCCGGGTAAGTCCGGCGCGCAGATGCCGTTCAAGGACGTGTTCCTGCACGGACTGGTTCGCGATCAGTTCGGCAAGAAGATGTCGAAGTCTCGCGGCAACGGTATCGACCCACTCGACTGGGTGGATCGTTTCGGCGCCGACGCCCTGCGATTCACACTCGCACGCGGGGCCAACCCGGGCAGTGACCTGTCCGTCGGTGAGGATTCGGCGCAGTCCTCACGCAACTTCGCGACCAAGTTGTTCAACGCGACCAAGTTCGCGCTGATGAACGGCGCCGCTCCGGCGCCGCTGCCCGCTCGAAGCGAACTGACCGACGCCGACCGCTGGATCCTCGACCGTCTCGACACGGTCCAGGCCGAGGCGGATGTCGCTTTCGATCGCTACGAGTTCAGCAAGGCATGCGAAGGCCTGTTCCACTTCGCGTGGGACGAGGTCTGTGACTGGTACCTCGAACTCGCCAAGGTGCAGTTCGCCGACGACGAGGCCGTCGCCGCGAACACCCGCGCAGTGCTCGGTAACGTTCTCGATGCACTGCTCCGCCTCCTGCACCCGGTCATCCCGTTCGTGACCGAAACCCTCTGGAAGGTGCTCACCGGAGGCGAATCCGTCGTCGTCGCCGACTGGCCGACGCTGTCCGGGGTCGCAGTCGACACTGCGGCCGCCACCCGGATCGAAGACACCCAGAAACTAATCACCGAGGTGCGACGTTTCCGAAACGATCAGGGGCTCAAGCCTTCCCAGAAGGTCCCGGCGCGTGCGTCCGGGCTTTCGGAGGCCGGCATGGACGGCCAGTTCGCCTACGTGGCAGCGCTGGCCAAGCTGACCGAACCCGAAGAGGGATTCACCGCATCGATCTCCGTCGAGGTGCGTCTGAGCCAGGGCACCGTCACGGTCGACATCGACACCTCGGGCACCATCGACCTCGGTGCCGAGAAGAAGCGGCTCGAAAAGGACCTCGCGGCAGCGCAGAAGGAACTCGTCACCGCCGACAACAAGCTTGCGAACGAGGCCTTCTTGGCGAAGGCGCCCGACGCCGTCGTCGACAAGATCAAGAACCGTCGCCAGATCGCCGTCGAAGAGATCGAGCGCATCACAGGACGTCTGAAGGAGTTGGCCGACAAGTGAGTTCGTACGAGCCGTCCCAGTTCGACGCTCAGAGTTCGGTTCCGACTCCGGTCGACATCGCCGAGCTGGCGCTGGTCGAGGCCGAACTCGACAAGCGTTGGCCCGAGACCAAGATCGAGCCGTCACTGACCCGTATCGAGGCGCTGATGGACGTGCTGGGCTCGCCGCAGCACAACTATCCATCGGTGCACGTGACGGGGACCAACGGCAAGACGTCGGTCACGCGCATGATCGACTCTTTGATGAGCGCTCTGCATCGTCGTACCGGCCGAACCACCAGCCCTCATCTGCAGATCGCGACCGAGCGGATCAGCATCGACGGTCATCCGATCTCACCGCGGCTCTACGTGGACACGTTCCGCGAGATCGAACCGTACGTGCAGATGATCGACGCACAGTCCGAGGAAGCCGGGGGACCGGCGATGAGCAAGTTCGAAGTGCTCACCGCGATGGCCTATGCGGCATTCGCTGAGGCACCGGTCGACGTCGCCGTGGTCGAGGTCGGCCTCGGCGGACGCTGGGACGCCACCAACGTGATCGACGGACAGGTCGCGGTGATCACCCCGATCAGTCTCGATCACGCCGAGTATCTGGGTACCGACCTGGCCGGGATCGCGGAGGAGAAGGCCGGAATCATCAAGAAGGGCCGCGAGGACCTGGTTCCGGTGGACACCGTCGCGATCATCGCCGAGCAGACTCCCGAAGTCATGGAGGTACTGCTGCGGCGAGCAGTCGAGGTCGAAGCTGCGGTCGCTCGCGAGGGCTCGGAGTTCAAGGTGCTTGCTCGCCAGATCGCGGTGGGCGGACAGCAGCTCGAACTCCAGGGTTTGAGCGGTGTGTACACCGACATCTTCCTCCCGCTGCACGGCGAGCATCAGGCACGCAATGCGGCTCTCGCGCTCGCGGCTGTCGAAGCGTTCTTCGGTGCCGGTCCGGATCGACAACTCGATCAGGATGCAATCCGCAACGGGTTCGCCTCGATCGTCAATCCTGGTCGCCTCGAACGTGTTCGGAGTGCGCCGACCGTATTTCTCGACGCCGCCCACAATCCCGACGGTGCCCGCGCCCTCGCGGCCGCACTGGCCGCGGAGTTCGACTTCCGCAAGCTCGTGGGAGTGGTCAGCGTCATGGCGGACAAGGACGTCGACGCAATCTTGACCGCATTCGAATCCGTCTTCGACGAGATCGTCGTCACTCACAACGGATCACCCCGGGCGATGGACGTCGAGGAACTGGCCAACATTGCCGTCGCGAAGTTCGGCGACGAGCGCGTCGTCGTCGCACCGGTGCTTGCCGACGCCTTGGAAGTCGCGATCGAAATCGCCGAGCAGGTCGCCGAACCCGGTGAAGCCGTATCAGGGGCAGGTGTCGTGGTGACGGGATCCGTCGTGACCGCAGGCGCCGCCCGCACGCTGTTCGGAAAGGACCCCGCGTGAGCACCCCGTCAGAATCCAATCCCGAGTCCGGCGACACTGCCGGTGAGTTCGGGCCTCCGACCAAGGACCCGTGGAAGAGTTTCCGCGGAGTGATGGCCGGAACTCTGATCCTCGAGGCGATCGTCGTGCTGCTGGCATTGCCGGTCGTTGCGGTAGTCGGCGGTGGCCTCACCGCGCTCTCGGCCGGATTCATCATCGGCTTGGCGGTACTGATGATTCTGGGAGCCGGAGTCCAGGGAAAGCCGTGGGCGATGGGGTTCAACGTCGCACTGCAGGTGATTCTTCTGTTCGGTTTCTTCGTCCACCCGTCGATCGTGGGTGTGGCCATCACCTTCGGGATCGTCTGGGGATACCTCGTCTACCTGCAGAGAGACATCAAGCGCCGGATGGACAAGGGCCTGCTTCCCGGCCAGCGGGACTGACCATTTAGGCTGTCCGCTGTGACTGAGCGCACCCTCGTACTGATCAAGCCCGACGCCGTTGCCCGTGGATACGTAGGAGAAATCCTCAGCCGTATCGAGCGCAAAGGCCTGACAATTGCAGCACTCGAGCTCCGCGTAGCTTCCGAAGAGGTGGCTGGTAGCCACTACGCAGAGCACGCCGAGCGCCCGTTCTACCCGAGCTTGTTGGAGTTCATCACCTCCGGTCCGCTGGTGGCCGCAGTGCTCGAAGGCCCCCGCGCCATCGCTGCTTTCCGTCAGTTGGCCGGCGGAACCGACCCGGTCGACAAGGCTCTTCCGGGCACGATCCGCGGCGACTTCGGACTCGAAGCGCAGCAGAACCTCGTTCACGGCAGCGATTCCGTGGAGTCGGCAGAGCGTGAAATCGCTCTGTGGTTCCCCGCGCTGTCGTCCATCTGAATCTTCTATCCGGGCCTTCGGCCCACATCTCCACAGCGAATTCTCGGCACGTATCCCACATCGGTGCGCCCTTTGCAGTTGCAGGCGCGTTGGTGTGGGATACTGCTTTCAGTTGAACCGCAATTTGTTTTACGCACGTTCAACCGGATGACACCTAGGTTCGATGCCCTTTCATCGCTGCTCCAGGTCAACAGGAAATCCCTGGACCTCTGCACGCTGGATGATCAGGCGCTCGCGCACAGGACAACGGCCATCCAGCCAGGCACTTCATGTGCTCGCAGTGAATAACGGGCACTGCGGACCATGCGGAGCGAGACCTTACAATCTCGTACTCACTTCTGGGTGCGAGTACACACAGCACGCTCCCGCGTGGCCGCGTGACAACTCGACTTCTGGGTTGGACGCGCCCGGGGGCTGAGGAGACTTACGTGGCCGATCAATCCCCAACCGAATCAGATTCCAGCACCACCCCGGAATTCCCCGACAAGATGCGCGTACACGCGCTGGCGAAGCTGCTCGGTGTCACCAGCAAGCAGGTCCTTGCCGAAGCTGCAGCGCTCGGTACCGAATTACGCAGTGCGCAGTCGAGTCTCCAACGTGACATCGCTCAGCGGATTCACGCTTCGTTGACCTCCGCGGCCGAGGCCATCGAGCCGGTCGTCGCCGAGCTCGACACCCTCATCGACCCGGTTGTCGAAGTGCCTGCTGCGGAAACTCCGGCCGAGCAGCCTGCTGCGGAGATTCCAGCCGAGAAGCCGGTGAGGGCTCGTCGAACCCGTAAAAAGGCAGTAGTTGTCGAAGAACCGGCAGCAGAAGAAGCGGTGGATCCGGCTGTCGCCGAGATCAGCGCTGGACTCGACGCCGCTGCTGCGCTGCAGAGCAAGGAAGCCGAGCAGTCCGATCTGTTCACCTCGTTCGAGGCGCCGCAGACCCATCAGCCCGAGGTGGCTCCCGCCGCGCCGCAGGTTCCGCTGTTCCTGCAGCCGGATCTCGAGGCAGCCGAGGTGGCCCCGCGTCGCCGTCGCGCCCGCCGTGAGCCTGCCGCACCAGCAGTCGTCGAAGAGAAGCAGGCAACTGCGGAAACCGAAACAGTCGCACCCGAGGTCTCGCCGGTTGTAGTTCCAGCCGTCGAAGAGCCGGCTGTGACCGCCCCGCAAACCGAGGGTGAGAGCGCCGAGTCCGAGGACGAGGACGACGATCAGCCGCGTCGCCGTCGTCGTGGACGCCGTGGACGTGGCCGTGGCCGCGGAGAACAGGGTGGCGAACAGGGCGGCGAGCAGGGTAGCGATCAAGGCTCGGACGAAGAGTCGGAGACGACCACCGAAGCGGAGCAGGAAACTGCCCCCGAGTCGGTCGAAAAGCAAACCGAAGATGCTTCCGGCGGAGAATCCGGAAACAAGACCGAGTCCGACGCGGATGCAGAATCCGAGAACGCCGACGATTCCGACCTCGATGCTGACGGATCGAGCCGTCGCCGCCGTCGCCGTCGCCGTCGTAAAACCGGCACCGATGCCGCCACCGACGCGACTGCGACGTCCGAGGACGATCCGCCGAACACCGTCGTTCACGAGCGCGAACCGCGCAACAAGACCCGCGTCAAGGACGAGGTCCAGGGCATCAGTGGCTCGACGCGTCTGGAAGCGAAGCGTCAGCGTCGCCGCGACGGTCGTGACGCCGGCCGTCGTCGCCCACCGATTCTGACCGAGTCGGAATTCCTTGCCCGTCGTGAAGCCGTCGACCGCGTCATGGTTGTGCGCGATCGAGCAGACAGCGGTCAGCCGCACGCGACTACACAGGTAGCAGTCCTCGAAGACGGCGTCCTGGTCGAGCACTTCGTCACCAACTCGGCTTCCGCATCGATGGTCGGCAACGTCTACCTCGGACGCGTCCAGAACGTGCTCCCCAGCATGGAAGCTGCGTTCATCGACATCGGGCGTGGCCGCAACGGCGTGCTCTACGCCGGTGAGGTCAACTGGGAGGCGGCCGGTCTCGGTGGTAACTCGCGCAAGATCGAGCAGGCTCTCAAGCCTGGCGATCAGGTGCTCGTTCAGGTCAGCAAGGATCCGGTTGGGCACAAGGGTGCGCGACTGACCACACAGATTTCGCTTGCCGGTCGTTTCCTCGTCTACGTGCCCGGCGGCACGTCCACGGGTATCAGCCGCAAGCTCCCGGACACCGAGCGCAAGCGTCTCAAGGAAATCCTGCGCGACATCGTTCCCGCCGACGCCGGCGTGATCATTCGCACGGCGTCCGAGGGTGTCAGCGAAGAAGAGTTGGCGCGCGACGTGACTCGTCTGCAGGCGCAGTGGGCCGGCATCGAGGAGCAGGCCGCCGCTGCGGACGCCGGCAAGTCGGGCAACCCGCAGGCGCTGTACGAAGAGCCGGACATGCTGGTCAAGGTCATTCGTGATCTGTTCAACGAGGACTTCTCCAAGCTGGTCATCGAGGGCGAGAAGGCGCACACGACGGTCGAGAACTACATCAACTCCGTCGCTCCGGACCTGCTTCCTCGGCTCGAGAAGTACACGCCGAACAACGGAATCGACGTCTTCGCGGCTCGCCGTATCGACGAGCAGTTGGCAAAGGCACTCGATCGCAAGGTGTGGCTGCCGTCCGGCGGCACCCTGGTGATCGACCGCACCGAGGCCATGACCGTCGTCGACGTCAACACCGGCAAGTTCACCGGAGCCGGCGGAAATCTCGAAGAGACCGTCACCCGTAACAACCTCGAAGCTGCCGAGGAGATCGTTCGCCAGATGCGCCTGCGGGACATCGGCGGAATGATTGTCGTCGACTTCATCGACATGGTCCTCGAATCGAACCGGGACCTGGTCCTGCGTCGACTCACCGAATGCCTGGGTCGCGATCGCACGCGCCATCAGGTGTCGGAGGTCACGTCACTCGGACTCGTGCAGATGACGCGCAAGAAGTTGGGCACCGGATTGGTCGAGGCCTTCTCGACTACCTGTGAGCACTGCCACGGCCGCGGCATCATCGTGCACTCCGAGCCCGTCGAGGTGAAGTCCTCGGACGACGGCGGATCGCGTTCGGGCTCGCAGCGCAGTGATTCCGGTACCTCGCGCAAGAACAAGCGTGGCCGCGGAGACAAGTCGGCTTCGACCGAGTCCAACGGACAGGAAGCTCCGGCGCCGGAGGTTCCGGCTGTCGACGCGACGGTCAAGCGGGCTCATCCGGTGGCATTGGCGATGGCCTCGCATCACAACGACGACGACGAGACCGTCGCGGCCGACTCGATCGAGTCTGATTCCGCCGGTACGTCTTCGGGGGATGATGCATCCAAAAGTGCCGATCGGCAACAGGATCGGCCGAGTGATACTCCTGCTGCTACTGAGCGCCCTGACGTTCCTGCTGTGGACTCTGCTTCGGAAGAAGCAACTCCCGCAGTGGGTAACGAGCGGGAAGCAGCTCCCGCAGTGGGCAACGAGCAGGAAGCCGCTCCGCGAGGTCGTCGGCGTAGTCGCCGGGCGTCGCGGGCAGCGTCGGCACCGGTTGCCGAAGCAGCTCCCGAGGTGGGCACGGTCTTCGTGATTCCGACTCCGGAACCCGTGGCGGAAGCGGTCGTGGAAAACGTTCCGGCTCCGGCCACCGAAGTTCCGGCTGAGGAAGAAGTTGCCGTCGTCAAGCGGCCCCGTCGCAGGCGTGCAGCAGCACGTCCCGCGGGTCCGCCGGTCGACGGAGAGTAGAACTACCGTCTTTCGGTCGGTTGGATGTCTTGGCGATGAGCGAGGACATCCAACCGTTATCCGAAGTTTCAGCTGGTAGAAGCAGTACAGAGTAGTGAGCACCACCCCTCGGCGGGGCGGTTTGACCCTGACGGTTGCTTTCCCGTAACCTTGGAGGGTCGCCACCCGGCGGTAGAGATTCCGTGTGCCTAGAGTGCGCGTGAATGTCCCGGTACGTCAGTGCCGAGCCGAGGTGACATAAACCAGACCAGTCGCGATGCATTTGAAGCCTCAGGCAGCAGCGCGAGCAAGTTCGAAGAAGCAAGGGGTAGCCCTCCGATGGCAACGTACGCGATCGTCAAGACCGGCGGAAAGCAGTACAAGGTCGCTGTTGGTGACCTCGTCAAGGTCGAGAAGATCGAGGGTGAGCCCGGCACTGCTGTCTCGCTTGCTCCCGTTCTCGTGGTCGACGGATCCGACCTGACCACCGACGCGGCCAAGCTGGCCAAGGTCGCAGTCACCAGTGAGATCGTCGAGCACACCAAGGGCCCGAAGATCCGCATCCACAAGTTCAAGAACAAGACCGGTTACCACAAGCGTCAGGGCCACAGGCAGCCGATCACGGTGCTCAAGGTCACGGGCATCAAGTAACCAGTTCTTTCTAGCTAATTTCACCCGAGGAGGGTCAATAGCATGGCACATAAGAAGGGTGCATCCAGCTCCCGTAACGGTCGCGATTCAAACGCCCAGCGCCTCGGCGTGAAGCGCTTCGGCGGCCAGTCGGTCAGCGCAGGCGAAATCCTGGTTCGCCAGCGCGGCACGCACTTCCACCCCGGCGTCAACGTCGGCCGTGGCGGCGACGACACCCTGTTCGCTCTCGCTGCCGGTGCAGTCGAGTTCGGCCAGAAGCGTGGACGCAAGACCGTGAACATCGTTCCGGCCGTCGTTGCGGCTGAGGTCTAGTCTTTCTCGCTAGTTGTGCGTCATCGGTTCTACTTCGGTAAGCCGGTTCTGCTTTCGGTAAGAGAGTGACGCGTTCCAAGCTCCCGATAGGGGCGGACCAGGGTTGAAATAACCCGGTCCGCCCCTATCGTTTGTTTAAGCAGTACCTGTTTACCCCGAGCAACCCTGCTCACCAGAAGTTCAGCTCATCGCGTGAGACCCGCAATTGACTGAGGAAGGATCCGGCAGTCATGTCCCGATTCATTGACCGTGTTGTGCTGCACGTCAGCGCTGGAAAAGGCGGCAATGGTTGCGCCTCCGTACACCGCGAGAAGTTCAAACCGCTCGGCGGTCCGGACGGTGCCAACGGAGGTCGCGGTGGCGACGTCATCCTCGTGGTCGACGAGAACATCCACACCCTCCTCGACTTTCACTTCCATCCCAACGCGAAGGCGACCAACGGCAAGCAGGGCGCCGGCAGCAACCGCGAGGGTGCAAACGGTGAAGACCTCATCCTCAAGGTTCCGGATGGAACTGTGGTTCTCGATGCCGACGGCAACGTGCTTGCCGACCTCGTGGGTGTCGGTTCGCGCTTCGACGCTGCTCAGGGCGGCCGCGGCGGACTCGGTAACGCAGCGCTGGCGTCGAAGGCCCGCAAGGCTCCCGGTTTCGCACTCCTCGGTGAGGACGGTGTCGAGCGTGACCTGGTTCTCGAACTCAAGTCGGTAGCCGACGTCGGTCTGCTCGGATTCCCCTCTGCCGGTAAATCTTCACTGGTGTCCGTTCTCTCCGCGGCCAAGCCGAAGATCGCCGACTACCCCTTCACCACTCTGGTCCCCAATCTCGGCGTCGTCTCGAGCGGTGACACCACCTTCACCGTCGCCGATGTGCCCGGGCTGATCCCAGGCGCCAGCGAAGGCCGCGGTTTGGGCCTGGACTTCCTGCGCCACATCGAACGCTGCGCCGTGTTGGCGCACGTGATCGACTGCGCCACTCTCGATCCGGGACGCGACCCGATCTCCGACATCGACGCCTTGGAAGCAGAGCTGGCTGCATACACGCCCGCGCTCTCCGGCGACTCGGGACTCGGTGACCTCGACAAGCGTCCGCGGGTCGTCATCCTCAACAAGACCGACGTGCCCGAGGCAGCCGAGTTGGCCGAAATGGTCACACCTGAGATCGAAGCCCGCGGATGGCCGGTCTTCACCATCTCGGCAGTGAGCCGAGAAGGCCTGCGACCGTTGACATTCGCGCTGGCGAAGATGGTCCGTGACTACCGCGAAGCTCATCCGAAGCCCGAGCCGAAGCGTCAGGTCATTCGCCCGGTCAAGGTCAAGGATTCCAGCTTCACCATCGAGAAGGATCCCGATATTCCCGGTGGGTTCGTCGTCCGCGGCACCCGCCCGGAGCGGTGGATTCGTCAGACCGCCTTCGACAACGACGAAGCGGTGGGCTACCTCGCCGACCGTCTTGCTCGATTGGGTGTCGAGGACGCATTGGTCAAGAAGGGCGCTCAGCCAGGGGCTTCCGTCACCATCGGTGACGTGAGCTTCGAGTGGGAGCCGATGACGCCGGCCGGTATCGATCTGACCCGCACGGGCCGTGGAACCGATCCGCGTCTCGATCAGGTGGAGCGGATCGGCGCCGACGAGCGCAAGCATGCGCGTCGTGTCCGCCGCGGCCTGCTCGACGAAGACGCCTGACCCACGCGATTTCAGGACGAAAACCGAAGAGAGGGAACGGGACTGTGCTCGGGTCCACCAGGGAGTCGATAGCGTCGGCTCACAGTATCGTCGTGAAGATCGGGTCGTCTGCGCTCACCAGTCTGGTGGCGGGACTCGATACTCACCGACTCGATCTGTTGGCCGATGCCATCGAGGCTCGCATGCGTGCGGGTTCCGATGTTGTCGTCGTCTCGTCCGGTGCCGTCGGCGCTGGATTGGCGCCGCTGGGACTGACCAAGCGACCGCGGGATCTCGCAACCAAGCAGGCTGCGGCCAGCGTCGGACAGTTGGCGCTGGCTCACGCCTGGGGGACGTCGTTCGCCCGTTACGAGCGCACCGTCGGGCAGGTCCTTCTCACTGCGGATGACATCGCTCGACGGACGCAGCACCGGAACGCTCAACGGACGCTCGATCGTCTGCGGGTGTTGCACGCGGTGGCAATCGTGAACGAGAACGACACTGTCGCCACCACCGAACTTCGGTTCGGTGACAACGATCGGCTGGCTGCTCTGGTTGCGCATCTGGTCGGTGCCGACGCGTTGATCCTGTTGTCGGATGTCGACGGTCTCTACGACGGTGATCCCCGAAAGGGCGATGCCACACTGATTCCCGAGGTCAACAGTCCCGAGGATCTCGACGGTGTGGTTGCCGGTTCGGGTGGGGCTCTCGGTACCGGAGGTATGGCGTCGAAGCTCTCAGCAGCACGCCTGGCCGCTGATTCCGGAGTGCCGGTTCTGCTGGCCGCAGCCTCGGACGCCGCTCGAGCACTCAGTGGTGCCGATGTCGGAACCGCTTTTGCTCCGCGGCCGACGCGATTGTCGGCTCGCCGATTCTGGGTCCGTCACGCCGCCGACACACAGGGCGACCTTCATCTCGACGAAGGCGCCGTTCGCGCGGTCGTGTCCAAGCGTCGAAGCCTGCTGTCCGCGGGCATTGTCGGTGTATCCGGTGACTTCCACGCCGGCGACGTCGTGTCCCTGATGGGGCCGGGGGAGAAGCCCGTCGCCCGGGGTGTCGTCGCATTCGACGCTACGGAGATCGAGGAGATCCTGGGGCGCTCCACCACCGATCTACCGGCCGACATGCAGCGTCCCGTGGTTCACGCGGACGACTTGGTGGCGCTGTAACTGTCGTGCTCGACCAGGGCGGAAAGTGCTTCAGCACAACCGACTTCGAGCTTGAGGTCGGCGAATTCGTCGCCGCGAGTCGTGCCACGATTGACGATGGCGATCGGCTTCCCGGTCTTGGCGGCATGCCGGACGAAACGTAGGCCGGACATCACGGTCAACGACGACCCGGCTACCAACAGTGCGTCGGCTTGGTCGACAAGGCTGTACGCCCGGGCCACGCGTTCCTTGGGGACGGATTCGCCGAAGTAGACGATGTCTGGTTTGAGTAGCCCACCGCACACGGCGCAATCCACGACGCGAAAGTGTGCGGTAGATTCGATCACGGCATCTGCGTCGGGTGCGATCTCGACTCCTGTTGCAGCAGCGACCGTTTCGGCGAATCCGGGATTGGCTTCTTCCAGTCTCTCCGCGAGAGTGGTGCGGGAGATCAGCCGCTGGCAGCTCAGGCATCGAACCTGCGCGTAGGTGCCGTGGAGGTCGATGACGTTTCGCGCGCCGGCCTTGGTGTGCAGGAGGTCGACGTTCTGGGTGATCACACCGACTGCTCGCCCAGTTCGCTCGAGTGCTGCGACGGCCCGGTGGCCCTGGTTGGGGCGGGAGCTGTCCATGTATCGCCAGCCGATATGGTTGCGCGCCCAGTAGTGCCGCCGAAACGCCGGATCGCCGATGAACTGCTGGAACGTCATCGGATTGCGCGGGGGTGAATCAGGTCCGCGGTAATCCGGGATTCCGGAGTCGGTGGAGATGCCGGCGCCGGTCAGAACTGCCAGGCGACGGCCGGCCAGGAGCTCGGGAAGGGCGTCGAGGCGGCTGTTGTCGGTAGGCACCGTTCCAGGATAGGCGCGTGTGCGAGACGGAGGCGCGGAGGAAGTCCGAAATGTTCAATAGAACACGTGTGCGATCGCCAATACTCGTACCCATGAACACAGTGAACCCAATCCCTGCTGGCTACCGCACGATCACTCCCTACCTTGCGGTGCCGGACGGCCATGCCGCACTCGACTACTACAAGCGAGGACTTGGAGCTGAGATAGTCGATGCGATGAACGCACCTGACGGCTCTCTCATGCATGCGGAGATCCGAATCGGCGATTCGATGCTGCAGCTTTCTCAGGAGATGCCGGACTTCGGTCTCAAATCACCGCAGGACGGCTGGGTGCATTCGTCGATCGTCGTCTACACGGAGGACACGGACGAGTTTGTCGCTCGGGCCGTCGCCGAGGGAGGCACGCTGGTCACGGCTGTGGCCGATACGTTCTCGGGCGACCGGCATGGAGTGTTTCTCGATCCGTTCGGCCACAGGTGGGCAGTATGCACGAAGGTCGAGGATGTGCCTGCCGAGGAAGTCGCTCGCCGGGCGAGGGCACTCTTCTTCCCGGATGCGGAGTCGCCACAGTAACTTCCGACAGCTTTCGCCGGATCATTCGGGCTTCGGCGGCGTGCTCAGTATCCGGCGACCGGGTCCACGAGGGCGGCCAGAGCCTCGCCCTTCGCGAAGCGGGTCACGTTCTTGGAGACGTGATCCGCGAACGCGGCGGGGCGAACGCCTGGCGGATTGGAATCGTGGGGTGTGATGATCGCATTCGTCAGGTCCCACAGAGGGTGACCGTCCGGGAGAGGTTCGGGATCGGTGACGTCGAGACCAGCGCCGCCGATCTGTTCGGACTCGATCGCCTCGACCAGCGCGTCGGTGTCGACCAGTGATCCGCGCGCTACGTTGATCACCCAGGAATGGGGTTGCATTGCTGCCAACTGCGCACGGCCCACGAGGTGACGGGTGGCCGGGGTGGCAGGGGCTGCGATCACGAAGTGATCTGCGCGAGAATAGATTTCATCCATCCTGGAGGCGGGGTACGTGGAGATCGCTCCGGGAACCGGGCTACCGGAACGATTGACTGCGAGGCTGTCCGCCCCCTGCGCGGCCAGCATCGGAATCAGCGCGCGGCCGATACCGCCTGCGCCGATGATCGCAACCGTCGAACCACGAAGGGTGCCGATCTTGGGAAAGAACTCGAACTGACGCCACGTTCGAGCTTCGATGTGTGCGGGCAGGTGACGAACTCCGGCCAACAGCAGCATGAGCGCGTGCTCGGCCACCGAGGCCGAAAACGCGCCGGCCGCCGAGGTCCACGTGATTTCGGTGTCCTTCGGAATCACACCGGAGTCGAACCAATCCTCGATTCCCGCCGACGGCAGCTGCACCCACCTGACCGACGCCGGTAACTCCGACGGAAATGTTTCGGGTGAGCCCGCCCAGATCAGGGCGTCGGCAGTGTCGATCGGACTGATCAGACCACCGCCCCGAAGCACCGCGCTGTCGAGCAGTGCATCGGGGACGGGGCCGATCGCTACGCGTGGAGAGGTGTCAGTCGCCATGACTAGACGCTACGCGGGGACCTCCACCAGTGGGTAGACACCGTTCTCGTCGTGTACCTCACGCCCGGTGACCGGCGGATTGAACACGCACAGCATGCGCATCTGCGTATCGGGTTCGACGCGATGACGCTCGTGGCCGTTGAGCAGGTACATCGACCCCGGTGCGAGATCGTATTCCTTGCCGTTGTCGAGGTCGATCAGCTTGCCGGTGCCTTCGACGAGCCAGACGGCCTCGACGTGGTTGGCGTAATGGAACTCGTTGACCGAACCCGCCTTGATGGTGGTCTCGTGGAACGAGAACCCGACGCGGTCGCCGCCGAGGACGATGCGCTTGCTGCGCCAGTTGCCGTCTTCACTCGTGATGTCGCGGTCGGTGTCGGTGATCTCGGTGGTGGTGCGAACGATCATGGGGGAGTCCTTCCTCTAGCTGCAGACCTTGAGTGTCGCCTCGGCCAGGATGGAGAGGCCGTGCTCGAGCTCTTCGTCGGTAATCGTCAGTGCCGGAAGCAGTTTCACAACCTGGTCGGAGGGTCCGGAGGTCTCGGCGAGCAGTCCCTCGTCGAATGCCAGCTGGCAGACCTTTCCGGCGCGCTCAGGCTGGTCGAAGACCAGGCCCTGGACCAGGCCGCGTCCGCGGTGAGAGACCTCGCCGGGGAACTGATCGGAGAGATTGGCGAAGCATTCGCTGATGCGTGCGCCCTTCTTCAGCGTTGTCTTGGTCAGTGCGTCGTCGGACCAGTAGTGGTCGAGTGCCACCTTGGAGGTGACGAACGCCGGGTTGTTGCCACGGAATGTGCCGTTGTGCTCGCCCGGTCCCCAGACGTCGAGTTCGCGCTTGAACAGCGTGAGCGCCATGGGCATTCCGTAGCCGCTGATCGACTTGGACAGTGTGACGATGTCAGGAACGATTCCGGCCTCTTCGAAGGAGAAGAACGGGCCGGTACGGCCGCAACCCATCTGCACGTCGTCGACGATCAGCAGGATTCCGCGATCCGAGCACAGTGTTGCCAGCGCCCGAAGCCATTCGGGGCGAGCGACATTGACGCCACCTTCACCCTGCACGGTTTCGACGATCACTGCGGCGGGGCGGTTGATTCCACTGCCGGAATCATCGAGAACGCGGGAGAACCACTGGAAGTCCTCGGTGACGCCGTCGAAGTAGTTGTCGAAGGGCATCGGCGTCGTGTGCACGAGGGGGACACCGGCGCCCGCGCGCTTCATCGAGTTACCGGTCACGGAGAGTGCACCGAGTGTCATTCCGTGAAATGCGTTGGTGAAGTTGATGACTGCCGAACGTCCGGTGACCTTGCGAGCCAGCTTCAATGCAGCCTCGACGGTGTTCGAGCCGGTCGGGCCGGGGAACTGGACCTTGTAGTCCAGTCCGCGTGGCTCGAGGATGTTGCGCTGAAAGGTCTCAAGGAATTCGCGTTTGGCGACAGTGGACATGTCGAGGCCGTGCGTGATGCCGTCGTTCATGATGTAGTCGACCAGTGCGGATTTGAGCACCGGGTTGTTGTGACCGTAGTTGAGTGCGCCGGCGCCGGCGAAGAAATCGAGGTAGTCGCGTCCGTTCTCGTCACGAATCCAGGATCCGGATGCGCTGGTGAACACTGCGGGCCAGTCACGGCAGTAGCTGCGAACCTCGGACTCGAGGGTTTCGAAAATGCTTGCTTCGTTGATATTCATATCTTCTTTGTTCCTCCGGGGCATGCTGTATGCCGAGCGCGAAGTGCGCTAGGCGCCGATCGTGTAAAGATCTTCGGCTTCGTGTCCATCGGGAAAATCGTTGGGCGAGAACAAGGTCTGCCTGGTTATCGGTACTTCGCGTCGACGTGCGAGCGCGGTGAAGAGTGCGATCGAAGCCTCGTTGTCGGGGCTGATCGTCGTCTCCAGATGTGTAACACCCAGCGGGGCAGTGCGATCCATCAAGTCGGACAGCATGCGGGCAGCAATTGCCTTGCCGCGCTGGTCTTCGTCGACCGCCACTTGCCACACGAACAGGGTTTCCTGCGCGCTGGGACGGGTATAACCGGAAACGAATCCGACTACGCGGCCGTCTACCTCTGCGACGATGGACGTCGCGCTGAAATCCCTGCACCACAACAGGTATGCATAACTCGAATTGAGGTCGAGCACCTTCGAATCACGTGCGATCTCCCAGAGCCGGACTCCGTCATCGATCTGTGGGCTTCTGAACAACACCGCGTCCGGCGCGGTGGTCGGGATAGCTCTCGTATCAACAGGCTTCATCGGTCATCTGAACGTAACAATCATTGCTGTCGAAGTCATGCAGATGTCCGTTTCGGGCCGTGTGGAACCCGTTGCGCCCCAGGTGAGGACATGAATGTGATGGTGCTCACATTATGTAACTTTTGCCGTTGTCGGAGCGACTATTTCGGGCAAAAACTCGCTATTTCGGGCTTGCGAGCGCCAACGGAAGTACAGAGTGAGCACCAGCCTGTCGAAGTGCGCGTGCGGCCATCGTGAAAGTCCAACCGGTATCGGCGATTGCGTCGACGAGAAGTATTGGTCCCTGGTGGATGCTCATGTCCGGGACTTCCCAAACATCGACCAGTCCGGACACGCGATAGGCGGAGTTCGCTGCCGACACCGGAGGGTGGTCGGGGCGCAAGCGAAGGGTGCCCAGGTCGGTCAATCGCCCGACCTCGGCCAGCTTGGCAGCCAGGCTCGACACCAGCAACGGATGCGTCGTGGATTCGAGGGCCATGACACCGGTGGGGCGCTCGGCCCAATTCCAGGCCGCCAGAACGCTGATACACGCGTTGACCACCGCATCGGGTACCTCTGCGTCGGGACCGTCGAAAAGTGCGCGGAGACGTTGGCCCCAGCCCAGGTCCGAGATCCGTCCGAGAATGCGCCCGGTTTCCGGGCCCTCGGTGATCTTCCCGGACAGCTTGACGCCCAGCTTGCTCAGGCCGGTCGGCCACATCTTGCGCGGCTCCAGGTCGAATCCGGGGCGCTGCAAGCGCGCCCGAGTCTCGTCGAGGGCGGCGGTGTCGACAGTGGTGTCGTAACGATCGCCCGTGCAGTTGTCACAGCGACCGCACTGTGAGTTCTCCGAGGTCAGGCCCGGATCGTCGAGTTGTTCACGCAGGAAGGTCATTCGACACGTCGTGATGCTCTGGTACTCGACCATTGCGGCCTGCTCGGCCTGGCGAGCGTCGTCGAGTCGGCCGTAGCGCTCGGCGTCGTACACCCAAGGTTCGCCGGTGCTGATCCAGCCGCCCTTGACGCGTTTGACGGCGCCGTCGACGTCGAGGACTTTGAGGACCATCTCGAGACGCGTTCGATTGAGCTCCACCAGAGGTTCGAGTGCCGGTGTCGACGTGGCCTTTTCGGTGTCGAGGTGCTCGATGACGCTGCGGACGAGATGCTCGCGGGGGAAGGCGACCGAGGCGAAGTAGCTCCAGATCTGCTTGTCCTCGGCGCCCGGCAGCAGGATCACGTCGGCCCTGTCGGTGGAACGACCGGCGCGGCCCACCTGCTGGTAGTACGAGATCGGCGACGACGGTGCGCCGAGGTGTACGACGAACCCGAGATCAGGCTTGTCGAAGCCCATCCCGAGGGCCGAGGTGGCCACCAGAGCCTTGACACGATTGCCCAACAAGTCCTGCTCGAGGGATTCACGTTCGGTGGGATCGGTCTGGCCCGTGTAGGCGGCGACGGTATGCCCGCGTTCGGAGAGCAGGCTTGCGAGGTCGCGTGCGGCCGAGACCGTCAGCGTGTAGATGATGCCCGATCCCGGCAGCGTCTCGAGCATGTCGGCGAGCCAGGCAGCGCGCGCCGTCGCCTCGGGAATGTGAACCACGGAAAGGTGAAGTGACTCGCGTTCGAGCCCGCCACGAAGTACGAGCGTTTCCTCGCCGCCGACGCCGAGTTGGGCGGACACGTCCTCGACGACGCGGTTGTTGGCCGTAGCCGTGGTCGCGAGGACGGGAATGCCTTCGCCGAGTTCGGCGATCAACGTCCTGATGCGCCGATAGTCGGGACGGAAGTCGTGTCCCCAGTCGGAAACACAGTGAGCCTCGTCGACCACCACCAAGCCGGCGTCAGCTGCCAGGGACGGAAGAACCTGATCGCGGAAGTCGGGGTTGTTGAGGCGCTCGGGGCTGACCAGCAGTACGTCGAGATCGTTGGCTGCGACGCGGGCGTGGATGTCGTCCCACTCTGTGACATTGCCCGAGTTGATGGTCGCGGCTCGCACCCCGGCACGCTCGGCAGAACTGACCTGGTTTCGCATCAGGGCCAACAACGGAGAGACGATGACCGTGGGGCCGTGGCCTGTTGCCCGGAGCAGCTTCGCCGAGATGAAGTAGACCGCCGACTTGCCCCAACCGGTCCGCTGCACGACAAGCGCGCGTTTGCGCTGCACCACCAGCGCCTCGATGGCCGTCCACTGGTCCTCGCGTAGGCGGGCATCCGGCCCCGCGAGCTCGCGGAGCAGCCGCTCGGCTTCGTCGCGCATGGCTGGGGCAGTGGCGGTGGTCATGGACCCCATGGTGCACGACCCTGCCGACACGTGCGGGCTTCAGGCCTTGGCAACAGGTTCCTGCAGCTCGGTGACCCAGCCGTCGACATCCTCCGGGCACGCCAGCGTCACCTCACGGCTGGGGCCGGCATTTCGGTATCCCGCTGCGTCGATCCATTGGGCCAACGCCTGATAAGCGGGCAGGCAGTTGTCCATCGAACCCTTGTGCAGCAGCGAGGCCACGTGCTCTTCGGCCCGCAGGTCCACCACAGCGAACTCGTATTCGCCCTCGGGATCCGCGTCGACCGGTAGCGCCGCATGGACGACGACGTTCTCGTCGTCACCGGCATCCTCGTAGTAAGCGACAGCGGGTCCGATCGCGGCGATACCGGCACGATCCAAACCGGTACAAAGGCGCTCGTACAACCCACGAACCACCGGGCCGATCGACGACGGATCCATCGTCTTGGCGGTACCGGTCAACTCCGCGACCCGCAGCGCCGGAACTGACTTGATCACAACCTCGTATGCGGACATCTGTCCCTCACTTTCGATGATGCGTAGGCGCGCCTGTACGTGCGCCAGTCGCGCGGTGTCTTCCTGGATTCGGGTTTCGAGTTCTGCTCGGCGAAGCGTGAGCATCCCGCGGATCTCGTCGACGGTGACCGCCGACTCCACCACTTGCTGGACCTGGGCCAGAGTCAGGCCCAACTCCTTGAGAGCGACGATGCGGTTGAGCAGCGCCAACTGGCCCGCGGTGTACGAGCGATACCCGGTGGATGCGTCGACCCTCGCGGGTGTGAGCAGGCCGATGGCGTCGTAGTGGCGGAGCATGCGCACCGACACACGACCTGCTCTCGCGAAGTCTCCGATGCTCAACATTGTTGCTCGCCCCGTTTCTCTCTCACAAACCCGATACCTACAGGTTTACGACCTCACACGGTGTCAGAGTCAAGCCGAGCTTGCTGTGTCAGAGTCGAGCCGAGCTTGCTGTGTCAGAGTCAAGCCGAGCTTGCTGTGTCAGAGTCAAGCCTGACGCTTCAGCACTTTCTCGATCGCAGCGCGAGTGGGTGACGACACCGAGGCACCGCGAACCGTCGTCGCCAGGCTTCCCGCCGTGGCAGCGAACTGCAGGGCGCGTTCCTGGTCCTGCACCCACTCCACGGCGAAGGCGCCGGTGAAGGCATCGCCTGCGCCGGTTGTATCCACGGGTGTCACGGCCGGGGAGTCGGCGTGGATTGTCATCTCGCCCGACCTGAGATCCGCGCCGCCCGCCCCGAGCGTCGTGACGAGGTATCGGACGTGGCCGGTGGCCGCGGCCAACTGCTCCGACTCGGTCTGGTTGACGATCAGGATGTCGACAGACTCGATCAGGGCGCCCGGAAGGTCTTGTACCGGCGAAGGATTGAGGATGACGGTTGTTCCGTTGGCACGCGCGTGCCGGGCCGCTGCGGTGACCGTGTCGAGGGGTATTTCGAGTTGGCACAGGAGAACGTCGGCGTGTGCGATCGCGTCGAGGTCTGCTTCGGACAACGAGGTGACCGAGGAATTGGCGCCCGGGACGACGATGATGTTGTTCTCCGCGTCCTCGCTCACGGTGATGGCGGCAACGCCACTCGGGCCGTCGACACTACGAAGCAATGCGGTGTCGACGCCGGCGTCTTCAAGCGTGTCTCGCAACTGGGTACCGAAACCGTCGTCGCCGACCGCTCCGACGAACGACACATCGCCTCCTGCCTTCGCGGCGGCGATGGCCTGATTACTGCCCTTGCCTCCCGCGGTTGTGGCAAAGGCAGTGCCGAGCAGTGTTTCTCCCGGAGCGGGAAATCTGGACACTGAGGTGGCCAGGTCCATGTTGATACTGCCGACGACGACGATTCGAGGCGTGCTCATACCTCGAGGTTATCGGCCTTCATTCTCTTTCGACGAACCTTGCGGATGATCCGACGTGCTTCCTCGTCGGTGGCGACGGAGGGCGGCGAACCGTCGAGTGGCTTGCGTGCCGTCTCGGGGATGAGCAGTACCGCGATACCGCCGATCACTGCGGCGATCATCATGTACATCGGCGCGACCAGGTTGCTGCCCGTTGCACTTTCGAGGGCGGTGAGCACCAGGGGAGTGGTTCCGCCGAAGATGGAGACCGCGAGGTTGTATCCGATTGCCAAGCCGCCGTACCTGATTCCGGTCGGGAACAGTGCGGGCAGCACGGACGGGAAGACTCCGACGAACAGCAGGAGCAACCCGCCGAGAATTGCGAGTCCCAGGAAGACCGTCACGTAATTGCCGACGCCGATCAACAGGTATGCGGGCAGGGAAAGGAGGAAGAATCCGATGAAACCGCTGAGCAACAATGGTTTACGCCCGACTCGGTCCGAGAACTTTCCGACGTAGCTGATTCCCATCATCATCACGATCATGACGATGATCATCAGGATGAGTCCGTGGGATTCGTCGTAACCCAACGTGTTGGTCAGGTACGTCGGCATGTAGCTGAGCAGGCCGTAGTGAGCGATGTTGTACGTGGCCACGAGAACGATGCACAGGACGAGCGGTCGCCAGTTGTCGACGAGAGTTTCGCGCAGTTTCTTGCCGGTGGATTCGTCTGCGAGGGAGCGCTCTTCGGCCTGCTCCATCATCTGGAACGCGGGGGTTTCTTCCAAGCGCAGGCGGAGGTACAGACCGATGAGACCCAGCGGTCCGGCAATGAGGAAGGGGATGCGCCAGCCCCACTGGAGGAGGTCCTCGGCGCTGACGACGGTCTGGATGATCGTGACGATGCCCGCTGCCGCCACATATCCTGCCAGGGTGCCGAATTCGAGGAAGCTGGCGAAGAAGCCGCGCCGCTTGTCCGGTGCGTATTCGGCGACGAACGTACTGGCCCCGCCGTATTCACCGCCGGTGGAAAAGCCCTGCAGTAGGCGTAGGAGTACCAGCAGGATCGGGGCGGCGATACCGATGGATTCGTAGCTCGGAATGAGGCCGATGGCGAAGGTGCTGCCCGCCATCAGAATGATGGTGGTGGCCAGGACTTTCTTGCGTCCGATGCGGTCACCGAGTGGACCGAAGAACAATCCGCCGAGTGGGCGGACGATGAAGGCTGCCGCAAAAATTGCAAAGGTAGAGAGGAGTTGAGCGCTGCCGCTCGCGTCCGGGAAGAACACTTTTCCGATAGTGGTAGCTAGATATGCGTAAACGCCGAAATCGAACCACTCCATGGCATTTCCGAGCATCGTCGCCTTGACAGCGCGCTTGACGGACGCATTATCGGTGACGCAGACATCGGGTGATTCGGCCACTTCGAGAGCGCTGATCGAGTTCTCTGGTGTAGTCATGACATGCGCTCCCCAGCGCAATCATCGAACCGAGCGGGGCACGTACCTGATGCACGCATCTTTTCGTTGCCCACTCGCCGATGAGCCGGTCGGGAAATCGAGCGTCCGCGTGCCCTGTGGCTCGTTGCGACCCCCGTCGCACGGCTCTGGCCCGCGGCAGTGTCCGGAGCCCACAGGGCTCCGGACTACCGGCAAGTAAGACGCTTACGCTATCAAAGTTGTGCGCGGGAGCCGATTTTCGGGCTAGAAGGCACGGGCGTACTGCGACGGGATATGTGGTCCTACCTCGGCGTTCAGTTCCCGGGCCGCCCGGCGCGCCCAGTAGGGATCACGCAGCAGCTCGCGGCCGAGGAGCACAGCCACGGCGCTACCGTCCTCGACGATCTTCTCGGCTTGTTCGGGTTCGGTGATGAGGCCCACGGCGGCGGCCGGTAGCAGGCTCTCGTTCTGCAGGCGACGGGCGAACGGAACCTGATATCCCGGTTCCACCGGAATCTGCGCCGCCGGTGAATTACCGCCGGTGGAGACGTCGACGAGATCGACTCCGTAGTCGGAGAGGATGTTGGCGAGGGCAACGGTCTGATCGGCGGTCCAGCTGTCGACCTCCAGTCCACGCTCTTCCGTCAGCCAATCCGTCGCCGAGACCCGGACGAAGAGCGGCAACTCGGCCGGCCACACCTCGCGGACTGCGCTCAGGATTTCCAGGAGCAACCGAATGCGGTTCTCGAAGCTGCCGCCGTAACGGTCCGTTCGCTTGTTGCTCTCGGGGGAGAGGAACTGATGGATCAGGTATCCGTGAGCCGCGTGAATTTCCACGACCTTGAATTCGGCCTTCAATGCACGGGTTGCCGCCGCTGCGAAGTCCGCGACGACCTTTTCGATGCCTTCGGTGGTGAGCTCGACCGGATCGGCGAGATGACCGAACGGAACCGCGCTGGGAGCCACTGTCTGCCAGGACAGACGGTCGTCGGCCGGCAGGCTCTTGCCTCCGCGCCACGGCACCTGCGTCGACGCTTTGCGCCCGGCGTGTGCCAACTGGATCCCGGGCACTGCGCCGAAGTACGCGAGTTGTGCGTTGATCTCGGCGAAGGCTTGCGCCTGCGTGTCGTTCCAAATTCCCAGATCAGCTGCCGATATCCGGCCTTCGGGACTGACGGCCGTCGCCTCGGTGAGAATCAGGCCGGTGCCGCCGATCGCACGGCTCACCAAGTGCGTGCGATGCCACTCGTTGGGCACTCCGACCTGGTCGCCGATGACGTCAGCCGAGTACTGGCACATCGGTGCCATCCAGACGCGGTTCGGAATGGTGACGCCGCGCAGGGTCAATGGCTCGAACAACACACTCACGGATGGCTCCTGACTCGAAGAAGAAGGTCGGTGGGTGCAACAGTGCCTCGCGCCGGAATTGTTCCCCGGCGGTCCGGCGGAATGTTCCCCGGCGGTCCGCCGAAATGTTCTGCGGTGGTCACAGCCTTGTTCCGCCGAGCAGGCCGCCGCGGTGGGTGGTTAATGTGTATTCATGACCGCTGTGACATCCAACGCAGAAACCGTCGACTCGAATGCGTCCGACACCAAGGCCGTCGTGCACGACGCCGCACGCCGAGCCCGTAAGGCTTCGCGCGTCCTTGCTCTGCTGACCACCGCGCAGAAGGACGCTGCGCTCCACGGCGCAGCCGACGCGGTACTCGCGGCCAGTGATCGGATTCTCGCGGCCAACGCTCTCGATATCGACACTGCGAAGGCCGGTGGCACCGAGGAATCGCTGCTCGACCGCCTTCGGCTGACCGCTGACCGGATCGAGGGCATCGCGTCAGGTCTGCGCCAGGTTGCCGGACTACCCGATCCGATCGGTGAGGTGCTTCGTGGTTCCACTCTGCCGAACGGCTTGGAGCTACGCCAGCAGCGCGTTCCGCTCGGTGTCGTCGGCATGGTCTACGAGGCTCGCCCCAATGTTACCGTCGACGCTTTCGGGCTGACTCTCAAGTCGGGAAATGCTGCGCTGCTTCGTGGTTCGTCCTCGGCGGTCAAGTCCAACGAAGCGTTGGTGGAGGCGCTGCGGGCGTCGTTGGTTGCTCAGGGGCTCCCCGAGGACTCCGTTCAACTTCTGCCGAGTGCGGATCGGTCGACGGTCACGCACCTCATCCAGGCCCGCGGCCTCGTCGATGTAGTCATCCCACGCGGCGGTGCCGGCTTGATCAGCGCAGTCGTGCGTGATGCCACCGTGCCCACCATCGAGACCGGTGTCGGTAACTGCCACGTCTACGTTCACTCGGCCGCCGATCTCCTGATGGCCGAGAAGATTCTTCTCAACTCCAAGACCCGACGGCCCAGCGTCTGCAATACAGCCGAAACCGTGCTGGTCGACGCTGCGATCGCCGAGACCGCCGTGCCGAAGTTGCTGCAAGCACTCCAGATGCACGACGTTGTAGTGCACGGTGATCTGCCGGGACTGGTCCCCGCCACCGAGGACGACTGGTCGAAGGAATACCTCACCCTCGACGTCGCTCTCAAAGTCGTCAAGGACTTGGACGCTGCCGTCGAGCACATCGACCAGTACGGAACCGGGCACACCGAAGCCATCGTGACGTCCGATCTCTCGGCTGCCCGCGAGTTCACCGCTCGCGTCGACGCCGCCGCAGTGATGGTCAACGCGTCGACTGCATTCACCGACGGTGAGCAGTTCGGATTCGGCGCCGAGATCGGCATCTCCACCCAGAAACTGCACGCGCGTGGCCCCATGGGGCTGCCGGAACTGACGTCCACGAAGTGGATCGTCTGGGGCGACGGGCACACCCGACCCGCCTGAAAAGTTCACCAGACTTGCCCCACCCTTTTTAGGAGTTAACCGTGGACCGAGCTCTTCCCGATACAACACCATTCTTCTCGAGCGTCGACGACGTGATCGAACGGCTGGCCGAAACCGGCTATCTGTCCGACAAGGGCACTGCAACGGCAGTGTTCCTTGCCGACCGATTGGGCAAGCCCCTGCTCATCGAGGGACCGGCCGGTGTCGGTAAGACCGAGTTGGCGCGCGCGGTCGCGCAGACCACGGGTGCCGAACTGGTGCGTCTGCAGTGCTACGAGGGTGTCGACGAGGCTCGTGCGCTCTACGAGTGGAACCACGCGAAGCAGATCCTGCGGATCCAATCGGGCTCGGACCACAGCTGGGATTCGACGAAGGCGGATGTGTTCTCGGAGGAGTTCCTGCTCGCTCGTCCACTGCTCAAGGCCATTCGCCGCGAGGACCCGACGGTGCTGTTGATCGACGAGACGGACAAGGCCGACGTCGAGATCGAAGGCCTGCTCCTCGAAGTCCTCAGCGATTTCGCGGTCACGATTCCCGAGCTCGGAACTATTACCGCTACCCGCAAGCCCTTCACTGTGTTGACCTCGAATGCCACTCGCGAACTCTCCGAGGCACTCAAGCGTCGTTGCCTCTTCCTGCATCTCGACTTCCCGGATGCGGACCTCGAGCGCCGCATCCTCGCCAGTCGGGTGCCGGAACTGCCCGAAGCGATTGCCGAGCAGCTGGTCAACACCATTCGTGTTCTTCGCGGAATGCAGCTCAAGAAGGTCCCTTCGGTATCGGAGACCATCGACTGGGGCCGCACACTCCTGGCTCTGGGCATGGACACTCTCGACGACGATGCCGTTCGCGCCACGCTCGGCGTGATCCTCAAGCACCAGTCGGACCAGGTGCGTGCCGCCGCTGAACTTCGGCTGAACTGAGGTCTGACATGGCTCCCGCAGGATCGACGTCGCCGCTCTCGCCCGGCGGCCTGGCAGCGCCGCACGGGATTCCCGGTCACCTCGTCGATTTTGTCGAGGCGCTGCGACGACGCGGAATCATGGTCGGCCCGTCCGAGACCGTCGACGCCGGTCAGGTCATGTCGGTTCTCGATCTGCTCGATCGTGAAGCGCTTCGTGAAGGGCTGGCGTGCTCGCTCCTGCGCAGGCCGACCCACCGGGCCACGTTCGACGCCGTCTTCGATCTGTGGTTCCCCAAAGCGATCGGTGACCGGGCGGTCGGAGACGTCGACGTCTCACTGCCGCGTAAGCCCGACGGTTCGATCGATCTGCAGGCCTTGCGTGAGCTGATCGCCGAATTGCTGACTGACGGCAGCGACGAGGCGATGGAGTTGACCGAACTTCTCACCGCCGCAATGGTCGAGGAACTCGGGCAGTACCAGTCGAGCAACGGCCCGTCGTTCTCCGCCTACCAGGCACTGCGCGACGTCGCCCCGGAGACTTTGCTCAACAAGATCCTGCAGGGTCTACTCGGCAACCAGGAGGGTTCCGGGTCGGAAGGCAAGGACAACTCCGACTATCAATCCGAGGTCGCCAAGCGCACGGCAGCGCAGCGCATCGCGGACTTCCGCAAGATGGTCGAGAAGGAAACGCGTCGACGCACCGCTGAGAATCTGGGCAAGGAACGGGTCGCCACGTACGGCGTTCCGAAACTCGCGGAGGAAGTCGACTTCCTGCGGGCCTCCGACGCCGAACTCACCACGCTGAAGAAGAACGTCGCACCCCTGGCTCGCCTGCTGGCCAGCCGTCTCGCCGTGCGTCGTAGCCGCTCCCGCGCGGGTTCGATCGACCTGCGTCGCACCTTGCGCAAGTCCATGTCGACGGGTGGAGTGCCGATCGATCTGGTGCAGCGCAAGCCGAAGCGAGCACGGCCGGAACTTGTGGTGATGTGCGACGTATCCGGCTCGGTGGCGGGGTTCAGCCACTTCACCCTGCTGCTCGTGAACGCCTTGCGCGAGCAGTTCTCGCGCGTGCGGGTGTTCGCGTTCATCGACACGACAGACGAGGTCACGCGGTTCTTCGACTCGAACGCAGACCTCGGATCCGCGATGTCACGGATGGTGCGTGAAGCCGAACTGATCACCTACGACGGCCACTCCGACTACGGACACGCATTCGGTGTGTTCCAGGAGAAGTTCGCGCAGTCCATCACCAGTCGCACGTCGCTGCTGGTCCTCGGCGACGGTCGCAACAACTACCGAGACCCCAACCTCCAGTCGCTGTCGCAGATGGTGGCAGTAGCCAAGCACGCACACTGGCTCAACCCTGAGCCGAAGGGGCAATGGGGGACGGGCGACTCCGCTGCAAAGGTCTACAACGAGGTCATCAGCATGCATGAGTGCCGCTCGGCCCAGCAGCTCGCCGACGTCGTGTCCCGCCTGCTGCCGGTCTGACCCGTAAGCTCGACACTCGTGCAGAAGGGACTATCGGTGGAACGTGCTCGACGCCTCGGAGTGATGGGTGGCACTTTCGACCCCATTCACCATGGGCACCTCGTTGCGGCCAGTGAGGTCGCCGACAGGTTCGGACTCGACGAAGTGATCTTCGTCCCCACCGGACGACCCTGGCAGAAGCAGGGGAAGGGCGTCAGTCCTGCCGAGGACCGTTACCTCATGACGGTCATCGCCACCGCCTCCAACCCGCGGTTTTCCGTCTCTCGGGTCGACGTCGATCGTGAGAAAGTCACGTACACCGTCGACACATTGCGAGACCTCCGGGCCTATCACCCCGACGCCGAACTCTTCTTCATCACCGGTGCCGATGCGCTGGCCAGCATCCTTTCCTGGCAAGATTGGGAAGAGTTGTTCGCATTGGCGAAGTTCGTCGGGGTATCGCGACCGGGTTTCGATCTCAATGCCGAACACCTGGCCGGTCACCTCGACACCATGCCCGCCGACGCGGTCACGTTGATAGAGATTCCGGCACTTGCCATTTCGTCGACCGAATGTCGGCGTCGGGCAAGTGAAGACCGTCCCGTCTGGTACCTGGTGCCGGATGGAGTGGTGCAGTACATCTCGAAGCGGAACCTGTATCGACCTGTCGACGCGGAGCGCCGCGACGGAGCTACAACGATGTCGGAGCCCGCGCCGGGGAAGTCGGAAGCCGTCCCGGGCGCAACCGACTCGAGCTAGCCGAGAACTAAAAGCACGTTCTCGCTTGTCGAGAACGATATGTATTTTCTGAAGACGAAACTGGAGAACATCGAGTGAGCGCAAACACCGAAGCCATCGACATGGCACGCATCGCGGCCCTGGCAGCCGACGAGAAGCTGGCCACCGAAGTGGTGGTGCTCGATGTGTCCGAACAGCTGGTCATCACGGACTGCTTCGTGATCGCGTCCGCGACCAACGAGCGTCAGGTCAACTCGATCGTCGAGAACATCGAGGATCGCCTCCGCGAAGCCGGACACAAGCCTGTCCGTCGTGAAGGCACCCGCGAGGGCCGCTGGGCGCTGCTCGACTACGCCGACATCGTCGTCCACGTCCAGCACGACGAGGAGCGCAACTTCTACGCTCTTGATCGCCTGTGGAAGGACTGCCCGACGGTCGAGGTCGAAGGCCTCGGACAGAACCGTCCCGGCCCCGCCGACGCCAACACGGTGTTCGAGACCGACACGGTTTCCGAGCCGGACGCGCAGGATCCCTCGCTGTGACCTCATCGGCGCCCAGAGCGGCGTCGAACCCTGTCCGCCGGCTCATCCTGCTGCGTCACGGACAGACCGAATACAACGCCGACTCTCGGATGCAGGGGCAACTCGACACCGACCTGTCGGAGTTGGGGCGTACGCAGGCCAAGAGTGCAGGTCCGGTGATCGCCGATCGCAGGCCGTTGACGATTGTGTCCTCGGATCTGCGTCGGGCGTACTTCACGGCCGTCGCTGTCGGTGATGCCGCCGGACTTCCGGTCCTCACCGACACGCGTCTGCGTGAGACACACCTGGGCGAGTGGCAAGGCCTGACGCATCACGACGTCGACGAGCGCACTCCCGGTGTGCGATCTGCCTGGCGGGCAGATGCCACGTTGGCGCCGCCCGGCGGTGAAAGCCGAATCGACGTCGCAAATCGCAGCCTTCCGGTAGTTCACGAACTACTCGAGACGCACCCGGACTGGGCCGAGAGGCCCGTGGTTCTGGTGGCGCACGGAGGCTTGATCGCGGCACTGACAGCGGCATTGCTCGACCTGCCCATCGACCGCTGGGCTGTCCTCGGCGGATTGGGAAACACCAGTTGGGTGCAACTCAGCGGACACGGTGACGTCAAGTCGATCGAGTGGCGACTCGACGTATGGAATGCTTCTGCGAGTGTCGCAAATGACGTCCTCTGAAAGTGCCGACGGGCAGCGCCCCGTCCTCCTCGTGCTCGCGGATTCGCTGTCGTATTTCGGCCCCAAAGGCGGGCTCGCGGCAGATCATCCACGCATCTGGCCCAACATCGTGGCCGACGAACTCGGCTGGGATGTCGAGCTGGTCGCCCGTATCGGCTGGACGTGCCGCGACGCGTGGTGGGCACTGACTCAGGATCCTCGTGTGTGGGCGGCGGTGCCGCGGGCCGGCGCCGTCGTGTTCGCAGTCGGCGGTATGGACTCGCTTCCGTCCCCCTTGCCTACCGCGCTCCGCGAGACCATCCGCTACGTTCGTCCTCCGGCGCTTCGACGCGTGGTGCGCGAGGGATATCAGTGGCTGCAGCCGCGGCTTGCACCTCTGGGCCGCCCGGTCGCGCTTCCGCCCAAGCTGAGCGTCGAGTATCTGGAAAGCTCGCGAAATGCGTTGGAGTACATGCGGCCGGAACTGCCGATGATCGCGACCCTGCCGTCCGTGCACCGCAGCGATGCCTACGCAAGCGTGCATGCCGGCCGGCCGGCCGCGGTGTCCGCGATCACCGAGTGGGCTACGGAGAAAGACGTTCCCGTGGTCGATCTCGCGGATGCAGTGCGCGACAACGTCTTTTCCGAGAACGGCAACCCCGACGGCATTCACTGGGGTTGGGACGGTCACGTCGGCGTAGCCCGCGCGATGATCGCTGCGATTCGCGGGGTCGAGGCGCAGACAGTGGTTTCGCCGGAACTTGTCTCACCGCAACTCGTCTCACCACCGAGCGAAGTCGGGTAGCACAGTGCCGGTCGTCGTCGTCACGGATTCCTCCGCCTGCATTCCGCAGGAGTCGGCCGACGCATGTGGCATTCAGGTGGTTCCGCTCCATGTACTCCGTGACGGCTGCGACTTGCGTGAGGGTGTCGATGCAATGCCGAACGAACTGTCGGGAGTGACAACGGCCGGAGCCTCACCCGCCGAGTTGTCCGAGGCATATGCACGCGCCCTGAAGCTGAGCGACGGCGACGGCGTCCTCGCCGTTCATATTTCACGCCAACTGTCGGGAACGTGGGAAGCCGGTCGAGTCGCGGCCCAGGAGTTCGGTGGCGCTGTTCGGATCGTCGATTCACAGTCCGCCGGAATGGGTTTGGGATATCCCGCTCTCGAAGCTGCGCGCTTGGCCGAGAAGGGCGCTTCACTCGAAGAGGCATATGGCCGGGCGGTCGACGTTGCAAGTCGTGGGCGCTGCTACATCGTCGTCGACAAACTTGATCAATTGCGCCGGGGCGGACGAATCGGAACCGCAGCCGCGTTGCTGGGTACTGCATTGGCGATGAAGCCGATCCTGCATCTGGTGGACGGCAAGCTGATGCTCGGCGAGAAAACACGTACCACCACCAAAGCGCTTGCACGCTTGGTGGATTCGGCCGTCGAGCGCGCTGGTCTCGGTCGTGTGGCGATAGCCGTGCATCACATGCGAGCGCGAGAGCGTGCGGACGGGATAGCCGAACAGTTGGCCGAGCGCATCCCCGATGTAGCGGAATCTGTGGTTACCGACTTCAGCGCGGTCATCGGCGCGCACGTCGGTGTCGGCGCGATCGGTGTTGTGGTGTGCCCGCTGCCGGACATCGACACGAGCGCCTGATCGCTTCTCCACAACCCTCGAGTTCTCCACAGATTGAAATTGTTCGTCGTTGGCGGCGAGGTCTCTCGTTAGCGTCCAGTCATGAGGATCAGCGAGGAGCGCGAGCGGGCGCGTGATCGCCTCGCGGCGATGGACGGCAACTACAGGCGGCGACATGAGGACGTCGACGAATTCGAGGATTCAGCGTCTTTCGAGAGGTCCCCGCAGCCATTCGAGAGATCCCCCGAGTGGCTTCAGGACTTCGACGAGGACGAGTACGAAGCTCAACTCGACTCGTCACGGTTCGATCGACTGCCCGAGCGTTGGCGCGGAACGCGTTGGCGCCCGAGTCGATCGGCGACCTGGGTGTTGGCGATCGTCGCTGCACTGGCCACGGCTATCGGCTTGTTCACCGTGTGGTGGGATTCTCCGAGTATGCAGGCGGTCCCACCGCTGCCCTCGCCCCAGAATGTCACGGCGCCGACTGTCACTGCCGACGATGGTGAATCAGTCAGTCCCGTACCTTCCGGTGTCGTAGCAGAGCAGCGGCCTGAGGCTCTGGTGGTCAGTGTCGTCGGACTCGTGCGCACGCCGGGTCTTGTCAACCTACCTCCGGGCTCGCGCATTGCCGACGCGCTCGCCGCGGCAGGCGGCGTGCTCGACGGCGCGGAGACGGTGGGCCTGAATCTGGCGCAGAAGCTTGCCGACGGTGATCAGATATTGGTGGGTGCGGCCGATCAGCTCGGCGGTGTTTCGCCGAGTTCGAGCACCACCGCGGGAAGTGCCGGCGTTGCCGCTGCAGGTGAAACGGGCGGGGCCGGCATGGTGAACCTCAACACCGCTACCGAGGCCGAATTGGACGAGCTTCCCGGGGTGGGGCCGGTAACGGCTGCGGCGATTGTTTCCTGGCGCACCTCCAACGGAAAGTTCACGGACATCGAGCAATTGGGGGAAGTCGACGGGATCGGCCCGGCAAGGTTGGCAAAGCTGCGAGTGCTGGTGTCGGTATGAACGAATCGGAGGTCCGGCCCGTTCTCGACGCTCGACTGCTTCCGTCTGCCGTCGCAGTGTGGGGGAGCAGCGCGGTGGGGACCTTGTACGGTGCGACCACTGCGTGGGTGCTGGCGGCATGTTCGGTTCCAGCGGCAATCCTGACTGTCGTGGCTGTGCGTCGGACATCTGCGGGGTGGGCACGAATCATGTTGGCGGCATTACTGTTCGGTGCCGGATGCAGTGTCGTCAGCGGATGGCGGGCGTCCGAGGCGGAGAGTCACGAACTGGCCCGAGCTGCCCGCGAAGGAGCCTGGGTGAGTGTCGAAGTGGAACCCACTGAGGATCCGCACGTGGTCTCCGGCGCGGCGGGTCAAGGTCAGGTCTTCTTTCGGGCAACCGTCAATTCGGTGACTGCACACAACCACATGTACTCCGGAGGCGGCTTGGTCACCATCCGGGCGCCCAGTTCGTCGTGGCTCGAAGTTGTTCCAGGGCAGAGCCTCACGGTTCGCGGCCGGGCGAGTCAGCCCTGGCGTAGCGATTCCACACTTGCCGTGATCACGTCCGAAGGGCCTCCCGTCGCGGTGGGAGAACTGCCCTGGTACCAGCGATGGGCAAGCGTGGTGCGCACTCGTTTCGCGGCCGCGTGCTCGGCTGCACTCCCGCCGGATCAGGCAGGTCTGCTGCCTGGCCTCGTCGTCGGAGACACGTCGGCGTTGTCGCCGGTGGTGAAGGACAACTTCACCGTTGCCGGGCTTTCCCACCTCACCGCGGTATCCGGCGCCAACATCAGCATTCTGCTCGGGGCCGTTCTGCTGTTGGTCAGAGCAGCGGCGCTGAGCCCGCGGGTCGGCGCCGTCTTGGCACTGATGGCCCTCGTCGCTTTTGTTGTCGTCGCGAGGCCGTCGCCGAGTGTTCTGCGTGCGTCGGTGATGGGCCTGATCGGCCTGCTCAGTTTGGTCACCGGTCGTCGCAAACAGGCACTGCCTGCTCTTGCCGCCGCCGTCATCGTTCTTGTTGTCGTGATGCCCGAGCTTGCCGTTGACTGGGGATTTGCGCTGTCGACCACGGCCACCGGTGCACTGGTGATCATTGCCCCTGTGTGGGTGGATGTTCTCCGTCGACGAAGTTGGCCTCGATGGCTCGCGGAGATGACAGCCGTCTCGAGTGCTGCGTTTGTCGTGACTGCACCGTTGGTGGGCGCCATGGCGGGAACAATCAGTGTCGTCACGATTGCCGCGAACATGGCAGTAGCTCCCGTGATCGGAATTGTCACGGTGTTCGGTGCGGTGATTGCCCTGTGCGCGCTGATCAGTCCATCGATTGCCGTGTTCATTGCTCCGCTCGTCCGGCCTCCGATGGGGTGGCTGCTGTACGTGTCCGAGCGAGCGGCGGCGCTTCCCGGAGCGTCGGTGGTGGTGCCGTCAGGACTCATCGGCGCTCTCGTCGTCGTGGGCGTCTTACTGGTCGTAGCACTGACGCTGTGGAATCGGATCTCGAGATGGGTGGTCGGCGTCCTCGTTCTGGGAGTTGTTCTAGCGCTCATCTTTCAACACGTGTTCGGGGGTGGTCGTATTGCTCCGGGGTGGGTACTGGTGATGTGCGACGTCGGTCAGGGGGACGGTCTTGTGCTCTCGACCGGCGACGGCAGGGTGATCGTGATCGATGTCGGTCCTGATCCCACGTCGATGGATCGTTGCCTGAACATGTTGGATGTCAACGACATCGCGTTGCTGATGATCAGTCACTTTCACGCCGATCACATCGGAGGATTGGAGGCAGTTCTGGGTGGGCGTTCGGTCGCCGCGATAGGGGTGGGTTCGATGTTGTTGCCGGAGTCGGGTTTTCGGTCGGTGAAGAGTGCTGCCGACTCGCAGGCCGTTCCGGTTGTCTCGTTGCGCGCAGGTACGGAGTTGACGTTGGGATCGGTGAACGTGGAGGTTCTCGGACCGTTGGTTCCAGCGCCCCGCGATTCCGTCGACGCCGCGGATGCTGCCAACGATCAGTCGCTGGTGGTGATGGCGCACACGGGCGCGGGTCGAATTCTGTTGACGGGCGACGCCGAAGTTGCGGGGGAGGAGGCCATCCTCCGATCGGGAACGGACGTGAAGGCCGAAGTGTTGAAGCTGCCCCATCACGGTTCCCGGACCACGTCGTCGGCATTTCTGGAAGCGGTGCGTCCGAGGTTGACGATGATCAGCGTCGGCGCCGGCAACGGTTTCGGGCACCCGAATGCTGAGGTTCTCGACGAACTGGCGTCATTGGGTGGGGCGGTGGTTCGGACGGACGTCGACGGCACTGTCGCGGTGTACGGCGGGGGCGGCGGGTCTGTGTCGATCGTGTCGGTTCCTCGTGGGACCATCTTCGGGTGAGTAATCCGTCTGGAGTCGATCCGCTGCATCTTGTTCTGGGGGACGACGAGTTCCTCATCGACCGCACGGTATCGCAGCTCATCAGAGCCGTCCGCGGGGACCGCGGCCAGGGCATTTCGGATCTCCCGGTAACCAAGATGCGTGCCGGAGACACCAATGCTCCCGAGTTGGCTGAGCTGCTCAGCCCTTCTCTTTTTGCCGAAGATCGTGTGATCGTCTTGGAATCGGCCGCAGAAGCAGGCAAAGATGCCGTAGCTCTTGTACTCGAAGCGGCGCGCGAGCCTGCGGAAGGTGTGGTTCTGATCGTCGTGCACTCGGGCGGTGGTCGCGCGAAGGCGTTGGCGCCCGCGCTCGAGAAGCTCGGTGCCACGGTCCACAGCTGCGGAAAACTGAACAAGAGTCAGCTGGTCGACTTCGTCCGCGGTGAGTTCCGGACCGCCGACGTCAGGGTTGCGCCCGACGCGATCGCAGCGATGATCGAAAGTGTCGGCTCCAACCTCCGCGAACTGGCATCGGCCTGCTCACAATTGGCGGCAGATACCGGCGGCAAGATCGATGTCGAAGCAGTCCACAAGTACTACTCGGGCAAGGCCGAGGTCTCCGGCTTCGACGTGGCCGACAAAGTCATCGTCGGTGATACCCGGGGTGCACTCGAGGCGCTGCGATGGGCCGATCAGATCGGAACTGCCCATGTTCTGCTCGCTGATGCCCTCGCCGACGCAGTCCACACCATCGCGAAGGTCGGCCCGTTTGCCCGGGGCGGTGACCCGTTCCGGTTGGCGTCGGATCTCGGGATGCCGCCGTGGAAGGTCAAGAAGGCGATCAAGGAAGTCGGCGGCTGGGATCCCACGTCGATCGGCGCTGCAATGCAGATCGTCGCCGCCCTCAATGCCGACGTGAAGGGCGCCGCAGTCGACTCGTCCTTCGCGCTTGAGATGGCAGTGCGGAAAGTGTGTGCACTGCGGAAGAACTGAGGACACGATGTCTCAGAGCGAGGTTGGTCGGCAGTAGTCCCGCGACCGCCGAGCCACCCGTCCCTTCAGCCCGATCGAGAACGCAAAATAGCCGCCTGGTCTTTCGACCTGGCGGCTATCGAGACGAACCAGTATGACGGCGAACCGTCACAGTGGAAACGTCAGAGCTTGTTGGCAGCCTGCGAGAGTGCAGACTTCTTGTTGGCAGCCTGGTTGGCGTGAATAACGCCCTTGCTGGCTGCCTTGTCGAGCTTGCGGCTGGTGGAGACGAGGAGCTCGTTGGCCTTGTCCTTGTCACCGGCTGCCGCAGCCTCGCGGAATGAACGGATCGCGGTACGCAGCGAGGACTTCACCGACTGGTTACGGAGTCGGGCCGCCTCGTTGGTACGGATTCGCTTCACCTGGGACTTGATGTTGGCCACGCGTAAAATCCTTGTCGTCTTTAGCTGGTTACGGTCGAGAAAGCTGTGGGCGCACTGATGCACCGACTGGCAAGATTACCAGCCGAGGGCCCAAGAACCCAAACCGTCGCACGTTGCGTCTGTCGAGAAGAGTACACCGAGCGCCCGATCTCTCGCCGCGCTGCCGAATAGCCGCACTTGTAGCAGCATGTTGCCCTATGACGCCGCCGCCTTCGAAAAGTTCGAGTAAAACAGGTTCGACCACCACCCGAGCGCGTCCCGCTGCAGTGTTCGACGGATATTCAGACATCGGTCGCTACGAGTTGGCTTTCGACGAGATGTTCGAGCCCGACGGCTCGGTGCGTGCTCCGTACAAAGGCGTGTTCAAAGCCCTGGCGCCGACGAGCAGTGCCGACCTCGCTGCGCGTGCCGACGCGCTCGGACGCGCATTCATCGACCAGGGAGTGACATTCTCGCTGTCCGGGCAGGAACGACCGTTTCCATTGGACCTGGTGCCGCGGGTCATTGCCGCGCAGGAATGGTCGCGGCTGGAAAAGGGCATCAAGCAGCGTGTGAAGGCGCTCGAGCTGTTCCTCGCGGACATTTACGGCGAGCAGCGAATCCTGCGCGATCACGTGCTGCCGCGCCGTCTGGTCACCTCGTGTGAGCACTTCCACCGTGAAGCGGCCGGCATCGTGCCGCCCAATGGTGTGCGAATCCACGTCGCCGGTATCGACTTGGTCCGTGACGAGGCCGGGGAGTTCCGAGTTCTCGAGGACAACCTGCGATCTCCGTCCGGCGTCTCCTATGTGATGGAAAACCGTCGCACGATGACTCGGGTGTTCCCCGACCTGTTCATGTCCCACAAGGTGCGGGCCGTCGGGGATTACGCAACACACTTGCTGAGGGCGCTGCGTGCGGGTGCTGCACTCAACGAAGCGGACCCAACAGTGGTTGTTCTCACACCAGGTATTGCCAACTCGGCCTATTTCGAGCATTCGTTGCTCGCTCGTCAGATGGGCGTGGAACTCGTCGAAGGTCGCGACCTGTTCTGCCGCGACAACATGGTCTACATGCGCACGACGGAAGGTGAGCGCCAGGTCGACGTCATCTATCGCCGCATCGACGACGAGTACCTCGACCCGATGCACTTCCGCCCGGATTCGATTCTCGGCGTCGCAGGTCTACTGAATGCGGCGCGGGCGGGCAACGTGGTGATCTCGAGTGCCGTCGGCAACGGAGTCGGTGACGACAAGCTGGTCTACACCTACGTTCCGCAGATCATCGACTACTACCTCGGTGAGAAGCCCCTCTTGCAGAACGTGGACACGTTCCGCTGTTGGTTGGACGAGGAGTGCGAGCAAGTCCTCGACCGGGTCGCGGAACTGGTCATCAAGCCGGTGGAAGGGTCCGGCGGCTACGGAATCGTCTTCGGGCCCGACGCGAGCCCCAAGGAACTGGCCGCGATCACCCGCAAGATCAAGGCGGACCCGCGCGGGTGGATCGCGCAGCCTCTCGTGCAGTTGTCCACGGTGCCGACCAAGATCGACGACGTTCTCTCGCCGCGCCATGTGGACTTGCGGCCCTTTGCCGTCAACGACGGTGACGACGTGTGGGTGTTGCCCGGCGGTCTGACCCGGGTGGCGCTTCCGGAAGGTTCGCTGGTGGTCAACTCCAGCCAGGGCGGCGGAAGCAAGGACACGTGGGTGCTCGCGAGCCGCACCTCTCACGAGGACCCGGAGCTGTCCGGCGAGGAGTTGGTGTCCGAGCCCCCGGAATCCGCGGAACCGGTGCAGGGACCGGAGCTGAGCACCTCACAACAACAACAGCAGCAGCAACAGTGAACTCCACTGAACTGCCCAGCTACCAAGAACTATCAGCGAACGGAGCGTGGTGACTGATGCTTGCTCGCAACGCAGAGTCTCTCTACTGGATCGGCCGCTACGTCGAGCGGGCGGACGACACCGCTCGGATCCTCGATGTCGCCGTCCACCAACTTCTCGACGACGCCACCGTCGATCCTGACCGCACGTCGCGCTTGCTCTTGCGTGTTCTCGGCATCGAGGCGCCGGAGGAGAAGCTCGACGTGCGTTCCCTCACCGATCTGGTTGCGTTCAGTCGCAATCAGGTTGGTTCAATCGTGGACTCGCTGGCGAGTGCCCGAGAGAATGCTCGCGGAGCGCGTGAAGTCACGTCGAGCGAGATGTGGGAGTGCCTGAACACCACGTACAACGGACTGGCCGAGCGTGAGCGTGCATCACGCAGGCTGGGCCCGCACGAGTTCTTCCGCTACGTGGAGGAGCGCGCAGCGATGTTCGCGGGCCTGGCGGATTCCACGCTCAGCCGCGACGACGGCTATCGGTTCCTTCTGCTGGGGCGCTCGATCGAACGTGTCGACATGATCGTGCGAATGCTGCTGGCGCGCGCCGGTGACCGCCCGTCTTCGCCGGCGTGGGTCAGTGTTCTTCGCTCGGCGGGTGCGCATGACACGTATCTGCGTACGTATCGCGGAGCACTCGACGCCAATCGCGTCGTCGAGTTCATCTTGTTGGACAGGCTCTTTCCGCGCTCGGTGTTCCACTCGATCAGGCAGGCCGAGAAGTGCCTGCAGGAGCTCGACCCGCAGCCGGGCAGTCGCGTCGGGATCCGGGCGGAGGCGCCGCGGCTTCTGGGCCGCGCACGCAGTGAGCTCGAGTTTCTGCCGCAGGGCGTGTTGCTCGAGGATCTGCAGGGACGGTTGCTCGGTTGGCAGGAGACATGCCGCGAACTGGGTGAGGCAATTGCATTGCAGTACTTCCACGCCGCGCCGTGGGTCGCATGGACGGATGCCGGGGCCGCGTACGCGGATTCGACGGTGGAGGGAGAGCTGTGAGCTGGCGAATGAGGGTCGTGCACACCACGGGATATGCGTATGACGCCCCGGTGACGTCGTCGTACAACGAGGCGCGATTGACACCTCGCGGCGACACCAGGCAGACGGTGATTCTCACCCGCGTCGAAACCCAGCCGGCAACGCGTTCCTACCGGTACACCGACTACTGGGGCACCGCGGTGACCGCGTTCGACTTGCACGCCCCGCACACCGAACTCGAAGTGACCGGACTGTCGGTGGTGGAAACGGAACCGTTCGTTCAGCCCGAGGAAACCGTCGACTGGGATGAATTGTCGGGTGAAGCGATTAAAGATCGATTCAACGAGCAACTGAGTTTCACGAGATATGTTCCGCGTGATCGTAAGCTGGCGACAATTGCCAAGGAATTGCGCAAAGATAAATCACCTGAAGATGCAGTAGTGGCTGCGTCTCAATGGGTTTACGGTGAAATGTCATATGTCCCCGGTACGACCGGAGTGCACACGTCGGCGGTCGAGGCTTGGTCTGCCAGGAAAGGCGTCTGCCAGGATTATGCGCATCTGACCTTGGTATTGCTACGAACGATGGGCATTCCGTGTCGTTACGTTTCCGGCTATCTCCACCCCAAACGTGATGCGGCAGTCGGGGACACGGTGGTGGGGGAATCGCACGCGTGGATCGAGGCGTGGACTGGTGCGTGGTGGGGATACGACCCGACCAATGCGATAGCTGTGAATGAACAGCACGTCTCGGTCGGAATAGGAAGGGACTATTCGGATGTGCCGCCTTTGAAGGGAATCTTTTCCGGTGGCCGCTCCACAGATCTCGAAGTTGTTGTGGAGATCACCAGGCTTGCGTAAAGTCCGGCAAATCTAGTCGCGTGAGCATTACTACCGTTCGATGAGAAGAAGGTGGGAATATGTCTCCAACTGCACAGGAATTGACTGAGGTCGAACCGATCTCGGATGTGAAGAAGTATGCGGCCGAAGCGGTGGGGACTTTTGTGCTCGTGTTCTCCGCGGTCGGAACTGCCGTATTCGCAGGGGCGAAAGTCGGCAATCTCGGAGTGGCCCTCGCGTTCGGTTTGACCCTGCTGTTCCTCGTGTATGCGATCGGGCCGATTTCCGGTTGCCACGTCAACCCGGCGGTGACTCTCGGTCAATTAGTGATCGGGCGCATCTCGGCCGTCAATGCGGCGATTTACGTTGTCGCGCAAGTGATCGGCGGCTTGGTCGCAGGCGTCGTGATCTACACGGTGGCGAACAGTCTTCCGGCGTACAACCGTGCTGCCGACGGACTGGGCGCAAACGGTTGGGGTGAACACAGCCCTTCTGCCGAGAAGAACCTTCTCGGAAACGTGGTCTCGGACGGTTACGGCATCGGTGCCGCCATGATCATCGAGATCCTGCTGACAGCGCTGCTGGTGTTCGTCGTTCTCGCGTCGACCGATCAGATCTCGGACGTACCGCTCGCCGGAGTGTCCATCGGCTTCACCCTGGCCGTCATTCACCTGATCTCGATCCCGATCGACAACACCTCCGTCAACCCCGCTCGAAGCCTCGCAGTCGCGCCCTTCCAGGACGGCGCGCTAGGTCAAGTGTGGTTGTTCATCGTGTTCCCGCTGATCGGCGGTGCACTCGGTGCTCTCATCTATCGAGCACTCTTCGGACGGTTCAACCGTATGGACAGCTGATCGATACTGCTTCTATCCCTTCGGGTCGGCTTCAGCTCCAGCTGAAGTCGGCCCGAAGTTTTGCCGCGACCGCGTCGAACTTCTTGTGATCCATGACGGCGCCCTCGCGGCGTATTCCGCTCTCGGGAACATCGAGCACCCGGTCGAGCCGGATCCAGCTCGGCCTGCCCTCGCCGTCCCACGGGCCCGAACCGATTGCGAGCCAATCGCGCTCACCTTCGCGCTTGCTCTGCGAAGACAACATCAGGCCGAGCAGCGTGTCGCCGTCGCGGCCGACTACCAGCACCGGACGGTCTTTGCCCTGGGTCGGATCTTCCTCGTAGGCAACCCAGGTCCAGACGATCTCGCCCGGATCGGCTTTGCCGTCGAGGTCGGGGGAGTACTCCACCCTCCTGGCGCGATGTGCGGTCGGAGATGTCCGCGCGGCGATCGGTCGGCCGGACGGACCAGGCTTCGAGGTGGACGACTGAGACGTTGACGACTGCAACTGGCGCAGTAGCGCAGGTCCCTTCTCCACCGCGAGGGCGCCGAGGGTTCTGCCGATCTGCTTCCACATGCTTGCCATAGCGTTCGAGCATAATCACCTGCCCGTGGGAACCCCTGGTACGGCGGCGCCGAGACTTGGATATCCTGAGGGTTGACAGTGGCCCGGATCCGGGCCGGTGCCGGTCCGACTAAGGGGTCTCCCATCAGCAGCTTCGCCGACAAGACGTTCACGGATCCTGCGCAGATCCGGAACTTCTGCATCATCGCGCACATCGATCACGGTAAGTCGACGCTGGCAGATCGCATGCTGCAGCTCACCGGTGTGGTCGAAGAGCGGGCGATGCGTGCGCAGTACCTGGACCGTATGGACATCGAGCGTGAACGCGGCATCACCATCAAGGCCCAGAACGTTCGTCTGCCCTGGACCGTCGACGGCGAAGAGTTTGTTCTCCACCTCATCGACACTCCCGGCCACGTCGACTTCACGTACGAGGTCTCCCGTGCGCTCGAAGCGTGTGAGGGCGCAATTCTGCTGGTCGACGCAGCTCAGGGCATCGAAGCGCAGACGCTGGCCAACCTCTACCTGGCGATGGAGAAGGATCTCAAGATCATTCCCGTGCTCAACAAGATCGACCTCCCGGCCGCGGACCCCGACCGCTATGCCGAAGAGATCGCGCACATCACCGGCTGCGAGCCCGGCGATGTCCTGCGCGTGTCGGGCAAGACCGGCGTGGGCGTCAAGGAACTGCTCGACGAAGTAATCGTGCAGATCCCCGCACCCGTGGGTGATGCTGACGGTCCGGCTCGCGCGATGATCTTCGACTCGGTTTACGACGCCTACCGCGGCGTGGTCACCTACGTGCGTGTGGTCGACGGTCGGATCCGCCCCCGCGAGAAGATCACGATGATGTCGACGGGCACCACACACGAACTGCTCGAGGTCGGCATCATCTCGCCCGAGCCGAAGGCCAGTATCGGTCTGGGCGTCGGCGAGGTGGGCTACCTCATCACGGGTGTGAAGGACGTCCGCCAGTCGCGCGTCGGTGACACTGTCACCACAACCCGCAACGGCGCGACCGAACCGCTGGTCGGCTACCGCGATCCCAAGCCGATGGTCTATTCAGGTCTCTACCCGATGGACGGCTCGGACTACCCGGTGCTGCGCGACGCTCTCGACAAGCTCCGCCTCAACGACGCGGCACTGGCCTACGAGCCGGAGACATCGGTTGCCCTCGGATTCGGCTTCCGCTGCGGCTTCCTCGGCCTGCTGCACATGGAGATCACCCGCGACCGCCTCGAGCGTGAGTTCGGCCTGGAACTGATTTCCACCGCGCCCAACGTCGTCTACCGCGTCGTGATGGAGGACGGGGCCGAGGTCATCGTCACCAACCCGTCGTACTGGCCGGAAGGCAAGGTTCGTGAGGTCTACGAGCCGGTCGCCAAGTGCACCGTCATCGCCCCGAGCGAGTACGTCGGCGCCATCATGGAGCTGTGCCAGTCCCGTCGCGGTGAACTCGGCGGCATGGACTACCTCTCCGAGACTCGCGTCGAATTGCGCTACGAACTGCCCATGGGCGAGATCATGTTCGACTTCTTCGACGCCCTCAAGTCCCGCACCAAGGGTTATGCCAGCCTCGATTACGAGGAGGCCGGTGAACAGCAGGCCGACCTGGTGAAGGTCGACATCCTTCTACAGGGCGAGGCCGTCGACGCGTTCTCGTCGATCGTGCACCGTTCCAACGCCGGCGCTTACGGCGGACGCATGACGTCGAAGCTTCGTGAGCTGATCCCGCGCCAGCAGTTCGAGGTTCCGATCCAGGCTGCGATCGGCGCCAAGATCATCTCGCGCGAAAACATTCGTGCAATCCGCAAGGACGTCCTTGCCAAGTGCTACGGCGGCGACATCAGTCGTAAGCGCAAGCTGCTCGAGAAGCAGAAGGAAGGCAAGAAGCGCATGAAGACCATCGGCCGCGTCGAGGTGCCTCAGGAAGCATTCGTCGCAGCCCTGACGTCGGAATCGGTTGGCGAGAAGCCCAAGAAGTAGGAGCGCATGGTCACCACCTGGTTGTCCCGAGAGTTCGGAATCGAAATCCCCGTTCTCGGGGCGCCCATGGGTGGCCGCGCCGGCGGTGCGCTCGCCGGAGCCGTCTCGGCTGCCGGTGGTTTGGGTCTACTGGGCGCAGCCCGGTACAACACACCGGAGTGGATCGAGGCCGAAGCCGAGGATGCCCGGTCGATCGGCGGAAAATTCGGCGTCGGCCTGATGACGTGGTCGCTGCCCGAGAACGAGCTGATGCTCGACGCCGCGATTGCCGTCGCACCGACCATGATCACCTTGTCGTTCGGGGATCCCGCAGCGTACGTCGGACGCATCCACGACGCCGGTATTCCTGTTGTGTCACAGATCAATACGCTCGAAGACCTTCGCATTGTCGAGGCCGCAGGTGTCGACGGCGTGATCGCACAGGGCGGTGAGGCAGGCGGGCACACCGGCCGAATCGGAACCCTGCCGCTGCTGCAGGAGATCCTCGAAGCGACGACGCTTCCAGTTCTGGCAGCAGGTGGAATCGGAACCGGACGCGGCTTGGCTGCAGTACTGGCTGCCGGTGGCGAAGGCGTGATGATCGGCACGGCGCTGCTCGCGAGCCCGGAGACAGTCGGACCGGACTACGCCCGCGACCGCGTCGTCGAAGCCGGAAGCACCGACACGATCTACACCTCCGTTTTCGACCGTGCCCGAAGTCAGCCGTGGCCGCAGCGGTGGGGTGGCCGCGCGGTGGCCAACGAGTTCACCGCCGCATGGCACGGAGTCGACGCCGACGAGGAAACGTTGGCTAAGGCGTACGACCCGTCGGATCCGCACAGCGGTGTCGTCTACGCCGGAGAAGCGGTGGGACTCGTGCACGGAACCCATCCGGCCGGCGACGTGGTTCGACGCATCGGCGCCGAAGCGGAGCGTCTGCTCGCTCGTTTCGCCTGAAAGCAAGGTCGGACACAGACGCGTCCCATATGAGAAGGTAAGCCTCTACTAACTAGTGGAGGAGTATTTCGTGCGTGCGATGAAGTTCTCGGCGGTGGCTCTTTTGGGGGCACTGGTCGTCGGTATCAGTGGTTGTTCGTCTTCGGACGCCGACGAGATCGCGGACGGTCGGGTCACCACGGTCGACCACAAGTTCGGCGCCACCACAATCACCGGCACACCGACGCGCATTGTCGCGGCCGACACCCAGTGGCTCGACGCCCTGCTCGAACTCGGAATCCAACCGGTGGGGTACCTGGCTGCCGGCCCGATGGGTGACGAGCGTGGCCTGTTCCCGTGGGAGAGCGGCGTCGACGCGTCTGCGAAGGAACTCGATCGCTCCGCGATCCAGCAGTTCGGTGTCCCGCTCAAAGTCGAAGAAATTGCAGCCTTGGATCCCGATCTGATTCTCGGTGGGTTCTCCGTCGCCGATCAGGACGACTTTGACCAGTTGAGCAAGATTGCACCGACCATTGCCGGTCTGTCCGAAGTCCAGGTCGATCCGTGGCAGGACCAAGTCGAGATTCTCGGTCGAGTCCTCGACAAAGAGTCTCGGGCCGACGAGATCGTCGAGTCCACTAACGGGCAGATCGATGCGCTCGCACAGCGACTGCCGGGGTTGAAGGGAAAGACGGCACTTCTGTCGCAGTACGTCTTCCCGACGTCTCAGTTGGTGATCGTCGCCGATCCCAAGGACGGTGCTTCGGGACTGTTCACGCGTCTGGGAATGTCGTTGCCGCCCAAGCTGGTCGAAGAGGCCGGTGTGACCGGTGGTCGGCTGATACTCAGCCCGGAACGGGTCGACGCTCTCAGCGCCGACGTCGTGGTGCTGCTGCCCAACGGCGGGTCGCTGGACGACATGATGAAGCTGCCGGGGTTTGCCGACCTGCCTGCAGTGAAGGGTGGCGGATTGGCCATCGTCGACTATCCGACTGTTGCCGGCCTGAACACTCCGTCGTCGCTGTCGCTGAAGTACTCGCTCGAATCGATCACGCCGCAGCTCGAAGCGGTGGCCGGCTAGATCTGCTGTGCGCCTTTATTAACCGCGGGCGGTTAATAAAGGCGCACAGCAGGGGGTCTAGGTTGCGTTGT